>JBEKLJ010000100.1:0-12488 GCA_050010255.1 Bryobacteraceae bacterium
CGCGGCGGCGCTTCGGTCCCCGGCCGGTGCGAGAATTGCTTCACCACGGGCATGGCGCCGCCGGTCGAGACCTGGCCGGTGATCATCAATTCGAGCCGGCCGCGGGCCTCCTCGGGAATGGCGTGCATCACCCCGAGCATGTCCTGCACGGTGTCGCGATAGCCGAGCCCGTCGCGCTCGCCGGCATAGGTGAGGCTGGCGGCCCGCGACCAGGCGTAGGTGATCAGGCAGTTGAACGGGCTCCACATGTTCAGCATGCTGTTGAGCTCGGCGTCGGGCGTCGCCACCCTCATGCCGGCGAGCCGCTCGTGCCAGTAGCTCTTCAGCGCGGCCAGTTCTTCGCGCACCCGGTCCATGCTCGCGAACTCTTCCGCCGCCCGGCGGCCCTGTTCCCGGGCCGTGCCGATGCCCACCAGCACCAGGAACTCCCGCGTCTGGCCGGGTTCGAGCGCGAGTGGCACCTGGAAGGTGCCGCAACCGTTGTCCCCGGCCGCGAGTGAATTGGTGCACTGGCCGCGCGCGACCACTGAGGGGTTGGCGTAGCTGCCGTAGGCGCCGATGAAGGCGGTACGGTCGGTGTCGAAGCCCGAGACCTCGGCGCCCACCAGCGCCAGGAAGGTGTGCCGTCCCTGGTCGTGATTTTCGAACTCCTCGGGCCGGTGCGGCACATTCACGTTCAAGCCGTGGTCGATGATGTTGCCTTCGACCGACATCCGGACGATGTGCTGGGTGTATTGGAGATTGAAGGTGTCCTGCCAGGCCTTCCAGTTGCCGGCGTACTCGACGAAGGTGAACGCGCTCAGCCGGCGCGGCGTTGGCCCGAGATTGGTCACCTTGACGTGCCAGCATTCGAAGTCCTTCCCCAGTGGCACGAAATAGACCGTCTCCACCCGCACGCCGGAGTACTCCGACGAAATGATGGTGTAGGCGCTGCCGTGACGGCACTCCGACCGGAACTGGTCGAGCGGCTTGCCCACAGGCTGCCAGGAGGCCGACCAGTAGTCCTTCGTGTCGTGGTCGTGGAGGTAGATATAGCGTCCCGGCTGGTCCATCGGCAGCGAGTTGAAGAAAAGCCGCAGGAAACGCCCTTGGGCGGCCGACTTATAGAAGCTGTAGCCGCCGGCGTTGTTGGTGATGATAGCGCCGTATTCGGTGCTGCCCAGGTAGTTACTCCACGATTTCGGCGTGTCCGGCCGGGTAATGACGTACTCTTTGTTCCGGTCGTCGAAATATCCGTATTGCATGTCTTCCTCTCAGGCCCGCGCCGCTTTGGCCCGGATCTCGGCCAGCTCGGCCTGGATCTTCCGGGTAGTCCGCTCATCGAGCCGGTACAGTAACATACCGAGCCCCGCCAGCGCGCTGCCGATGGCCGGAATGATGCTGACCAGCAGCCGGATCCCGTGCTGGGCCTGGACGCTTTGCTGCACGTTGGCGTGGAAGCCGTAATAGCCCAGCAGCCAGGCGGCAATCGACCCGCCGATGGCCCAGCCGAACTTGTTCGACATCCCCGAGGCGGAGAACACCAGTCCGGTGGCCCGCCGGCCGGTCCGCCACTCCGAGTAGTCGGCGGTATCGGCGTACATGGCCCAGACCAGCGCCGAAGTCGGCCCCATCAGCAGGTTCACCAGCACCTGGTACACGAACATCATCACGAACTGCTGCGGTGCGACCCAATAGGACAGGGCGGTCAGCACGGTGGTCAACAGCATCAGCCCTATGTAGGCGTTCTTCCGCCCGGTTTTCGGGGTCACGAACTGAACCAGGAACGTGCCCAGCATCGACATCAGCGTGCCCACCACCATGTAAGTGGCGGCCAGCGTCTCGCTGCCGACATAGTATTTGAAGTAATAGATGATCGAGCCGTTGCGGATCGAGACGTAGCACACCGTGAAGATGCCCAGCGCGCAGAGGATCAGCCAGGGCGTGTTGGCGAGCAGGTCGCGCAGGTCCCGGCCGAGCGAAGTGCGCTGGTCCTTGACCGGCTGAACCCGCTCCCGCGTCAGGGCGAAGGTCAGCAGGAACAGCGCCACGGCCAGGGCCGCATACACCCCCATGGTGACCTGATATCCGCGGGCCGAGTTGCCCTTGCCGAAATAGCCCACCAGGTACAGCGTGGCCCATTGGACGGCCAGCCCCGCCAGGAAGGCGAACGTGAAGCGGTAGGAGGACAGGCTGGTGCGCTCCTGCGAATCCGGGGAGATGACGCCCATCAGCGCCGAATAGGGGACGTTGATGGCCGAGTAGACCATCATCATCAGCGACAGGGTCACGTAGGCGTAGACCAGCTTTCCGGAAGGGCTGAATGAGGGGGTGGTGAAGGTCAGGACGCTGATGATCCCGAACGGCAGGGCCATCCAGAGCAGGTAGGGGCGGAACTTGCCCCAGCGGGTCCGGGTGCGGTCGGCGAGCATGCCGATGAGCAGGTCGAAGCCGGTGTCCCAGACTCGGGTCACCAGCAGCATGGTGGCCAGGGCGGTGGCGGTCAGGCCGAAGGTGTCGGTATAGAAGTTGAGCTGGAAGTAGATGAAGGTCATCCAGAACAGGTTGGAGGCGCCATCGCCAAAGGCGTAGCCGATCTTCTCCGCGACGGACAGCTTGTGTGTCTCCGACATGGGAATCCAGATTACCGCACCGCGGTTCGCGGTTCCACGGTGGGAGGGAGGGATTCACCGCCGCGGCGCGGAGACGCCGAGAAGACGACGGACGAAGGGCTTCCTAACCCGATCTTCTCACACCCTTCGAAGCGAGGCGCCGCGCGAGGCCGGCAGATTCAAGGCGCGCGACGGGGTGAGCCCGCAGGTCCGTTACGGATCGAGGACTCACCCCGAGCGCAACTTGAGAAGATGCCGGCCTCCCGCAAGCCGCAGCCGAAGGCGTGCGAGAAGATCGGGTTAGGACTTGTGCCGGCCGTGGGGCGGGCGCGGGAGCTCCGGGCGGCTCTATAAAGGGGGCCAATGCTGTCGTCTCCAGAGGATTTGCCGAAGTCGTTCTCGCCCGCGCGCCTCACCCGAAGCCGCACTGCGCGGCTATCGCCGCGCTGCCCTTGACGGCCGGCGGCGCGTGACTGCTATACTCGAGCTGCGAGGTGATTGGTGGACGGCAAACCAAATGATCCCCGCCTTAACTTCGATGCCAATCCTACGCTCGACGAGTTGATCGCCCAGCAGGGAAAGGGGCCGGTCATCGACGTCGAAGTCCTGCACGGCGATTTCTGGCCGGCGGAGGAGCCGATCGAGGACTTCCTGGCCGCCTTGCATGAGTGGCGTGGCCACAATACGGCAGACCGCGCGGCATGAGCAGCGTCGTCGTCGACACGGACGTCGTCTCCTTCCTTTTCAAGAACCACCCGATCAGTACCCATTACGACGCCGACCTGGCCGGCCGGACTCTGGTGATTTCTTTCATGACCCTGGCTGAACTGGATCGGTGGGTAATCCACGCTAACTGGGGCGAGGCCCGCCGGCGCCGGCTGCGTGAGTACTTAGAACCGTTCGTCGTTCTTCCGTACAATCGGGCACTTTGCACGAAGTGGGCCGAGGTGACCGTGGCCGCGCAAGCGACTGGGCGTCGTATCGAATGCGCGGATGCCTGGATCGCCGCAACGGCACTGCTCTACGGTCTGCCTCTCGTCACCCACAATCGCGGCGACTACCGCGGAGTGCGGGATCTCGCCCTGATCTCACATGGGGAGTAGGGAAGGTTGCTCTTCCGACGCCTTCCATACGAGCGACGACAATTCCGTACCCCGACGGCGGCAATTCGATGGCGCCTTGCGCCGCGCGGCTGTCGCCGCGCCACCCGGCAGCGAGCTGAACGCCCCGGAACGCCCCGCCGCCAGCCGCCCCGAATGCCGGCGGAGCGCTGTCCTTCAAGTACGACCTGCTTCAGTTGGGGTAGTCGCAGGTCAGCGTGGTGTGGACGTCCCGCTCCCATCTCGTCATGGTCGCTTCGAAGCCCTTGAAAAGAGCCAACGCAAGCTCCTTGGGCTGGTTTGAGAAGCCGAGCCTGACGATGAACTTGAAGTCCACCGCCGGAATGCGATTCTGCGCGCAGCGAAGCGTCATCGCCCTCACAGCGGCGTCGCGCATCTCGACCCACTCGGCGGCGCCCAGTTCGGCCCTGTGCGCCCCCGACACCCACTGCCGCAGCTTCTCCGCGTCCCGTTGCGGCAGGGAGGGCAGCGGCTGCTGGAACGCCCACGCCGTGACCCCATAGGCGTAAGCCTTGTGCCCGAGGATCTGCACCGCGTAGCGGTTCGCGTTGCCGATGACGCACAGCGTGTCAATGATGAACGTGAGCTCCGACAGGCCCGGGACCGACAGGAACCCAACAGCCGACTGGAGACGCGCCAGCAGCCCCCCAGCCTTGATGAGGTTGAGGTATTCGAACACCTGCAAGGCGTCTTCCACGTATCCCTTTGCCGCCAGGAATTGCGCAACAAAGCTCCGATCTCGGGCGAGCTCGGGATGCTCGTTGACGATGGACTCCACCAAGCGTTCCTTCTCGGCTTCAGACAGAATTGAGCTCGGCATCGTCGCCCTCCTGTGCCTGGCGTTCGGCGGCTGCGAAGGCCGGCCGCCCTCGCGCCGGCTCGAACACCGGAATCCGGGATCAGTTTACCTCGTTCCGCGCTCTCCGGAGCGTCGGCTGTCCGGCCGGGCCTCCCCGCCGCGGCGGCCCGCCTAGGCCCATTGGGGTTTCCCGCCCGCGTCACAACGAACCTCCGCCCCCGGCTCGCCACCCGCGGCTGCGAACCCGGTGCTATAGTGTTCTTGCTTTGAGATTCCGGAGCGTGGTGGCGGCGATAGGGCTGCTGGCGGCCGTGGTGGCCAAGCCGGCGCCCGCCCAAAAGGTCGTGGCGGTCTCGATCGAGGGCGTAGTGCACCCCATCACGGCCGAGATCGTCGGCCGCGCGATCCAGCAGGCTGAGCGGCAAGGCGCCGAGGCCGTGTTGGTGCGGCTCAACACCCCGGGCGGGCTCCTGGAGGCCACGCGCGAGATCATCGAGAAGATCGTCGCCTCTCCCGTGCCCGTCATCACCTACGTCGAGCCGAGCGGCGGGCGGGCCGCCTCGGCCGGATTCTTCCTTCTCCAGGCCGGCGACGTGGCGGCCATGGCCCCTGGCACGCACACCGGCGCGGCCACGCCGGTGATGCTGGGCGGCGGGCAGATGGACCCGGTGATGCAGCGCAAGGTCCAGAACGACGCCGCCGCCTCGATCCGCAGCCTGAGCGGCAAGCGCGGCCGCAACGCCGCCCTGGCCGAGCAGACCGTGCTCGAGGCCAAGTCCTTCACCGATAGGGAGGCGCTCGAGAGCCGTCTGATCGAGTTCGTCGCCACGAACGAAGCCGACCTCTTCGGCCAGTTGAACGGCCGCGAGGTCACGCGCTTCGATGGCCGCCGGCAGACGCTGCGCTTTCGCCTGCCCCAGGTGGTCGAGTACGAGCCGACGCTGCGCCAGCGGATCGTCACCGCCATTGCCGACCCGAATATCGCCCTGGTGCTGCTCGTCCTGGGCGCGCTCGGCGTTTACGTGGAGTTCAGCAACCCCGGGCTGATCGTCCCGGGTGTGGCAGGAGCGATTCTCGTGGTAATGGGACTTGCAGCCTTATCGGTGTTGCCAATCAACTGGGGCGCGGCGGCCTTGCTGGTGCTCGCGCTGGTTCTGTTCGTCCTGGAGGCCAAGTTCGCCACACACGGGCTGCTGACCGCGGGCGGCGCCGTCTCCATGGTTTTGGGTGCGCTGCTGCTGGTGGACAGCCCGCTGCCGGAGATGCGCATCCGGTTCGCGACGGCGCTGGCCGTGACCGTGCCGTTCGCCCTCGTCACCAGCTTTCTGGTCACACTGGCCGTCCGCGCGCGGCTGAGCAAGGTCCTCACCGGCGCCGCGGGCATGGTGGACGAGTTCGGCGTGGCGCACACGGCGCTGGCGCCGCGCGGCAAGGTCTTCATTCACGGCGAGTATTGGGACGCGGTTTCATCGGCGCCGGTCGAAGCCGGCGCCACGGTCCAGGTGCGGAAGATCGAAGGGCTCACGCTGAGGGTCGAGCCGGCCTCGGAGGAGGCGAGAGGAAACCATGAGTGACAGCGACTATGTGTTTATCGGAGTAGGCATCATCATCGTTCTGGCTCTGGCCTGGATCCGAATCCTGGCCGAGTACGAGCGCGGGGTGATTTTCCGGCTGGGGCGCGTGCGCCCGCAACCGAAGGGGCCGGGCATATTCCTCGTTTTCCGGCCGCTAGACCGCATGGTGCGGATCTCGCTGCGGACGGAGGTGCTCGAAGTGCCGCCCCAGGACGTCGTCACGCGCGACAACGTCACGGTGAAGGTGAATGCGGTGATCTACTTCCGCGTCATCGATCCGACACGCGCGGTCATCGACGTCGCCAACTACCTCTACGCCACCTCGCAGCTCGCCCAGACCACGCTGCGCAGTGTGCTCGGCGAGGTCGAGCTGGACGAGCTGCTCAGCCAGCGCGAGAAACTGAACGTGCGGCTGCAATCCGTGCTCGACCAGCACACCGGGCCGTGGGGGGTGAAGGTCGCCATGGTCGAGGTGAAGCAGGTGGACCTGCCCGATCAGATGATCCGCGCTATCGCGCGCCAGGCCGAGGCCGAGCGCGAGCGCCGCGCCAAGATCATTCACGCCGAAGGCGAATACATGGCGGCCGAGAAGCTCTCGATGGCGGCCGCGGTGATCCAGAAGCAGCCCGCGGCGCTCCAGTTGCGCTACCTCCAGACGCTGGTCGAGATCGGGACCGAGAAGAACACGACTATCGTGTTTCCCTTGCCGCTCGATATAATCACGTCGTTGGGCAGGGCTCTGGACCGCCTCGGCGACGGCGCGCCGGCGCCCAAGCCTTGAGGCCGGCGGCAGCCAGGGTCGCACCAGGAGACAGTTAACAGGTCCAGATGCCGAGAAACGAAGAAGGCGAAATCGAGCTGACAGTCGGAAACAAGCAGTTGCTCAGCATCGTGTTCGTTCTGTTCGTGCTGTTCGGGGTCGTGTTCTCGATGGGGTACTTCTTCGGACGTGCGAACTCGAGCGGCGACGCCACCCCCGTGGCGGCACGCCCGCCCGACAGCGCCACCCAAGCGGGCCGGCCCGTAGCGGCCGGCCCGGAAGCTCCGCCGCAGGCTCCCGCGGGAGCGCCATCGCAGCCCGCCGCGGAACCGCCGCTCGAACCCGGCGAGGGCAGAGTAACGGGCCCGGAGGGCGCGCCCACGGCGCAGCCGGCTGCTTCCACGGCCCCCTCCAGCTCGCGGGCTTCGCCTGCCACGCCGGCGGCCGGCCAGCCTCCGGCGCCGCCGAAGCCGGCGCCGGCCCCGCTAGGCGCCCCGCCCCAGCCCGGCCAGACCTTCCTGCAAGTGGCCGCCGTCAAGCGCGAGCAGGCGCAGATTCTGGCCGACGTCTTGAAGGACAAGGGCTACCGCGCCGTGCTGGTGCCGATCACCGTGGATGGGCAGCAGCTCTACCGCACCCTGGTCGGACCCCTCCGCGACGCCTCCGAGACGGCCAAGACCAAGGCCGGCCTGGAGAGCGCCGGGTTCAGGCCCATCCTCAAGAAGTTCTAGTCGTGGGCAGCCTTGAGCGCCAGCGCCTCCCCGAGTGGCTGCGGAAGCCCCAGACGCGCTTCCTCGCCGTCCACGCACTCAAGCAGAACCTCCGCGCGCATGGCCTTCACACCGTCTGCGAATCCGCCCGCTGCCCCAATCTGCACGAGTGCTTCGGACGCGGCACGGCGACCTTCCTGATCCTCGGCAACCGCTGCACGCGCGACTGCGGCTTTTGCTCCGTCCCCGCGGGTCCGGCGGCGACACACGAGCTCGACCCCGGCGAGCCGGTCCGGGTGGCGCAGATGGCGGCGGCCATGCGGTTGAACTACGTCGTCATCACCAGCGTCACTCGCGACGATCTCCCCGACGGCGGCTCGCGTCACTTCTCTGAGACCATCCACGAGATCCGGCGGGCGCTGCCCGCGGCGCGCATCGAGGTGCTCACACCGGATTTCCGCGGCGATTGCGGCGCAGTGGCGCGCGTGCTCGACGCCGCCCCGGACGTCTTCGGCCACAACATCGAGACCGTCGAGCGGCTGTATCGGACCGTGCGGCCGCAGGCCGGCTACCGCCGCTCCCTCGGCGTACTCGAGTTCGCGCGCGGCCACCGGGCCGGCGTGCTGATTAAGTCCGGGCTGATGGCGGGCCTCGGAGAGACACCCGAGGAGGTCCAGCAGGTCCTGCGCCACCTCCGCGCGGCCGGGACCGACATCGCCACCATCGGGCAATACTTGCCGCCGGCGCGGCGGAGCCTGCCGGTGGCCGAGTACGTGCCGCCGGAGCAGTTCGACGCCTGGCGCGACTACGGCCTCTCGCTGGGGTTCAAAGCGGTATTCAGCGGGCCGCTGGTGCGGAGCTCTTACATGGCTGACGCCGTGAGTGAGCAGGTCCGGTGCGCGTGAACATGCTCTCCAGGAACTCTCCACAGAGCGCTTCTGCCTCTCCAGGTGCGGGGCTTCCGCGCCGCGGGCGCCCAGCCACGCGGCTGGCGCTGTCAGCGGCCACCGCCGTTCTGCTGATTCTGTGTTTCCCAAAGTTCGACCTGGCCTGGCTGGCGCCGGTCGCGCTGGCGCCGCTGCTCATCGGCGTCGCCCTCGAGCGCGCGCCGTGGCGGCGTTTTCTCGGCGGCTGGATCGCGGGCGTCATCTACTGGGCGGGCGTCTGCTACTGGATCCAGGGCGTCCTCGCCGAGCACGCCGGAATGGCGGCCTGGGCGGCGTGGCTGGCCTTCTGTCTGTTCTGCGCCTACAAGGCGCTGCACATGGCCTTCTTCGCGTGCCTGGCCGGTCCGCTGATGACGCGGCGCTGGGCGGCCCTCGGCGTGCCCGCGCTGTGGGTGGCAATCGAAAGCACGCACGGCGGGCTCGGCTTTTCCTGGCTCAACCTCGGCAGCGCGGGCATCGACATGCCGCCGCTAGCGCGCCTGGCGCCGTTCACCGGCGTCTGGGGTATCTCGTTCGCCTTCGCCATGCTGGCCACCGGCGCGGCCCTGCTCGTGCTCGGCCGCTGGCGCCGCGAGCTCGTGCCGCTGCTCGTTCTGCTGCCGCTGGCCCTGCTTCCCAAGCTGCCCGCGCCCGAGCCGGGCACGCAAGTGGCGGTGCTCGTCCAACCGAACCTCTCCGGCGAGGCCTTCTGGTCGGCTGAGTGGGCGCACGCGATGCGGGAGCGCCTCAAAGTGTTCACCCTCGAGCAGGCGACGGCGGGAGCCGGCGAGCGGCCGGCGCTCATCGTCTGGCCCGAAATGCCCATGCCGCTCTACTACTATCAGGATCCGGGCTTCCGGGACGAGGTGGACGGTTTGGCGCGGCGCACCGCCGCCTACCTTGTACTGAACGTCACGCCGCACAACGCCGCGGGCGCGCCGCTCAACTCCGCGCTTCTGGTTTCGCCGCAAGGCGCCCCGGCCGGGCGCTACGACAAAGTCAACCTCGTCCCCTTCGGCGAATACGTGCCCAGATTGTTCCAGGCGCTGGTCGAAAAGGTCTCGAGCGAAGCCGGCGACTTCGCGCCGGGCGAGCGCCAGACCGTCCTGCCCGCGGGTGAGCACAAGATCGGCGCTTTCATCTGCTACGAGTCGGTGTTCCCGGACTACGTGCGGCGATTTGCGGTGCTGGGCGCCGATCTGTTCGTCAACATCTCCAACGACGGCTGGTACGGCAAGAGCGCCGCCCGCGACCAGCACCTTCGGATCGTGCGCATGCGGGCGGCCGAAAACCGGCGCTGGATTCTGCGCGCCACCAACGACGGCATAACCTCGACCATCGACCCCGCTGGCCGCCTCCGCCGCAACCTGCCCTCGTACGTAGCTGGGGCGGCGCGCACGGGCTTCTCCTACCTGAGCGCGACCACCTTTTACTCACGCCACGGCGACTGGTTCGTCTGGGTTGCGATCGTTCTAGCCGCAGCGGGACTAGCCGAGGCGCTGCTCGGAAAGCCGCCGGCCGCCAGCCCGCCTAGCCGTGGCGGATCAGGAGCACGTCACCGTCCTTGACGATGTACTCCTTGCCTTCCAGCCGTAGTAACCCTTTTTCGCGGGCGCCGGCGTAGCTCCCGCTCTCGACCAGCACCTTCCAGTTCGCCACCTCAGCGCGGATGAACCTCTTCTCGAAGTCGGTGTGAACCGTACCGGCGGCCTTGAGCGCCGTGCTGTTCACCGGGATGGTCCAGGCGCGCACCTCGTTCTCGCTCGCAGTGAGGAACGACATCTGCCCTAGCAGCGAGTAGCTCGCCGAGATCAAGCGTTCCAGGCCGGACTCCACCAGGCCGTAGCTGGCCAGGTATTCGCGCGCCTCCTCGCCGGAAAGCTCGGCCAGCTCGGCCTCGATCTTGCCGCAGACGGCCGTGACGGCCGTCTGCGCGCGCCCGCCCAGCGGACCGCCGCGCCACTCGGCCTCGACTTCGTGCAGGCGCGGCGCCTCGCTTTCGTCCAGGTTGAGCACGTAGAGCACCGGTTTCTGCGAGAGGAAGTGAAACCCGCGAATGCGCCACTCCTCCTCGCCGCTCAGCTCCATCTCGCGCAACGGCCGGCTGGATCCAAGCACCGCCTGGGCGCGCTCCAGCACATCGAACTCCCGGTCCAGGTCGGCCGACTTGATCTTCTTGCGGTCCTTGTCCAGCCGCTCCAGGCGCTTCTCCACCACCACCAGGTCGCTCAGGATCAGCTCGATTTCGATGTTGGCGGCGTCGCGCAGCGGATCGATCGACCCCTGCTCGTGCGGGATGCTGTCCTCGTGGAAGAGCCGCAACACGTGCGCGAAAGCGTCCACCTGGCGCAGACTGCCCAGGAAACCCGCATCCCTCAACGCCTCCTTGGAGATGGCGGGCGTGTCCAGATACTCGATCACGGCGTGTGTGACCTTCTCGGCGTGGAACGCCTCGGCCAGCGCCTCCACCCGCGGGTCCGGCACCTTGGCTACGCCGACGCGCGTCGCCATGGAGCCGGTGCGCGCCGCCTCGTGCGCGCCGGTGAGGATCGTAAACAGCGACGTTTTGCCCACCATCGGCAGACCGACGATCGCAGTATTCATGTTGAGCTATCGGCCTTTACAGCGGCACTTCCACTAGCGTCAGTATCTGTTCCAGGATGCGGTCGCTCAGATCGGCCGTGCGCTCGGTGAGCGTCAGGCGCGTGTTCACCACGACGCGGTGCGCAAACACAGGCACCACCAGGCGCTTTACGTCGTCCGGGATGGCATAGTCGCGGCTCTCGATCATGGCCAGCGCCTGCGTGGCGCGGTAGAGCGCCTGGGCGCCGCGCGGGCTGACGCCCAGCGCCAGCGAGTCGTGTCCCCGGGTCTTCTCCACGATCGCCAGCATGTAGTCCACCAGCGCTTCATCCACCGCCACGCGGCCTACCCAGGACTGGAGCTCCGCCACGTCCCCGGACGAGAGCACCGGCTCGAGCGGCGCCGGCAGGATTCTGGCGCCGTTCCGCAGAATCTGCCGCTCGCTGGCCCGGTCCGGATAGCCGATTCGCAGGCGCATCAGGAAGCGGTCGAGCTGCGACTCCGGCAGCGGGTAGGTGCCGTGGTGCTCCACCGGGTTCTGCGTGGCCATCACCATGAACGGCTCCGGCAGCGGGTGCGAGAGGCCGTCGATGGTCACCTGGCGCTCGTTCATGGCCTCCAGCAGCGCCGATTGCGTCTTGGGCGTGGTGCGGTTGATTTCATCCGCCAGCAAGAAGTTGGTGAACACCGCGCCGCGCTTAAACTCGAAGGCCTGCAAGTGCGCGTTGTAGACGGTGACGCCCACCACGTCGCTCGGCAGCATGTCGGCGGTGAACTGAAGCCGGTGGAACTGGCAGTCTACCGACCGCGCCAGTGCGTGCGCCAGCGTCGTCTTGCCGACGCCGGGAACGTCCTCGATGAGCAGATGGCCGCGGGCCAGCAGGCACACCAGCGACAGCCGCAGGACTTCCGCTTTCCCGCGGATGACCGCTGCCAGCGCCGCCTCCAGGTCGGGGAGCTTGGAAAGCGCGGCCGGCGCGGCGTCGACTGTGTCGCGCGGCGTCATCACGACCTTTCATTCTACGAAAACGGTGGGAACACGACCAGCCCGGATGTTTCACCACGATCGTAGCGAGGCGCGATGAGAGGGCTGCAGATACAAGGCGCGTGACGGCCGGCGCCCGCGGGCGCGGCCAAAAGCCGGGGCCAGACACCACTTTTCGCGCTCCAAGCTCTCTGAAGACAACGGATTCGCGGACGCGAAAAGTGGCTGTCTGTACCCGGTTTTTGCCTGCACGCCGGCCGAGCGCAACGCAGTAGATGCGGCCCTATCGCGCGCCGCAGCAGATTGCTGGTGAAACATCCGGGCTAGCCCGAATATTTCACGCGGCCTCTGGCAAAGAGCCGCCGACTCTGGCATAAACATTTGTGGAAGCAGATGTTTCGACCAAGAGAGGACGGCTCTTTGCTATGACACAGTGTAC
>JBEKLJ010000101.1:0-12304 GCA_050010255.1 Bryobacteraceae bacterium
CTATCCTGCCACTCGAAGCGCGCCGCCAGCAGCCCGGAGCGGGCGCCACTCCTGGTCTTGAGCACCTTGCTGAGCACGATCCGGCCTTTCTTCGCTCCCCTCTGACCCGGCTCGTTCGTCCAGAAGTCGTAACCATTCACGTCGCCGTGGCCGAGCCACAGGCCCCGGTGATGCGGGTGGTCGCGCGGCTCGCCCGGCGACGTCTCCATGGGGAACAGCCGCGTCACAATGGTTCCCGAGGCCGCACGGAGCGGGTGCAGGTACGGCTTCGGGGGCCCGAAATAAAGCGCCGTGTACGGCTTGCCGTCGATCTCCACGGCGATTCGATCCGGCATGCGGCTGACCTTGACCTCGGCGGCCAGCGGCGGCGCCAGCGCCACGAGCAGCGTCCAACGGGCTGTCGAAGACCTCGTCACAGACCTTCAGGATAACCCCTGCGGAACCGCAGCCGCCGCCGGAAAAGAGTATCCTGTAGGAGACAGGTAGCAGCCGGGCCTGTCCGGCAGCTACCAGATGTGGATGGGCATCCGAGTCCTGATTGCCGAGTCCGGGCTGGACGGCCACGGGCGCGGCGCGAAGGATGTTGCCCGCGCGTTGCGCGTGCGGCAGCCGCTCCGCGAGACGGCGATGACGGGCGTCTTCGTCGTCGCCGGCAGTATTCGGGAACAGGATGCCGGGCAACTGAAGAGGCAGGGCGTCGCGGCCGTGTTTCAGCCGGGCGCGTCTCCCGAATGAGATCACCGAGTTCATCCGGAGCGGCGTCCAGCAACCCGCCTGAACCCGGCGCCGCGACCCCGCTTCGGCACAATTCGGAGCGGGCCCGCACCCCCTTAGAGGCGTGCAGGCCCGCGAGGAACTTACGTATGAACGAGAAGCTCAAAATCGCCGTGTTCGTGGACTACGACAACATCGAGATCGGCGTGAAATCGACGCTCCAGCGCGACCTCGACATTGCGGGGGTGCTGGATGCGCTGAAGGAACGCGGCGACATCGTGGCCAAGTTCGCTTACGCGGACTGGGGCCGGCAGGAGGGCGCCAAGCGCCAGATGGCGGAAAACGCCGTCCAGATGGTCCAGCGCATCCCGTCGCCGCGCGGCGACAAGAACGGCGCCGATATCAACCTCGCCCTCGACGCGCTCGAGATGGCGTTTACCCACGACCACATCAACGCTTTCGCCATCATCAGCGGCGACAGCGACTTCATCCCCCTGGTGAACAAGCTCAAGGAGTACGGTAAGATGATCTTCGTCGTGGGCGGCCGCGCTTTCACCAGCACCATCCTCCAGAAGAACTGCCACGAGTTCATCAGCTTCGAATCGCTGATGGACGAGCCGCGGGCGCAAACGCGCCAGCAGCAACAGCAGCAGCAACAGCAGCAGCAACAGCAGCAGCAACAGCCACCGCAGCCGCAGGAGAAGCAGGCTCAGCCGCACCAGGCCCAGCCGCACCAGGCCCAGCCGCCGCACCATGCCCAGCCGCACCAGCAGCAGCTCTCGCGCCGCCGCGAGCGGCGCCGGCCAGCGCCGCTGGAGCTCTCGCAGGCCATGCCGCTCCTGGAGCGAGCCCTGCAGGTGCTCGAGCGCCGCGAGGTCACTCCCCAGCTCGGTCTGCTTAAATCGACGATGCTCCAGCTTGACGCCGCCTTCAGCGAGAAAGCTTACGGCTCCGGCACCTTCACCGACTTCGTCGAGAAGCTGCGGGAAGCCGGCTACGTCAACGTCACCGGCGCCGAAGGCCGGTACGTCATCGAGCGCCGGACCCAGGCCAAGCCCGAGGAGCCGGCTCACAAGCCCGACGAGGCGCTGCCCATTTTGCGCGACGTGCTGGAGACGCATCGGCTGGAGCTGGACGCTGGTTGCGCCTCCGACGACCTGGAGGCCTGGGTGCGCGCCGAGCATCCCGACTTCGAGCCGCCCAAGTACGGCTTCACCGAGTTCATGGAGATGCTCAACTACGCCCAGGACAAGCTGCTGGTCCGCCTCCAGCCGGATGAGGAGCGCGGGGGGCTGATGGTCTCCCTCGGCGCCGAGTTCTACCCGCCCGCCCCGCAGGAGGCCGAGCCCGAGGCGGGGCCGGTTGTGAGCGAGTACGACGAAAAACAGCCGGAGTCGAACCAGACGCCGGCGTTGATAGAACAGCCAAAGCCCAAACGGGCGCGCGCCCGGAAGGCGGCAGGCACCGGAACCAAGCGGACGCGAAAGGCGGTCCACGAAGGCTCGCCGGCAGACCGGCCCCGCCGCGCGCGCCGAAAGAATCCTCCTCCGATGCCGGTCGCGGAGTAAGCAGCCGGCATGTCCAATCGGGTCCGCCCGGGCGCCCGGCCGCCTGAGCGGCTATCGGCCGGGCGGGTCCGGCCCCGCGGTAGCCTGGGATGAGGGGAGCCATGCCATGATCCAGCCGATTCTGCCCCAAGGCGCGCCATCGCCCCGCGGGCCCTACTCGCCGGCCGTGCGCGCCGGCGATTTCATCTTCGTTTCCGGGCAGGGCCCGGTCGATGCCCAGACCGATCAGCTCTCGCCGGGTGACATCCGGCACGAGACGCGCCTGACGCTCGCCAACATCAGGCGGATTCTCGAAAGCGGCGGCGCGAGCATCCAGGACGTGGTCAAGGTCTGCGTCTATCTCGTGAATGCGGCTGAGTTCGCCGCGATGAACGAAGTCTACGCGGAGGTCTTCGGGGAGCATCGGCCGGCCCGCACCACCGTCCAGGCTGGCATGGTCGCACCCATGCGCATCGAGATCGACTGCATCGCCTACAAGCCCGTGGCCGGGACTCCCTAGCCCGATCTTCTCACGCCGTTGGTAGCGAGGCGCGATGAGAGGGCTCGAGATACGAGGTGCGCGCCAGATCTTGAGAGCGTTACGGCCGCGGCTGCGCCCCCACGGGCTGTGGCGCGCCGGCCACCCTCTCGATGTCGGTGATCTGCTTCCTGACCAGCTCCGCATCCGGGGCGTCCGGCTGCCTTTCCAGGTAAGCCCTCATCAACTGGGTGGCGGCGGCGTATTCCTGCCTGTTCGCCAGGACAATTCCGAGCACGTACTCGGCCCGCGGGAAGCGGTGAGTGGGGTCGAACTGGACCGCCGCGCGCGCGCTCTTCTCGGCGGCGTCCACGTTGTGCAGGTTCACGTTGGCTACGGCGTTGAGCAGCAGAACCGGCGCTTGCTCCGTCGGGTCGAGCTGCAGCAGCCTGGCTGTCAGGTCGGCTGCCTCCTGCCACCTCATCTCCTGGATCGAGATCGTCGCCAGCGGCAGGTACGGCTGGAGGTACTTGGGGTCCGCTTCAAGCGCTTGCGTGAAAGCCCGGCGGGCCTCCTCGCGACGGTCCTGGCGGTCGTGCGCGAGGCCCAGCCCGAACCACGCCGCGGCATACTTCGGGTACACCTGCACCGCCCGCTCCAGGTGCATCTGCGCCTCGGCCCACTGCTGCTTCTTCAGCGAGGCCAAGCCTCTCTCGTAAGCTTTCTTGGCGTCTCTGGGGGCCGCCAGGTTGGTGGCGCTGACGATGGTGCCCATGCCTTGGCCGAGCCGGTGGAGGATGATAGTGCCGACGTCGGGGTTGTCCATGAGCTGCCGCCCGGCCAGATCCAGGGCCTCGGACCGATAGCCGGCCAGGACCGCGCGCAGCTCACAGCCCGTCGGCCCCGGCCTTACGCCCGTTCCCATGGTCGGCAGCATATCGCTCCCGCCGCGGGCTGCCCCGGCCGGGAAGCCGCGGCCGAGTCGATCGAAACCGCCGCTGGAAATGCTCGCATCGGGCAGCATGGCGGCGTTGTGCCCGAACTCGAAGCTGAAGCGGCCCCTGGAGTCGGTGTGAGCCTCCGGCCTGCGCACGCCGCCGCAGACGCTCTCGATGGTTACGTCGCCCGTCGCCGGCGTGCCGTCGTCCAGCACAACCTTGCCGCTGAAGAACCAGGGGCGCTGTATCGACTGCTGGTTGAGTTGGCCGGACTGCGACGCGGGTTGTCCCGGGTTGGGCGTGGTGCGGCCGGCGCCAGGCGCCGGCGCACCGGTTCCGCCGCCGGGAGCGCCGCCACCCGAGCCGCCACCCCCGCCCTGTCCACCGCCGCCGCTCTGCGCGCCCAAAGGCTGGAGCGCGAATGCCAAACCCAGCGCCAAGGCCGCCAGGCGGATCGCCCTGCCGGTTGATTTCACTGCTGATGGCCCCCGCCGGTTCATTATCCCACACCGACGGTTCGCCGGACAGCCGTCTCAGTGGCGCCCTCAGCTCTCGAAACCGTGCCGGAACCGCTGCGCGGTGCGCGCCTTGGCACGCTCCCCCCGCCTGCGCTACGCTGAGGCCAGATGCCCGACAACAGCTTCGACGTCGTCTCTAAAATCGATCTCAACGAGGTCAGCAACGCCATCCAGCAGGCGCTGAAGGAAATCCACCAGCGCTACGACCTGAAGAACTCCAAGTCCACCATCGAGCTTAACGAGAAGGACAAGAAGATCCTGCTGGCGAGCGAGGACGAGTTTCACCTGCGCGCGGTGATCGAAGTGCTCCAGGTGAAGCTCGTCAAGCGCGGCGTGCCGCTGAAGGGCCTGGTCTACGGGACGGTGACGCCGGCGGCGGGCGCCAGCGTGCGGCAGGAGGTCTCCATCCAGCAGGGCATCCCCATCGAGAAGGCGCGGGAAATAGTCAAGAAGGTGAAGGAGCTGAAGCTGCGGGTGCAGGCCTCCATCCAGGGCGATCTGGTGCGGGTGAGCGGGAAGAACCGCGACGACCTCCAGCAGGTCATTCACATGCTTCGCACCCAGGACTTCGGCATCGACACGCAGTTCACGAACTACCGGACGTTCTAGCCGTAAACCATTGACGCGGAAACCCGTGCGGCGACGCTTGCGGAGGGACAGCCATTCACCCTACTACGGATAGAGGAGAGCGCCGGGCGGCTCAGGCGCCGGCGTGGCGTAGCTCGCGCTCCACCCTGCGGGTGGCGCGCTCGCTGATGAGGTCCGCGATCTTGCTCAGGAGATCCGGAAGGTCCTCGGGCTCGATCAGAACGGTGCCGGAGCTCTTGGAAACGGAGCGGATCTTGGAATCCTGGTAGGTGGTCACCAGGGCAGTGGCCGGCTTGTAGTCCATCATGCGGGCATGCGCCAAGACCTTCAGCCCAGATTCAGGAGACTCCATGCTGAGGTCCGTGAGAACCAGCTCGTACTCCCGCTCATCCAGCTTTCCGACGGCCTCAGAGGCCGAGGCGGCCGCATCCACCCGGTAGCCCCCTGCCTCGAGGACGGTCTGGAGAGTCAGGCGCGAGGTGACGTCACCGTCCACGAGCAAGACCCGTGCCAAATCCAGGCCGCGATGGTGAGAGATCCCATACGGCTTCCGCATCTCGGGGCCTCAGTCCTTTCTGAAACGAATACTGTTAAGAGTTTAACCCAGACCCCTGAAAAAATCACGCAATTTATCAATCTATGCTACTACGTGAATCGTACTACATAATTAGAACATAGGGGCGTTGACTGAGACGCCGTCTCACAGAGGTATCAGCGTAGTCCTAAACTCCTCCGAAGCAAAGAGTTTTCGGTTAAACTCCGCCCCGGCGAGCGTCACTGCCCCGCCCCGAAGACCCGCTCGAAGATGCGGTCCACGTGGCGGAGCTGGCGCTCGAGCGAGAATGCGCGGGCCAGGGCCTCGGGCGCGAGCGCGGCGCGGATCTCGGGGTCGTTCTCGATGGCCGCGCGGAAGTCCCCGCCCTCTTCCCAGACCCTCATGGCGTGCTCCTGCACGACCTTGTAGGCGCGCTCGCGCAGCATGCCGGCCGCGGCCAGGTCGAGCATGACCTGGCCGGAGAAGACCAGGCCGCCGGCCAGATCGATGTTGCGCCGCATGCGCTCCGGGTAAACGCGCATGTTGCGGACGAGGTGCGTGGTGCGGGCCAGGAGGTAGTCGGTGAGTATGGTCGAGTCGGGCAGGATGACACGCTCGACCGAGGAGTGGGAGATGTCGCGCTCGTGCCACAGCGCGATGTTCTCGAAGGCCGCCTGAACGTTGGCACGCACCACCCGCGCCAGGCCGCAGATCTGCTCGCAGGTGACGGGGTTGCGCTTGTGCGGCATGGTCGAGCTGCCCTTCTGGCCGGCCGAGAAGGGCTCCTCGGCCTCGCGCACCTCGGTGCGCTGGAGGTGCCGGATCTCGAGCGCGATCTTCTCCAGCAGCGCGCAGATGAGCGCCAGCACGGAGACGTAAGCCGCGTGCCGGTCGCGTGAGAGGACCTGGGAGGCGATCGGGGCAGCCCGCAGACCGAGCTTGGCGCAGATGCGCTCCTCGGCGTCGGGGCCAATGTGCGCGAACGTGCCCACGGCGCCGGAGAGCTTGCCCACGGCCATCTCCTTGGCCTCAGCCTCGAGCCGCTGGTAGTCGCGGTCGGCCTCATCGTACCAGAGGGCGAGCTTCAGCCCGAAGGTGATCGGCTCGGCGTGGACGCCGTGCGTGCGGCCCATCTGGACCGTGTGCTGGAACTCGAACGCGCGCTCCCGCAGCACCGCCCGCAACTCGGCCAGCCCCTGCAACAACAGTCGGGACGTCTGCGCGATTTGCAGGGCCTGCGCCGTATCCACCACGTCGTTCGAGGTCAGCCCGTAGTGCAGCCAGCGCGAGGCGTCGGCGTGGCCGGCGGCGGCGAGCGACTCAGCAACCGCGGCGGTGAAGGCGATGACGTCGTGCTTAACCTCGCGCTCGATCTCCAGAATGCGGTCCACGCTGAAACTCGAGTGCTGGCGCAACAGCCGCGCGGCCTCCTGGGGTACGTCGCCCAGCTCGGCCAGCGCCTCGGCAGCGGCCAGCTCGACCTCCAGCCAGGTCCTGAACCTGTTCTCGTCGCTCCAGATGTGGCCCATCTCGGGCCGGGTGTATCGCGGAATCATAGTCAGAGTTGGAAGACCTCGGTGGGCGCGTGCCGCTCGGCGATCACGAGGCGGGTTTCGATCCCGCGCTTCGCCAGCGCCTGGGCGGCGCCGAGCCGCACGATCGACGGGTGGTTGTTGTGCTCGCTCAAGTGCCCGAGCACCAGGGTTCGCGTGGCCGGGTCCAGGTCCTGCTGGATAAACTCGCAGACCGTTTCGTTCGACAGGTGCCCGACGCGGCTCATCACACGCTGCTTGACCGGCCAGGGGTAAGGCCCCACCTTCAGCATTTCCAAATCGTGGTTCGATTCGAGCACCAGCAGGTCGGTCCCGTGCAGGTGGAACTTGATCGAATCGGGGATATAGCCCAGATCGGTGACCAGGCCGATCTTGAGACCCTGGGCACGGAACGAGTAGCCGACCGGATCGATGGCGTCGTGCGGGATGGTGAAGGTGTCGATTTCGATGTCGCCAATCACGAGGCGGCTGCCGGCCTGGAAGGTTTCGATCGCGGGCTCGAGGCCGTTCCAGCAGATGGCGGGCGCGGCGAGGCGGGTCAGGAAGACGGGCGCGCCCAGCGTCCTGGCCAGCACCGGCAGGCCCGCGACGTGGTCGGTGTGCTCGTGGGTGACCAGGATGGCGTCAATGTGTTCGGCGTCCTCGCCGGCGGCGGCCAGGCGGGCCAGAATCTCCCGGCGGCTCAGGCCGGCGTCAATGAGCAGGCGCGTGCGCGCGGTGGCCACGAGCGTCGAGTTGCCCGAGCTGCCGCTCCCGAGCACGCAGATCTTGAGGATGGCGCCCTCCCTGGAACCTTGGTTTTAGCATACCGCGCCAGCCAGCGTGCGCCTCGCGCTAGAATGAGGGATTCCCATGAAAGTCCGCGTGTTCGTTTCGCTCAAGCCGACGGTCCTCGACCCCCAGGGGCAGACCATCCGCGCCGCGCTCAACGGCCTCGGCCACCGGGCCGTGGCCGACGTCCGCCAGGGCAAGTTCTTCGACATCCAGCTCGCCCCCGGCGCGACGCGCGAGCTGGCGGCCGGAGAGATGGATGAGATCGCGCGCGACGTGCTGGCCAACCCGGTGATCGAGGAGTACCGGGTGGAGTTCCTCGACTAGCAGCGGGCGGCTGGTCTACAATCAGAGTTCGGCCCGCCCGAGGGCGCGTAGCTCAGTTGGTTAGAGCGCCTGCTTCACACGCAGGAGGTCACAGGTTCGAGTCCTGTCGCGCCCACCACGTAGCCCTTTCTGATTCAGCCATTTGCGTATGAGCTGCATTTCCTGCCCTGTCCTCAAAACCCCAAAAAGTATCACTAACGTATCAAAACCTCTTCAGTCGGCAGCCACCATATCAGAACGGTTCCTGGCTCCCGATTCGCTGGCTTGCCGGTTCAGCTTCGTCAGCGCCTCGCGTTTCATCTGGAGTTTCATCTGAGAGTACTTCTTGAAAACCTTGGCGTCCGTCTGCCTGAGCAGTTGCGTTACCCACTCGTCAGCCACGCCGCCCGCACTCAGCCGCGTCGCGTACGTAGAGCGGAGATCGTAAAGCCGGAAGTAGGGCACACCGGCCTGCCGGAGTGTACGGTCCCAGGTCTTCTTGAAGTTCGTCTGGTGCTCGGTCGGCCGCTTGCAGCTTGGGAAGAGCCAAGGCCCGGGACCGGCCAGAGCGAGTTGATCGCGGAACGCCTCGGCTGCGATGTCCGTCAGCGGAACTTCGGCCACTCCGGTCGGAGCCTGCGAATCCGTGATGAACACCACCTTGTTCGCCAAGTCCACTTGCTCCCTCCTCATCGGAGCCAGCTCTTTGTAGACCCGGAGGCCTGTTTCGGTGATGATTCGGATCACGTTCCGCAGGTACGCGGGTGCATGGTCCTCAATCTTCATCTGCTCCGACCAGGTCATGTAGTGCGGCCGGAACAGTCCTTTCAGGATAGAGGGGCTTTTCTGTTCAAGGGAGGCGGCCGGCGACATCCCGCCTCGCGGTCGTCTTTCCGCAGGCACCGGAGGGCCCAGCCACCTGAAGGAGAAATGACCTTGCGTGTAACTCTGACGCGTGGTTAACTGTAGTTGATATCAACTCCCTGGCGCCCTGGGGGAACAACTTATGTGGCCTGCGCTTGGCCTTTTGATCGCGATATTGTTGGCCCTTTTCGCTTTCGGGAGCTTGGGAGCGTTCCTGGGCCGACGATTTCTGACCAACAGCGACGGCAGCGAGAACAGCAACAATGAGGCCGCGTTCTTCTGGATCGTCGGCGTTTTGGGTATGCTCCTCGTTGTTTGGCTCCTGAAAACTGCGTTTGTAAAGTAGCGCCCTACCCCCTTGGGGCTTTTGATTCGATTGGGCTGGATAGGGCCTGCTGCATTATGGGCATGTGCTCAAGTGCGGACCGCGCAGCTGGCGCACCAAGGTCGATCCGCTGGCGGCGGGAGCAAGCCGATGATCGCTTCCCGGTTTGCGAACAACACCGCACCCTCGCGCCGGGGGCGGTCTGGCATGCCCCCTTTCCCTTCACCTCCATCTTCCAGAACGGTCCTCGCGGCCAAGGGTGCGCTTCGCCGCGTCCGACCCCCGCTCCGCGCGGGTGCCCCGGCGCGCCCTGGACCGCTCCGGACCGTTCTGAAAAGACTACTGAGAGAAGGGAAAGGGGGCAAAACGGAAAGCCAAACCGGTCGCACTGCGATCAGCCGTTATCCGAATCCAAGAATAGCTCTTGTCCGGATGCGGGAGCCGTGGTAAGACTACTGTGTCCTGGGTCCGGCCGTTGGCCGGTTTTGAAGTGATCACGCATGGCCGGTTTTGAGGTGATCACCGAGGTGTTGTCTCCGAAGTACCTTTACCGCCGAGCACCAAACCGCGACCGTCTGGAAGCGGTCCGCTCGCTCACGCTCGCGGCTCGGTGCCCTGGCGCAAAGGTAAAGCTATTTCGGGGACAGGACACTAGATGTCGGGAAGTGCACAATCCCGTTCGCAGCCACAGAAAGTGCTCACAGCACAGACGGGGTGCACGCCTGGACTGTGATCGGGAAGACCTCCCAAATCTGTGTGCCGACGATACACCCTTCCCAGCTCTTGCCCCTTCGGTTTGGTCCTGCGTTTTGAATGCACCAGCTGCTTTTCGAGCATCCACCTGCGAGCAGGTTCGCCGTATCAGAACCGTATCAAAACGGATCTGATGGAACTGTTGAAGATTGTCAGCCGAGCGAAAGCAGACGCCCCAAGTTGGTGAAAAGCGAAGGACACAATAGGAACTCATGGACTGAAAAGAAGCGATTTGGGCGCTTCACACGCAGGAGGTCACAGGTTCGAGTCCTGTCGCGCCCACCATAAGCCTCACAATCTTCAATCAGGTAGCGGCGAGCATTCCGCCGCTATTGCTTTCCCACGGTTTCTGGTAAGGCGCTCGCAAGGCAGGCTGATCCGAAGAGGGGGCGGTGCGCTGAATCTGTGTGGACGCCAAGCCCCGACCTCACGAGCGTGAAGCGGAGTAAAATCTGGGCATGGTCCCTTCAGAAGCACGAAGTCTTTGGAGCAGTCCTGATCTAAGCCCATTCGACCAAGACCGTGATGACCACGCCAAAATCGACGAAGGCCACGCGGTACCGTGTCGCATCTGCGAAGCCGCCTTCCGTCGGCTGCGCCTAACGCTGCGTTACTGCGCTCAGTGCGGCCGAGGATTCTGCGAAGGTGAACATGGGAACTTCGCAGTAGCCAGACGGGGTGTCTGTGTTCGTTGTGGGCCAGAGGCGTGAATTCAAATCAGCTCACTACCCACTGCCGAAACCGCCACCAGAGAAACATAGATTTAGAGCACTACCGAAGAGGGCGTGTGGGGCTGACAGGCGCTACACTGACAGATGATGGCAGCGCGAGAAGATGTGGCCAGCGGCGAAGCGCAGGTCAGCGCGTACCTGACGGCGCAGGGGCTGCTCGTGGAGCGCTTCGACAAGGCAGCAATGCGTCAGGGCCGGACTCCTGATTTCCGCGTACTGGCAGGTGGGCGCCTCGCCTTCTACTGCGAAGTCAAGACAGCACAGGAGGATGAGTGGCTGGAACGTCAACTGCGCAATGCACCACCCTTGACGCTCGTGGGCGGTGCGCGCTCGGACCCGACGTACAACCGCGTCAGCAACCAGATCCACAGCGCAGCCGGGCAATTCGAGTCGGTAAACCCCGGCTGCGAGTATCCGAACGTCCTTGCTATCGTCAACAATGACTTCGAGGCCGGTATGCCCGACTTGGTGGCGGTGCTCACGGGCAACGCCTACACTGAAAACGGTTCAGTCCTTCCGTGGTACCGCAACTTCTCTGAAGGACGCATCCGGGAAGAGAAGATCCGAATTCACTTGTACCTGTGGTTTGATGAGGGCGAGTCGGAGCCAAAGAAGTTCTGGATGCAGTCCCACGCGGCGCACCATTCGGCGCTGTGCCGACATCTCGGAATTGATCCGGCGCAGATCAGGCAGATTTGAGACATGTGCCAGATACGGCGCGCGCTCGCCTTTGCAGCCGAGCGGTGGCCGGGTAGGAGATCTCGTGGGTGGCGGCTCCTGCTGTTATGCTCAGGGCACCTCATATTCGCAGGAGGAAAGGAGCGCTGCTGCATGAATCCAAGACGGCACAAGGGCGATACCAAGACCTTCGAGGAACTGACGTTCCAAGAGCAGGCGAAAGCGATGAACATGACGGCCCTCCAGTTCAGGAAGCAACTCACGGCTCACCTTCGGCGGGCTGATGCGGAGGGCCGGGCGTCCCAGCGGATTGCTCGAAGTCGGTTGCGGTTGTTGGAGCGCATACTGCAAGACTTTGCGACGCCATAAGCTTGGAGCACCGCAGGCGTTCCCGAGTCCCTTCTTGGTCCCAGCCGAGTCCCCCACCCCGCTTGTCTTCAAAACGTTCTGGCTGTATAATGTACTTTTATGAAATGTCAACCAAACTCGTTAACGCCGTGGTTGATCCTGGGTGGTCTCGTGAGCGTTGCCTTCCTCCTCAACACGAAGAGGGGCACCGAACAACTGATGGGGTTGCTGGCGTCCGCCCTCATCACTGGGGCTGTTCAGGCTATGGCGACTAGCGTTTCTCAATACCGGCAATTGTGCTAGCTCGGGCGGGCGAATCCTTCCTCACGCCTTCCTCATTGTGTGCCCGGTCACACTGAACAGCACCCGGCACTGAACGAGACCGCAAGGACCCTTTTGCCCTCGGTTATCGGGCCGCAGTTCCGGCACGCTTGTGCCGATCTCCCCTGGAGGCCAATATGCACGAAGCGACCAAGATCAGCGAAGCCCAGTTCTTCCTTGGCAAAATGTCGGAAGCAAGAGAAGAAGAAACGGCGTATCGGTACTACGCGAGTGCGTTCCTCACCGCCGCGCGCTCCATCCTCCAATATGCTCACGAGGAAAGCCAAGCGAAGCCGAGCGGTCAAGCGTGGTTTGACGGCGAAGTGAACGATCCAG
>JBEKLJ010000102.1:0-14181 GCA_050010255.1 Bryobacteraceae bacterium
GTGCTAGCCCGGAGGTTTCACCAGCAATCTGCTGATGTCGCCTGATCGTTTGGGAATGCCGGCGCGGGCTCAGTTGTCAGCTGATGTCTTCACGACGTTCTCGGCCTGGAGGCCCTTGGGGCCCTGCTTGACTTCGAACTCAACCTCCGCGCCGTTGTCGAGGGTGCGATATCCCGTCGTCTGGATCGCGGTGTAGTGCACGAAGACATCCTCGCCGCTGGAGCGCTGGATGAATCCGTAGCCCTTGGCCGCATTAAACCACTTCACGGAACCTTTCTCTCTGTCCATCCGAATCTCCTGGATCGTGGATCTCGCAACGATTGCGCCGGTAAGGACCGCTTCGGACTGCCCGAACACAAATACCTACGAACAGCGAGCTCCGTACCTATGGCCAGCACTTCCCACTGCGGAACCGAATGCAAAACCACACTGCAATTTCAACAACCTGAGCATTGTACGCGGAAAAAGGCGAGGCGGTCAAGCACGCCTGCGGCGCGACCGCGATGAGACGGATGATCCGGTGACCTCCGACTGCCCCCATTAATGGCGTAGGGCCGGCTGATCTCAAGTGGCGGGTATCTGGCGGGCCACCCTGGATACGTTTCGAACTTCCTTGCCCGCCATGGCGGCTGCGCCGTGGCTCTCGAGCCGGCGGGGTGTTGTCCGAGCCATCAGGCACTTGGCTGCGGAGCAGCTCAGCGGCCTTCGTGGTGACCGCCCTTAGGTCGGAGAGCCTCGGTTGCGGCCCGCCATTGCCCCTGTCAAGCCATTCATCTAGGTGACCGAAACGGGGGCCCACGGCCAGACGCGCCCAACGCACTATAATATGAGCGTGGAGAAGAGGGTGAGGGTATTTGCCAGCTTCCAGGACGCCGATGAGGCCGAAGCGCGCACCGACGCGGCGATGTCCTACGAAGAGCGCCTGAATATCCTTATCGAACTCCGCGACAGCCGTCACCCCGATGCCGCTGAACAAAGACTGGCGCGAGTTTCTCGAATTATTGAACTCGAACGAAGTTGAGTACCTGGTGGTTGGCGCGTTCGCAGTCGCCTTTCACGGTTTCCCTCGCTATACTGCCGATCTCGACCTACTGGTGCGTCCCACTGAAGAGAATGCGGGCCGCGTCTTGCGCGCGCTGTCGGAGTTCGGCTTCGGCAAAGTGGGTATACAGGCGGCGGATCTCCGCTCGCCCGGCATGGTGGTCCAGTTGGGAGCGAAGCCCAACCGGATCGATCTGTTAACCGCAATCTCTGGGGTCAGCTTCGAAGAAGCGTGGGCGGCACGCAGCGAAGCGGAATTGGAAGGGATCCCCACGCACTTTATCGGTCGTGCCGCATTGCTCCGCAACAAAGAGCAGACCGGCCGAGCCAGAGATCTCGGGGATGCGGAAGAACTGCGAAAACGGGCCACCGAACAGGATGGATGAGAGCGAGTCGATACGGCGGGCTGGAGGGCATGGCGGAGGAAGAGGGATTCGAACCCCCGAGTGAGTCGCCCCACTAACGGTTTTCAAGACCGCCGCCTTCAACCGCTCGGCCATTCCTCCAGCTACAAGGTAGCGGATTCAGGCTGGCGATTCAACCCGCTACGATCGTGGTGAAACATCCGGGTCAATCGTCAGCGCGGGCTGACCGGCCCGGCGAAGAGCACCTCCGGCGCCGCCCGGTTCACCAGCGCGGTGTGAACCCAGACGCAGGGGCCGCACTCGGTTTTCAGCTCCGGCCAGAGCTTCCGCACCAGGGCGGGGATGGCCTCGGCGTCGTCCGGCTCGTGCTCCATGCTGATTGCCAGGCGCGGGTGGAATCGCGCCACGGTCTGTCTCGCCCCGGCCAGCGCGCGCCGCTCGGACCCCTCGATGTCCATTTTGATGAGGTCGACGCGCTCCAGGCGCAACTCCTCCACCAGCTTGTCGATCGTCGTCAGCGGCACCCTTGGTCCCTGCCTGCTCCCGGGGACCTGTAGCGCCACCGAATCGCCCCCCGAAAGCTGGGAGGTGTTCAGTTGAAGCTCGTCGTCGCGGTCCCAGACGCCCTTCGGGTAAACGATGACGCGGCCGACGCACGCCCCGGCCTGCGGCGCCGTAGACCTCGGCCTCCTGCTCACCGAGCATCTCGGCCAGGCCCGCCTGGTTCCCGGGCGGGACCCAGAAGCGCTGCTGCCCGGCCTCGATCAGCTCGAATCCGGCCGGGTCGGACTCGATCTGCTTCATGCCCTCGGCAATCTCGCCAATCCGGTCCCAGAGCCGTTGATTGGCCTCGAGCGAGCGCCAGACGTCACCGAGCGAGCACCGCTCGCTGCGCCCCCACAGCAGGCGGGCGAACCGCACGGGTTGGGACTCGCGATAGTAGACCAAAGCCGCGGCCGCAGCCGCCAGCAGAATCGCACCGACTAAGACTCGCTTCCACATCGGAGCCACCCGGTTGTGAGGGAAGCCTGCCACCTCACGCAGCCCCGTCGACCCGCCGACCCGGGCGCCCCCTCACCGCCAGCCCACGGGCTTCCCCCGGTTCTGCTCGTCGAGCCACTTCTGGAGCGGAGCGAAGTAGTCGCGGATCGCCGTGGCATCCATCTCCCGCTGGCCGGTGAGCGCGTAGAGCGCCTCCGGCCACGGCCGGCTCTGCCCCATCTCCAGCATCGCCCTCAGCCGGAGGCCAGCCTCCTTGTTCCCATAGATGGAACAGCGATGTAGCGGGCCGGTGCAGCCGGCCGCATGCGCCAGCGCCCGGTGAAACTGGAACTGCAGAATGTCGGCCAGGAAATAGCGCGTGTAGGGCACGTTGGCCGGCACGTGGTACTTGGCGCCGGGGTCGAAGTCCGCCTCGCTGCGCGCCACCGGCGGCGCCACGCCCTGGTACTTCCGCCGCAGCTCCCACCACGTCTGGTTGTATCGCTCCGGCGGGATCTCGCCCGAGAAGACCTTCCACCGCCACTGGTCGATCAGCAGACCGAACGGCAGAAACGCTACCTTTTCGAGCGCCCGGCTGAGCAGCAGGCCGATGTCCTTGGAGGCGTCCGGCGCCTGCGGCAGCAGGCCCAGCTTCACCAGGTACTCCGGCGTGACCGAAAGCGCGATGGTGTCCCCGATGGCCTCGTGGAAACCGTCGTTGGCGCTGTCGCGGAACAGGAAAGGCAGCCCGTTGTAGGCGCGCTGGTAGAAGTTGTGCCCCAGCTCGTGGTGGACGGTGGCGAAGTCCTCGGCGGTGATGTCGATGCACATCTTCAGCCGCAGGTCGTCTACGGCGTCGATGTCCCAGGCGCTGGCGTGGCAGACCACCTCGCGGTCGCGCGGCTTGGTGAAGAGCGAGCGCTCCCAGAAGGTCGCCGGCAGCGGCGCGAAGCCGAGCGAGGTGAAGAAGCCCTCGCCGTAGCGCACCATCTGAAGCGGCTCGGTCTTCCGCGCCTTAAGGATCTGGGTGAGGTCATAGCCGGGATCGGCGTCCCGCGGCGCCACCAGCGGGTAGATGTTGCCCCACTCCTGCGCCCACATGTTGCCCAGCAGGTGGGCCGGGATGGGGCCATCGGCCGGCACGATGTCCCCGTACTTCTCGCGCAGCTTCCACCGCACGTAGGCGTGCAGCGAAACGTAGAGCGGCCTGACCTGCTCCCACAGCCGCTCCACTTCCCGGGCGAAGGCCTCGGGCGGCATGTCGTACTTGACGCGCCACATGGCGCCCATGTCGGGGAAGCCCAGCTCGCGCGCGCCCTTGTTGCCGAGCTGGACGTAGCGCGCAAACTGCCGGCGCATGGGCGGCGAGATCGTGTGCCAGCCGCGCCAGACGTCCAGGAGCTGGTTGGCGTCCCGGCTGTTGGCCATGATGCGGGTGATCTCCTCCAGGTCGAGGCACTTCGCCGGATCGCCACCGGGGCAGTACTTCCCGCGCCCGTAAGCGCCCTCCATGGCCGAGACGATTTCGGTCAGCTCGGCGCTCTCGCGCGGCTCCGCCGGCGTGGCCAGGGTGAGGGAGAGCTTGAGCAGCTTGAGTTTGCGGGCCAGCGCGGGCGGCAACGACAGCCCGTCGAACCGCTTGGCCCGCTTGGCGAAGGCCACTGCGGCCGCGATCGCGCGCTCGTCGGCCCGCGCCGCAACGATCTCGGTATCGCCGGTGATATAGGTCGAGCGGATCCAATCCGCCCGGCCCGAATACGTCGAGAGATCCAGAAGGCTGGCCTCGACTTCCTTGACAAAGGCTTCGGCCTCGGCCACGGTGGGCGGGCCGGCGGTCTTCGGTGGCGGGGCCGCCAGACCACAGGCGACCACGGCAGAAACCAGGGCACTGACTCGCAAGTAGGGACGCATGCGGAAATGTTATCACTCCTATATGGGGCTACAGGAAGCTGGTAGCTGGAAGCTGATAGCCGGGAGCTGGAAGCTGGTAGCTGAAGGCCGAAAGCTGACCGCCGCTTTGCGCGGCAACACGCCGCCGGTCAGGCCTCTTCCGCACCCACCTTGAGCACGGCCAGGAAGGCTTCCTGGGGGATCTCGACCTTGCCCACGCGCTTCATGCGCCGCTTGCCCGCTTTCTGCTTCTCGAGCAGCTTGCGCTTGCGCGTGACGTCGCCGCCGTAGCATTTGGCCAGCACGTTCTTGCGCATCGCCGAGACGGTTTCCCGCGCTATGACGCGGTTGCCGATGGCCGCCTGCAAGGCCACCTCGAACATCTGCCGCGGGATCAGTTTTCTCAACCGGTGGATGAGTTCCTTGCCGCGGTCGTACGCAAAATCCTTGTGAACGATGATCGAGAGGGCGTCCACCGGCTCGCCCGCCACCAGCACGTCCAGCTTCGCCATCGACGAGGCGCGGTAGCCGGCCAGGTGGTAGTCGAGCGAAGCATAGCCGCGGGAAACGGTTTTCAACCGATCGTAGAAATCCAGCACGATCTCGTTCAGCGGCAGCTCGTAAACCAGCAGCACGCGGCCCGTGCCGACGTACTCGAACTTCTTCTGCACGCCGCGCTTCTCTTCGAGCAGCTTGAAGATCTCGCCGATGGCCTCCTCGCGCGTGATCACCGTGGCCTCGATCAGCGGCTCCTCGACGGCCTCGATTTCCGCCGGATCGGGCCACTTGGCCGGGTTATCGACCTCGACGACCTCGCCTGCGCGCGTGATGACCCGGTAGCGCACCCCCGGCGCCGTGGTAATCAGGTTGATGTCGAACTCGCGCTCCAGCCGCTCCTGCACGATGTCCATGTGCAGCAGGCCCAGGAAGCCGGCGCGGAAGCCGAAGCCGAGCGCGGTGGAGTGCTCCGGCTCGAAGCTCAGCGCCGAGTCGTTCAGGCGCAGCTTCTCCAGCGCGTCGCGCAGCAGGCCGTGTTCGTGGGACTCCACCGGGTATAGGCCGGCGAACACCATCGGCTTCACCCGCTCGAAGCCCGGCAGGGGGGCCTCGGCCGGCCGGTCCTCCTCGGTGACGGTGTCGCCGATCTGCGCGTCGGCGACCAGCTTGATGTTGGCGAACATGTAGCCGACCTCGCCAGTGCCGAGCTCCTCGCAGGGCACCGGCTTGGGCGACTGGAACCCCAGGCCCTCCACCTCGAACACCTTGCCGCTCGACCACAGCCGGATCTTCTGCCCCACGCGCAGCCGGCCGTCCACCACCCGCAGCAGCGTAATCACGCCGCGGTAGGGGTCGAACCAGGAGTCGAAGATCAGCGCGCGCAACGGCGCCTCGGGATCGCCCTGGGGCGGCGGAATCAGGTGCACCACCGCCTCCAGCACTTCGTGCACGCCCGTGCCGTTCTTGGCGGAGACCAGCAGCGCGCCCTTCGCGTCCAGCCCGATGAGCTGCTCGATCTGTTCCCGGATCCGCTCCGGCTCGGCCACAGGCAGGTCGATCTTGTTGATGACCGGGATCAGCTCCAGGTTGTGCGAGAGCGCCAGATAGGTGTTGGCGAGGGTCTGCGCCTCCACCCCCTGCGAGGCGTCGATCACCAGCAGCGCGCCCTCGCAGGCTTGCAGGCTGCGCGAGACCTCGTAGCTGAAGTCCACGTGCCCGGGCGTGTCGATCAGGTTCAACTCGTAGGCGGCGCCGTCCTCGGCGCTGTAGTTCAGCCGCACCGAGTGGGCCTTGATGGTGATGCCCCGCTCGCGCTCCAGGTCCATCGTGTCCAGGACCTGTTCCATCATCTCCCGCGCGGAAAGCGCTCCGGTGACCTCTAGCAAGCGGTCCGCCAGGGTCGATTTCCCGTGGTCGATGTGGGCAATGATGGAGAAATTCCGGATGTGGCGGGGGTCCATGAGGTATGATGAAGCTCTGAACACTCAGTATCCCATATGTTCCATAAGCTCATAGCTTTTGAGGCATCTGGGGAGGCTCGAGACGAGGGCGCGCGCGGGTTTCAACAAGAGCGCCAGCCGGTTCTCAAAGGAAGGTAGGCATGCCGAAACAGATCATCGAGGGCCAGCTCAATGCCGCCGGCCTGAAGTTCGCGATCATCGTCAGCCGGTTCAACAGCATCATCACGGACCGGCTCCTGGAGGGCGCGCTGGACGCGCTGGCGCGCACCGGAGCGCCGAAGGACACCGAGATCGTCAAGGTGCCCGGCTCCTGGGAGCTCCCCCTGGTGGCGCGCGAGCTGGCCGGCCAGAAGCGCCACGACGCCATCATCTGCCTAAGCGCCGTGATCCGCGGGGACACGCCCCACAACGAGTACATCGCCGCCGAGGTGGCCAAGGGCCTGGCCCAAGCCTCGCTGGTGGCGGGCGTGCCGATCAGCTTCGGCGTGCTGACCTGCGACACGCTCGAGCAGGCCATCGACCGCGCCGGCGCCAAGAGCGGCAACAAGGGCTTCGACGCCGCCATGTCCGCGGTCGAGATGGGCAATCTCATGCGCCGGCTGCGCCCGGGCGCCTGAACGGGCCATGCCCTCGCGCCACCGCTCCCGGCAGCGCGCGTTCCAGATTCTCTTCGGGATCGAGTTCGGCGGCCAGTCCCCGGAACAGGCCGTCGCCGCGTACTTCGACACGCTCTACTCGGAGGAGCACGAGCGGCGCCCGGCGCCCGACCCGTTCATGGAGCAACTGGTGAAGGGCGCCGCGGCCCGCGCCGCCGAGATCGACCAGCGTATCGCCGCCCACTCCGAGCACTGGCGCCTGGAGCGCATGCCGGCGGTGGACCGCAACATCCTGCGCCTGGCGATCTATGAGCTGCTGGAGGGCGCCAGCCCCGCCGCCGTCGTCATCGACGAGGCCCTGGAGCTGGCGCGCCGCTTCTCGGGCGAGGAATCCGTCCCCTTCATCAACGGCTTGCTGGACGCCGTGCGGCGGGAGCTGCCGGGGCAGGCGGCAGTCGGTCCGTAAGCCGGCTCGGCTTCCCTTTTGTGGCGCGCGCTTTGCCGCTTTTTGGCATCCGCAAACGGACAGCGTGCCGCGTCGGCTTTGCCGTCGTTTGGCATCCGTAGCCGGACAGCCGACGTCTGGCACGACGCTTCCCGGGCCTGTCCCCGCACTCGCCCTGCGTCGCCAGGAGTGGCGACGCGGCAGGCAGGAGTGCCCGCGCTACGGCGGGCGCTGGCCGCACCCGAGGGGTGGATGTCGCATTCCAACACGCCGCTGGCCGCGCTTGGTCAGGCCGCTCCCACGCGCGCCGCCAGCGCGCGCAAACGCCGGTCGTGGCTCCACAGGCGGCAGTGGGAGAGGAGCGCCGAGGCCAGCAGATGTGCATCGATCCACCCGATGCCGCGGCCGTACAACCGCTGGTCTTCGACGAGCCGGCGGACCTCTGTATCCGTCGCCACCGCGGCGCGCGGAAGCGCGTCCAAATGCCGCAGGATTTCCGCGCGTTTCGACAGGTTGCCGCAGGCCAGCTCACCCGTGACAAAGGGGTGGGTCAGCACCTCGCCATTCTCGAGGAGCTGGCGCAGCGCGACGTCGCCGCTTCGGAGGTGCGCCACCCAAACGGACGTGTCCACCAGGGTCATCGGGCGGGTCTGGGCCGGCGCCGGCGAGCCGACCGGAGCCGTGGTTCCGTCCCACCCAGGGCAGCCAGCCGGCGCGCGGCCTCACGCTGGATCAGGACCTCGAGCCCGGCGTGGAGCAGGGCGGTCTTCTCCTGGATCCCGGTGAGGCGGCGGGCCTCTTCGACCAGCGACGCGTCGAGATTCAGCGTCGTTCTCATATGTATCAGTATGCACTTTTTATGCATATGTGGCAACGGCCCGCCGGTTCTGGTTGCGGATGTCCGGAGGTGGACTGGCGCGCGGTAAACTGGATGCCGGAGGGGTTACCGATGAAATCGCTCGCACTGATCGCGTTGCTGGCCAGCGCCGCCCTGGCCGCTGCTCCCGAGCCGTACCACGCCATTGGCAGAATCCAAATCGGCGGGGAGGACGGTTGGGACTACGTCACCGTGGACAGCGCCGCACGGCGGCTTTACGTTTCCCACGGCACACGCGTTGTCGTTGTGGACCTCGACACGGAGAAGGTCGTTGGAGAGATCCCCGACACCCCCGGCGTCCATGGAATCGCGATTGCCCCGAAGCTGAATCGCGGCTTCATCAGTAACGGCCGCTCCAACAACGTCACGATCTTCGACCTGAAGACGCTCAAAACGGTTGGCCAGGTCGCAACCGGCCAGAATCCCGACGCGATCTTCTACGACTCGGTGTCGAACCGGGTCTTCACCTTCAACGGGCGTTCAAAGGACGCAACCGTCATCGATGCACAGGCTGCGACCGTGGCTGGCGTCATCCCCCTTGGCGGCAAGCCGGAGTTCGCGGTCGGCGACGGCAAGGGCAAAGTGTATGTCAACATCGAGGACACCAGTGAGATCGCGGAAATCGATACGGCCAGGCTGGTGGTCACCCGGCGCTATCCCTTGACCGGATGCGAGGAGCCATCCGGCCTCGCCATCGATGTTGCGCATCGCCGTCTGTTCTCGGTCTGCCGAAACAAGGTCATGGCCGTGTCCGACCCGGACACGGGGAAGGTGATCGCGCTTCTGCCGATCGGGCAGGGCCCCGACGGCGCTGGTTTCGACCCGGGGCGCGGACTCGCTTTCAGCTCCAACGGAGATGGAACCCTAACCGTGGTAGGCGAGGTCTCCGGCAAGTACGAGGTCATCCAGAACACGGAGACCCAGCCCAGCGCCCGCACCATGACGGTGGATCCGAAAACACACCGGATCTACTTGCCAGCCGCGCGGTTCGGTCCGGCGCCCGCCGCAACGGCACAACAGCCGCGCTCGCGTCCGCCCATGGTGCCCGACAGCTTCACGGTCATCATCGTCGGGAACTAACCCGATCTTCTCACACGCCTTCGGCTGCGCTTCGGGACGGGGAAGGTGCGGTCGAGCGCGGCGTCTCCTGAGGAGCTGCGCGGCCGGGCTGCCGGCCGGGGCTCTGCGCTACAATGGCCCCTCACCACATGATCCAAGTCCAGAACCTGACTAAAACGTTCGGCGATTCGAAGCGCGGCGCCGTCCGGGCCGTCGATCGCGTCTCCTTCGAAGTCCCGCGGGGCGAGGTCTTTGGCTTGCTCGGGCCGAACGGCGCCGGCAAGACCACCACGCTGCGCCTGCTGGCCACGGTGATGCAGCCGACCGAGGGCACGGCCGTGCTGAACGGGCACGACATCGTCGCCGATCCCCAGGGCGTACGCCGCTCCATCGGGTTCCTCTCCGGCGACATGGGCCTGTACCACCGCCTCACGCCCCGGGAGACGCTGCGCTTCTTCGGCGAAATGAATGGCCTCGGCGGCGCGCGCCTGGCCGCCCGCATCCAGGAGGTCTGCGCGCTGCTCGGCATACTGAGCTTTGCCAATACCAAGATCGACACGCTCTCCTCGGGCATGCGCCAGCGCGTCGCCATCGCCCGCACGCTCATTGCCGATCCGCCGATCCTGATCCTGGACGAGCCGGCCACGGGCCTGGACGTGCCCACGGCGCGCGTCATCGAGGAGTTCATCCTGGAGGCGCGCCGCGGGGGCAAGGCCATCATTCTCTCCACGCACGTCATGGAGGAGGCCGAGTACCTCTGCGACCGCATGGCGGTCATACACGAGGGCCGGATCAGGATAGTCGGGACCATGGAAGACTTGCGCGCCGCCACCGGCAAACAGCGGCTGCGAGAGATCTTTCTCGAACTGCTGGGCATGAAAGCGCCGGAGGAGAGGACCCATGCGTTTTAATCTGGTGCCCGCGATCTTCCGCAAGGAGATGCTCGACACGATCCGCGACCGCCGCACGCTCATCAGCATGATCGTGGTGCCGCTGGCCGCGATGCCGCTGCTGTTTTTCGTGATCGGCAAGTTCATGAGCACGGCCGAGAAGAAGGCCGGCGAGGAGGCGGCCACGATCGCCGTCCACGGCGCCGAGCGCGTCCCCGGCCTGCTGAACGCGCTGGCTGCGGCGCAGTTCACGCTGGTTGAGAAGCCGGATCTGAAGGCGGCCATCGAGCGCAAGGAGATCGCCGCCGGCGTCGAGCCCGTCCTAACCGCGGGCCGCACCCAGATCCGCATTTACGCGGACCTGACCCGCCCCGGCTCCGAGATGGCCGCCGCGCGCCTCCGCTCCGCTCTGGAGCTGTTCCGGGAAAACAGCGTCAAGCTCAAGCTGACCGCGCTGGGCCTGTCCGACTCCCTGCTCACGCCGTTCACCATCGAGCGCGTCAACGTGGCGCCCGAGAGAAAGATGTCGGGCATGTTCTGGGGCGGCATGCTGGGCTACTTCGTGGTGCTGCTGATGTTCTCCGGCGGCATGTACCCGGCCATAGACATGACCGCGGGCGAGAAGGAGCGGCGCACGCTGGAGGTGTTCCTGTCGAGCCCGGCCGGCCGGGACGAGATCATCCTCGGCAAGATTCTGGCCACCACGGCGGCCGTGTTCGTAACCGCGCTGCTGAGCGTCGCCAGCCTGGTCTTCTCTTTCCGCTACTCCGGTTTCGGCAAGGGCTCCAAGGCGTTCCAGCAGATGACCGGCCGCATTCCGCTGGATGCGCACAGCATCACGCTGATGCTGGCGGCGCTTCTGCCCATGGCGGTGATGGCGGCGTCCATCATGATCGCCATCGCGCTGTTCGCCAAGAGCTTCAAGGAGGCGCAGAGCTACCTCACGCCGCTGATAATGGCGGTGATCTTCCCGCTGATCGCGGGCATGCTGCCGGGCCTGCAACTGACGCCCGTGCTGGCGCTGATCCCGCTGTTCAACGTCTGCCAGCTCATCAAGGAGATCTTCCTGGGCGAGTTCAGCTACGCGGCCTTCGCCGTGACCATGGCCGCCAACGTAGTTTACGCGGCCGTCGCGTTCTTCGCCGCCGTCCAGATCTTCAAGAGCGAGCGGGTGCTGTTCCGAACCTGAGCCATGCGCAGCGCCATCGGCATCGCCGGGTCGGGCCGCGTGGCCCAGGCGCTCGGCCGCCTCTTGGGCGATCGGGGCGAGCCGGTGGTGGCCGTGGCCGGCCGCGACCCCGCGCGGGCGGAGGCGGCCGCCGCCTTCATCGGCCCGGGTGTCGAGGCGGTCGGGTTGGAAGAGTTGCCGGCGCGCGCGGACCGCATCCTGGTGGCGGTGGCCGATGCGGCTCTGCCCGCCGTTGCCGAAACGCTGGCCCGGGCCGGGTTCCGCGGCGGCGTCGCCCTGCACACCTGCGGCGCACGCGGGCCGGAAGCACTGGCGCCGATCGAGCACGCCGGCCTGCTGCATCCTCTTCAGACGATCGCCTCGCCCGAGCAAGGCGTCGCCGCCCTGCCCGGCTCCGCGTTCGCGGTCTCGGGCGACGCCGCCGCCGTCGAGTGGGCGCGCTCGATCGTCGCTCTGCTGGACGGCACGCCGCTCGTAATCGCCCCCGAGCGCCTGCCGCTCTACCACGCCGCCGCCGTCATGGCCTCCAACTACGTTCACGCCCTCACGAACGCCGCTGTTATCCTAATGGTCTCGGCGGGTCTGGAGGCTGGAACGGCGCTCGGCGCGCTGGCCCCGCTCATCCGCTCGAGCGCGGAGAACTCGATCGCGCTTGGCCCCGACCGGGCGCTGACCGGCCCCATCGAACGCGGCGACGAGGAGACCGTCCGCCGCCACCTGCGGGCGCTGGCCTGCTGTCCGCCCGAGGTCGGCGCCCTTTATCGCGCCGCCGGCCTTCAGGTTCTCGGCATCGCGCGCCGGCGCGGGCTCGCGGAGGCGGCCGCCGGGCGGATCGAGTCGCTGCTGCGGTAAGGAGTGTAGTCATGGCTGAAAAGCGCGTCCGCGTCCCCGACATCAAGGAGAAGAAGCGCCGCGGCGAGAAGATCGTCGTGCTGACCGCCTACGACGCCACCATGGCGCGCCTGATCGAGAAGGCCGGCATCGACGTGCTGCTGGTGGGCGATTCGCTCGGCACGGTCATCATGGGCTGCGAGACCACGCTGCCGGTGACGCTCGAGGTCATGCTGCACCACACCCGCGCGGTCTCCCGCGGCGCCGAGCGCGCTTTGGTGGTCGCCGACATGCCCTTCCTTTCCTACCAGGCCAGCGTCGCAGACGCCGTCCGCAGCGCGGGCCGCCTGCTGGCGGAGGGCGGCGCCGCCGCGGTAAAGGTCGAAGGCGGCCACCCGGTGGTGGACGCCGTGCGGCGTCTGGTCGATATCGGCATTCCGGTGATGGGCCACGTTGGGCTGGAGCCGCAGTCCGTGCACAAGCTCGGCGGTTACCGCCAGCAGGGCCGCGAGAAAGCAGACGCCGAGCGGCTGCTGGCCGACGCGCAAGCCCTGGAAGCGGCGGGCGCGTTCTCCATCGTTCTGGAATCCATCCCCGCCGAGCTCGCCGCCACCATCACGCGCTCGGTTTCGATTCCCACCATCGGCATCGGCGCCGGGCCGTACTGCGACGGCCAGGTGCTGGTCTGCTACGACGTGTTTGGTCTTTACGAGGGCGCCGTGCCGCCGTTCGTAAAGCAGTACGCGCGCCTGGGCGAGCTCATGACCGCCGCCGCCGCAGCGTACGCCGCTGACGTCCGCGAGGGCCGCTACCCTCCCCCGCCGGCTGGCGGCGCGGCCGGGAGCGGCGGGAAGTGAGCGCCGAGCTCGCCCGCACGATCCGGGCGGTGCGGGAGGCCGTCGCGCGCCGCCGCCGCGCCGGTGACGTCATCGGCCTGGTGCCCACGATGGGCGCGCTGCACGAGGGCCACGGCCGGCTGATCGAAGTCGCGCGCGGCGAGTGCGGCTGCGTCGTCGTCAGCATCTTCGTCAATCCCATCCAGTTCGACCGGAAAGACGACTTCGACCGCTACCCACGCACGCTCGATGCCGACCTGGCCTTCTGCGCCGAGCGCGGCGCCGACATCGTCTTCGCGCCCGAGGCTGCCGAGATGTACCCGCGCCCGCCGCGCGCTTTTGTGGATGTCGAGGGGCTGACCGAGCACCTCTGCGGCCGCTTCCGCCCCGGCCACTTCCGCGGCGTCGCCACGGTGGTCGCGAAGCTCCTCCACATCGTCCAACCCGACCGCGCCTACTTCGGCCAGAAGGACGCGCAGCAGTTGGCCGTCATCCGGCGCATGGTGGCGGACCTGGATTTACCGGTCGCGATCGTCGGCGTCGAAACCGTGCGCGAGCCTGACGGCCTGGCTCTGAGCTCCCGTAACCGGCGCTTGAGTTCCGAGCAGCGCGCCGTCGCCACCGTGCTCTATAGCGGGCTGCGGCTGGCCGAGGACCTGATCCGGCGCGGCGCCCGCGATCCGGAGGCCGTCAAGCGCGAGGTTCTGGCCGCCATGGCGCGCCAGTCCGAAGTGCGCGTCGAGTACCTGGAGATCGTCGATCCCGAGGAGATCCAGCCAGTGGCCGAGATCCGCGGCCCGGTGCTGGTGGCCGGCGCGGTGTGGCTCGGCTCCACCCGCCTGATCGACAACCTGCTGGTCGAGCCGTAGCCCTGCTGAGAGACGCCCGCTGGCTTCGCTGTTCCTATCGCACGGGACCCTGAGCTCGAGGCCACTAGGACCGACTAGCGATCCCCGCCCTTATTGTCCGCTGCGGTTCCGCTCCGCCCTGTCACGCTCATAGCGGCGATTGGGATGGGCGGTCTTCTCCCGGGCGGCAGTCAGCTTCGCTGAAAAGCTACAAAGCCGCCTGTCGGCCAACATCCTCGCTAAGCCTGGAGAAGGCTTCGTCAACGGTCTTTCCGATTTGACCTGTTGCGAACTCCTGACAACCACGATAAAGCGAATCGACCGTCTGCCTCAGAAAGGTTCGGGTACCGCGACTCCACTGCAACGATGCGGGGT
>JBEKLJ010000103.1:0-12153 GCA_050010255.1 Bryobacteraceae bacterium
GCTCCGCATGAAGGCCAACTATCTTTGGCCGGCGATGTGGAACAACGCTTTCAACGAGGACGATCCGCTGAATCCCCGGCTCGCGGATGAGTACGGCATCGTGATGGGAACTTCGCATCACGAGCCGATGCTGCGGGCGCAGCAGGAGTGGAAACGGCATGGCCAGGGTCCCTGGGACTATGCCAGGAATGCCGAGGTTCTGCGGGCGTTTTGGGACGAGGGCCTCCGGCGCAACCGGGATTACGAGAGCATCATCACCATTGGCATGCGGGGAGACGGGGACCTGCCAATGTCCGAGGGCGCCAACATCGCGTTGCTCGAAAGGATTGTGGCGGATCAGCGGCGCATCATCGCGGACCGGATCAACCCCGATTTGGCGGCCGTGCCTCAGGTCTGGGCGCTCTACAAGGAGGTGCAGGAGTACTACGAGCGGGGAATGCGCGTCCCCGACGATGTGACGCTGCTGTGGTGCGACGACAACTGGGGCAACATCCGGCGGCTTCCGACCGCGGAGGAACGTAAGCGCAAAGGAGGCGCCGGAATCTACTATCACTTCGACTACGTTGGCGGACCGCGCTCCTACAAGTGGCTCAATACCATCCCCATCACCAAGGTCTGGGAGCAGATGAACCTGGCCTATAACTACGGCGCCAACCGGATATGGATCGTGAACGTCGGTGACCTTAAACCGATGGAGTTTCCCATAGAGTTCTTCCTGGCTCTGGCGTGGGATCCCGAGAGATGGCCGAAGGAGAAGATCGCCGAATTCACCAGACTGTGGGCTGCACGGGAATTCGGACCGCGCTACGCCGTGCAGATTGCGGACCTCATATCGAAGTACACCAAGTACAACGGCAGGCGCAAGCCGGAGCTTCTCGAGCCGGGCACGTTCAGCCTCGCCGACTATCAGGAGGCGGACACCGTGCTGGCTGACTTCAGGGCCATCACGGCGCAGGCGGAGCAGATCCATCGCGAGCTGCCCGAGAATGCGCGAGACGCCTTCTTCGAGCTCGTTCTACACCCCGTTAAGGCCTCCGCGCTGGTTACCGAGCTTTACGTCACCGTGGCAAGGAACCGACTCTACGCCAGCCAGGGCCGCGCCAGCGCAAACGAGCTTGCGGGACAGGCCCGTGCGCTGTTTCAGGCGGATGCGAGCTTGTCAGATTACTACAACCACACGCTGGCCCATGGCAAGTGGAACCACATGATGGATCAGACCCACATTGGATACACCTACTGGAACCAGCCACCGTCGAATGCGATGCCCGAGGTCGCGGAGATCCAGATTCCCGCGGCGGCGGCAATGGGCATCGCCATCGATGGTTCCGCATCGGCATGGCCCGGCGCCCCGGGTGAGCCGGCTCTTCCGGAGTTCGACGCATTCAATCGACAGCGCCGGTTCATCGACGTGTTCAATCGAGGGCAGGCTCCGTTTGAGTTTTCAGTAACGACGAGTGCTCCTTGGCTCGTGGTAAGCGCGGCACAGGGCAGGATTGAGAAGGAGCAGCGCATCTGGGTCAGTATTGACTGGCGCAAGGCGCCCTCGGGATCATCGGCCGGCACTGTCAAGATTGCCCGATCCGGCGGAAATGCGGTAACGGTCAAAGTCAAGGCGTTCAACCCGCGGAGACCCACGAGAGCTTCGTTAAAAGGGTTTGTCGAGGCGGATGGGTACGTGTCCATCGAAGCGGCGCATTACACCAATAAGATCGGTGCGGGCGGGGCCCGATGGGAGCAGATTGACGACTACGGCCGGACCCTCTCATCCATGACGGTGTTTCCCGTCACCGCGAACAGCGTGACGCCTCCGCAGAATTCACCGCGCCTGGAATATCAAATGTGCTTGTTCCATTCGGGAAAGGTTGAGGTAGAGGCGATCATCGCGCCGACGCTGAACTTCGTCCCCGGCCGCGGCCTGCGATTCGCCGTCTCCTTCGACGACCAGCCGCCCCAGATCGTGGACGCGCTCGCGCGGAACTCGCTAAGGGACTGGGAGATATCCGTGGAAGACAGCGTCCGCAAGATCAAGTCCACGCACACGCTGGCGACGGCGGGCTATCACACGCTGAAGTTCTGGATGGTCGATCCGGGCGTGGTGTTGCAGAAGCTCGTCGTCGACCTGGGCGGCGTGAGACCAAGCTATCTCGGCCCACCCGAAAGCTATCGCGGCGGCAGCTCCGCGTCTGCCCGAAGGTGAGTGCTTAGCCCGCGACTCTGTTATGGCCGCAGCTCGATTGGGCGGCTCCGAAGGCCGGAACCGCCCGATATTCCCGGCCCGGATCGGCTTCCACTTCCAGGCCGGACTTCTCACCGACAGCCTGCCGCGGCCCGCTCAATGAAGAATTCCCCAGAAGGCTCTCACGCCTTCCGGGATGAGAGTCGCTGCTTCCTACGCTCTACCGGACATTCTCCATCCGAACCTCGTCCTCGCGGACCCGCCGCGCGCTGCGGGGCGGCCTACTTGGGGAGCTGATACTCGCCCTGAACCTCGATGGTAAAGGTTCCGTCCGGGGCGGCTTTGCCTTTGTAGGTCCCCTTTCCCGTGAGGCCCTTTAGCTTTCCGGTGCCCCCGGTGTAGCTCCAGGTGCCTTCCGCGGCCTGGCTGACCCCCTCCTTCAGGATCAACGTGCCCTGAGTGCTGGTGAAGTACCTGTCCCCGTTGGCCATGGTCCCCACCGCCGCGGATCGGTTCCACCCTCGGCTGCCGCTGACGTTCGCAAATGCCGTGTACTCGTGCTCCTTGGCCTGTACCCCCGCCATTTCCGGCGCCTGGGTCCAGGTGCACTTGACTTTGCTGATCGCGAAGGCATGGCCGGGACGGTCCCCGACCGGGATCATGTATGATGGATCGGCCTTGCCGCACTGCAACACGCCGGAGATTTTGGTCTGCGCCGAGACCGCGATTGCCAGCGTCAGTACCAGCAGGACCACCACAATCATTCTGAGATGCATAGATTCCCTCCGTCAGGAATTCGACCGGGATTTCCAGTTTGTCTTCCCGGCCACGGGACAGTATACACCCAGTGGCCTCCGTTGGAGCGTTTTGGGGGGTGTTCTTTGGGGTGTCTTGGGGTGTTTCCATCCCGAGCGACCCGGCGGCCCACCAAGGGGGCCAGTGCTGCCCCTTCCGGGTGCCGGAAAACCAGGAACTGCCTTTGTATAGCGGTCAAATCCCCTGGCTGAGCCGCGCGCGCAGGCAAGCGTAGCCGTTTCCCGGCCGCGTAACCCGCCCCTCAGCGGCTCAGCTCCTCGCAGATCTCCGCCGCCACCCTCCGCGCAGACTCCGCATCGCCCTTCTCGAAGCTGATCGCGCCCACGCGCGGGTGCCCGCCTCCTCCGTACCGCTCGCAGATCGAAGCCAGGTTGTGCCGCGGCGGCTCCAGCGCCCAGGGGTTCGAGCCCACCGACACCTTCGTCCGGAAGCTCGCCATGCTTACCGACACCGTGTAAGTGGAGTCCGGGAACAGGAGGTACGGAATGAACTTGTTGTAGCCTTCCAGGTCCTGGCCGATCAGGTCGAAGTAGACCACCCCGTTGTGGGAGGTGGCCTCCTGGCCGATGACGTCGATGGCCCGCAGGTGCCGCTCGTAGAGAGGCCCGTAAGCTGCCTGGACAGCCGGCTCGCTGTCGATCTCCGCCAGCTTCCGGTGCCGCATCCAGCGGATAATCCGCTCGACCATCTGGTGGCTTTTCGCGCCCTCGATCACCAGCGTCAGCCTCATGGCCGGGGCGCCCAGCTCGACCGCCGCCTTGGCGTTGGGGTACTGCGCGCCGTCGATGACCTCGGCCCACTCCACCAGCTCGTCCAGATCCGGCGCCGTGAATCCCCATTTCTCCCGCGCCATGGTGGCGATGTAGTTCGTGCACGAGCGGAAATGCGGGTCGTACATCTTCTTGTCGCTACGCTCGCGCTGGAAGTGCTCGGCGTCCTCGAGGGAAAGGAACGCGCTCTGGTGGTGGTCGAACCACCAGGTCAGCCGCGGGTCGGGGGAGTACTTGAAATCCACGATGGCGTTCTCGTCGCCGTCGAACATGGAGTCGTCGAAGAGGTCCGACGCCTTGTGCGCCAGGCCGGTGAACATGAACTCCGCTTGGGGATGGAAGCGTCCTTCGAGGAAGCGGCTGAAATAGGCTGCCGCCGCCGCGCCGTCGAAGCAGTGGTCGTGGTGTAGGATTCGAACGCGCATAAGGTAAAGCCTTACAGCTTGCCTCAAGAGGCGTCCACAATGCAAGCGCGCCGTGTTTTCCGTGCCTTCCGCAATCCGTCCGCAAGCCGAATCGGAGTGCAACCAGGAGCCCGATGAGATGGAGCGCGGGCCGCAAACACTCTTCTGCGGCGTCTACTCTCAGCTACCATACGGACCTGCGGGGCTGAGCCCGTCGCACGCCTTGAATCTGCGGGCCTCGCGCGGCGCCTAGCTTCGAACGGTGTGAGAGGATCGGGCTAGGCTCCCCGGCCTCACCTGCGGCACAATAGTCTGAGCGGGCGGTTGCTCCCGCGCTTGCTATGCCGGTGTCCCGCACTCTTCGCACCCTGACGGCACTGCCAGTCCTGGCCGCGCTGGTGGCGCCGCTCGCGGCGCAAGAGCAGACCGCCGTCTTCCGCTCCGACTCGCGGCTGGTCGTGCTCCACGCCACGGTCCTCGACCAGGACGGCCACCTAGTGACGGACCTGCCCCGGGCCGCCTTCCACGTTTACGAAAACGGCGTCGAGCAGGAGCTGAAGATCTTCCGCCGCGAGGACGCCCCGGTTTCCGTCGGCTTCGTCATCGACGACAGCGGCAGCATGATCGACAAGCGGCAGCGGGTGGCCGCCGCCGCGCTGGCGCTGGTCAACGCCTCGCACCCCGGCGACGAGGTCTTCGTCATTCACTTCAACGAGAAGACTTACCTCGACACCAGCTTCACGCGCGACCGCCAGCGCCTCGAGCAGGCACTGGCAGTTTTCGACTCGCGCGGCACCACCGCCATGCGCGACGCCATCCGGCTGGCCGTCGAGCACCTGGAGCGCAGAGCCAGCGAGGACAAGAAGGTGCTCATCCTGGTCAGCGACGGAGAGGACAACACCAGCGTCATCAGCCGAGCGGACGTCATCCAGGCCGCACAGCAGAGCGGCGTGCTGATCTACGCCATCGGGATACTCCACCAGGTGCCTGGCCCAGAGACCGAGCGCGCCCGCCAGGAGCTCGATGCCCTGACCCAGGCCACCGGCGGCCAGGCCCTGTACCTCAACGACGTCTCCGAGGCCCCGCAAGCCGCGCAGGTGATCGCGCGCGACATACGGAACCAGTACACGCTGGCTTACACGCCCTTGCGCCCGGAACTCGACGGCACCTTCCGCAAGATCCAGGTGGTCGCCTCCGGACCGGCGCAGCTCAACGTGCGCACGCGTTCGGGCTACTGGGCCAGCCGCACGCCCGCCCCGCGCGGCGACCTCCCGCTTTCGAGCCGCTAGTCACCAGCAGCTTGCTGCGGCGCGCGAGAGGGGTGCGCGCGGTGCTCCGCCAACGGAGTATCCCCCGCGCAGATCCGCGACCGGCAGGGGAGGCGGCAGGCCGCTCGCCCGGGCCGGCTCTTGTCTTCCGCGTCAGAAACTGGCACAGTAGAATCGCTGGCAGCGGAGAGGGGAGAAACGCAATGCTGATCCTGGCGCTTATCTGCGTGATCCTGGCCGTGGTGGTCTTGCGGGTCCGGCGGCCCGCCGAGGCGCCCAACAGCAGCCGCCTCTACCGCATCGACAGCCGCGTCGTCGCCTCGGTGCTCGTGGTCTTGGCCATCACCTTCATCGTCCTGGCTTACACCAGCGGGAAACCGCTGTTCTGAGGGCCGGCGCCGCCGACCGCCGAAACTGATACAGTGTAGGGCAAGCCTGGAGGCAAACCATGGCAACCACACCCAGCGAAGAACCCAGCCAGCCCAAGCCGCAGCCGGGCCCGGCTGAAGAACGCCCCACCGTCCTGCATGACCTCTGGCTGGCCAGTCTCGGGGTGGCCGCTGTGACCGCCGAGCAGGCCGGACGCTTGCTCGGCACGCTCGTCCGCAAAGGGCGCGAGGTCGAGCCTCGCATGGCCGAGCACGGCCGCCATGCCGCCAACGACGCCCGCAAGCTGGTGGCCGACATGGCGGCGGAGCTGCAGGACCTCCGCGAGAAAATCGGCCGCGCAGCCGCGTCGGCCGAGGCGGCGATCGATGAGAAGATCTCCGCTCGCGTGCGCCAGATGGGCCTTACGCGACGGCAGGAAATCGAGCAGCTCAAAGCCAAGATCGAAGAGCTCACCGCCCGCATGGAAGAGCTTTCCAAGAAGTCCGGCCAGCCGCCCAAGCCCGAGTAGGCCCGGCGGCCCCCGCGTACTGCTCGGTCAACGACGTCCGGCTTCTGGCTGAGGCGAGGCCGTCAGCTATCAGCTCTCGGCGGTCGGCCATCGGCCGTCAGCGACTCCTCACGCCAGCTTCTCGACCTCGGAGTAGACTCTCTCGAGAGCCTCAGCCAGCGCCGCCTGATCCTTCATTCCGCCCTCAGCGAGGTCTGGCCTGCCGCCGCCTCGGATGCCGACCGCCTGAAGGAGTTTTCCGGCGTGGATCTTCCCCGAGATATCCTTGCGCACCGCCGACACGACGTCACCCGTGTCTGTTCCGAGCACAACCACATCCACGCCCTTGCTCCGCACGGAATCGGCCAGCGAGCGGAGCTGCGCGCGATCCATCGACAGCCCGCCGGCGGCGACCACCCGGCAGTTCTTGACCCGCCGAGCCTGCGATGTCAGCCCAGCGACTTCCGACTGGGCCAGCTTCGTCTTGGCCTGCTCCAACTCCCTCTCCAGCCCTTTTCGCTGCTCGATGAGCTTCTCCACCTGCTCGGCCAGCTCCGGCTCGGAGGCACGCACCAACTCGGCCAGGCGTTGCAGCGCGCCGGAGGCCTGCTGGAAACGCTGCAAGGCGCCCGCGCCCGTCACCGCCTCGATGCGGCGGACGCCCGCGGCGATGCTGCCTTCGGAAACGATCTTCGAGAGCCCGATTTCGCCCGTCCGCGAAACGTGCGTGCCGCCGCAGAGCTCCCTGCTGAAATCCGGCACCCTGACGACCCGCACCCGCTCGCCGTACTTTTCGCCGAACAGGGCCATGGCCCCGGTCTCAAGCGCCTGATCGAGCTCCATCAGGGTGGTCTCGACCGGCTTGTCTTCGAGGATCTGCTGGTTCATGAGCCGCTCGACCTCGGCCAGCTCAGCTTCGTCGAGCGCCGCATAATGCGTGAAGTCGAAGCGCAGCCGCCCGGGCTCCACCACGCTGCCGGCCTGCTTCACATGACTGCCCAGCACCGTCCGCAACGCTGCGTGCAGCAGGTGCGTGGCGGTGTGATTGCGCATGGTGGCGCGGCGCAGATCGGCGTCCACCCGCGCGCGCACCTCCTCGCCGCGGCGGAGCGGCGCGAGCGTCACCACCTTGTGCACCACCAGGCCCGGGAGCGGTGAGTAGGTGTCTTCCACCTCGGCCAGGCTCTCGCCGCTGGCGGCGGAGCACAGCCAGCCCTTGTCGCCAGTCTGCCCGCCGGCTTCGGCGTAGAACGGCGTCTGGTCCAGAATGATCTCGATATGCTCGCCCGCGCCCGCCGCCTCCACCGCCTGCTGGCCGGCCACGATGCCGGCCACTTTCGCCGTGGCTTCCAGCCCCTCGTAGTACAGCGGCCTGGTGCGGCCCGCGGCGAGGAGTTCCTGATAGACCGGCGCGACGGCGGCCTTCTCGGCGCCCTTCCAGCTCGCGCGCGCCCGCTCGCGCTGCCGCTCCATCTCGGCGGCGAAGCCCTCGGCATCGACCGCCAGGCCGTACTCGCGCGCCATCTCCTGCTGCTCCTCCAGCGGCAGCCCGTAGGTGTCGTAGAGCTTGAAGGCCACCGCGCCGGGCAGCACCGCCTGCGCGCTGCGCGCTTCGTCGTGGAAGATGCGCTCGGCCACCTCGAACGTGGTCGCGTAGCGGTGTTCCTCGTCCTTCACCACCCGCGCCACGCGCTGGATGGAGTCCATCAATTCCGGATAGGCCGGCTTCATCAGTTCCGCCACGAAGCCGGTGAGCTGATAGAGAAACGGCTCCTGCACCCCGATGCGGCGCGCGTGCCGCATGGCGCGGCGCATAATCTTGCGCACGACGTAGCCGCGCCCGTCGTTCGATGGCAGCACCCCGTCGTGGATCAGAAACGCGGTGGCGCGGCTGTGGTCGGCCACGATCCGCAGCGCGCTGTCGGCCTTCGGCTCCTCTCCGTAAGCGACGCCGAACGCCTCGGCCGCGCGCTCGATGATGGGGCGAAGCAGGTCCGTGTCGTAGTTGGACAGCTTGCCCTGCATGACCGCCGCGAGGCGCTCCAGACCCATGCCCGTGTCGATGGAGGGACGAGGAAGAGGCGACAGCCTCCCGTTGGCGTCCCGGTCATACTGCATGAAGACCAGGTTCCAGATCTCGACGTAGCGGCCGGACTCGCTGGGGAACGGGTCGTCGCCCTCCACCGGGTAATCCCCGTTGCCCGGACCCAGGTCATAGTGCAGCTCCGAGCAGGGGCCGCACGGCCCGGTCTCGCCCATCTGCCAGAAGTTGTCCTTCTCGTCCTGCCGGAAGATGCGCTCCCGGGCCACGCCGGCGACCTTCTGCCACAGCTCCTCGGCCTCGTCGTCGTCGCGGAACACGGTGATGTAGAGCCGGTCCTTGGGCAGCCCGAAGTCCTTGGTGCACAGCTCCCACGCAAACGCGATGGCGTCCTGCTTAAAGTAGTCGCCGAAGGAGAAGTTCCCCAGCATCTCGAAGAAGGTGTGGTGGCGTCGCGTGTAGCCGACGTTTTCCAGGTCGTTGTGTTTGCCGCCGGCGCGCACGCACTTCTGCGAGGAGGTCGCGCGCCGGTAGTCGCGCTGCTCCCGCCCCAGGAAGACGTCCTTGAACTGGTTCATGCCGGCGTTGGTGAATAGCAGCGTGGGGTCGTCGGCCGGCGCCAGCGACGAGCTGCGGACCATGCGGTGGCCGCGCGCGGTGAAGAAGTCCAAAAACCCCTGGCGGATCTGATGACCGGTCACTGTTCCATTCTGACATGCACCGCCCCGCCGGGTCCGTGCCGCGCCAACACGTCGGACGAGACCCCAGGTAGGGCGGGACTCCAGTCCCGCTGCTCGGCCTCCAGGCCGAGCTGCTTGCTCGCGCCCACGCTAGCCTCCCTGCGCAGCCGCGCGCCCGTCGGCCTGTGCTAAAATTCGGGTCTGTCCCACCCCAGAGGGCCCGTAGCTCAGTTGGTTAGAGCGCTACCTTGACACGGTAGAGGTCTGGCGTTCGAGTCGCCACGGGCCCACCACGCAAGCCACGATCCCTCAAACATTTACGCCTGTTTTCGTTCGATGCCTACAGCGCGATAATGGCGTCGCTCAACCCAGTTCCACGCTCACCTGGTTCACGCCGGCGAGCTGATTCGCTGGAATGAAATTGCCGGGGAGCGGTTTCCCGTTGAGCACCAGCCGGCTCACGCCCTTCTCTACCCCGGCGGGGTTTGTCACTTCGATGCTCAGCCGTTTGCCGCGGAAGACGCGCTCGACTTTGAAACCCTTCCAGGCCGAAGGAATGCACGGGTCGATGCGCAGGCCGTCGTACTCGGGGCGGATGCCGAGGATGTATTGGGTGACGGCGAAGTAGGACCAGGCGGCCGAGCCGTTAACAGGGTTCAGCGTTGCGCCGGAAAGGATTGAACAGGGATCGCGTTTGGGCGGCGATGGGCCGTGTTTACCACTTCGGTGTCACAAAGTAGAGCCTGATCTCCGATGAACCCGGCTCCACGTCGTCTTCCAGAAACACATGCGAGGAGCGCCGGTCATGTGTACGGACACATACGTCGTAGCCAGGGCCAAGGCCGTCCAGCCGGACTCTACTTTCGCTGAACTTGGCGTCGCTACAATCGACCCGTGACGAATTCGGCGGGGACAAAACGGCTCCGTTGATCGGGCTTAAGTAGATACCAGCTTGGTCTTTTGTGACTTGGAAGTCGGCGGTTCGCCCCTGACCGGGATTTGTAGCGCTGTCAGGGCAGTGGATCGTGCCCTTGCCAAGGTCCACTCTGCACTCGAGTTTCACCTCCAGGTAGCCGCTGACTACGGGCTTGGATGGTGGTCCGATGCCGAAGTTGTCGCAGTTGACTCCAGGAGCGTCACAGCCGGCCAAACCGAGCTGGATCTTGCCCAGATCGGTGACTTCGCCATTTCGAACTACCACCCCGCCGATCACACCTGCACGGAATCCTCCTGCCCATGCCCTAACAGTGTAAGATCCGGGATCCAAAGTGCCCGTCTGGAACGCGCCCCCATCGCCGGCCCTGGTGCGAGCAACTATTGTGTGCGAGTCCGGATCGAGCACCCTTATGAAAGCTCTGGCCAGTCCTCCCCCGGTTACATCTACCACGAGGCCTCGGACCCGTCCTCCACGCACGGTTTGGCCCGCCGCTTGGGCGTCAACAGTTAGCGCGAGCGCGGCAATGATCGAGATCACCGAATACACGATCCCACCAGACAGCGGCTGGTTTACAGTATCAGCCAGAACTTCCATTTTGGCTTCTTAGCCAGCATCGATTGTACATCCAACCGCCCCCATTGGAGCCGTTTCTCCCGTTGTCCCTATCCCGAACGACTCCGGCGGCCCCCGATGGCCGCCCGCTGGCGGGGGGGACCGCTTTGTGTCGCTGCTTTCGGCGGGCGGTGCGCTTCTTTAGGCGTCGGGTCGTGTCGCTCGTGGGCGCACCCCGGCGTGGGTTCCTACCTGGTGCAGAACTGGTGCAGAATTCGCGTTTCTTCGCCCCTTCTGGTGCGGATCTGGTGCGAACTTCCGGAGAATACCCCGTATGTTTTCAGTCGGGCTGCCTGTAAGTGATTGGCAGCCCCTACCTTGACACGCCAGAGGTCTGGCGTTCGAGTCGCCACGGGCCCACCACGTAAGCCACAATCCCTCGAACATTTACGCCTGTTTTTGTTCGATGCCTACAGCGCGACAATGGCGTCACTCAACCCAGTTCCACACTCACCTGGTTCTCGTCGGCTAACTGATTCGCTGGAATGAAACTGCCTGGGAGCGGTTTCCCGTTGAGGACCACCCGGCTCACGCCCTTCTCGACCCCGGCGGGGTTGGTCACTTCGATGCTCAGCCGTTTGCCGCGGAAGACGCGCTCGACTTTGAAACCCTTCCAGGCCGAAGGAATGCACGGGTCGATGCGCAGGCCGTCGTACTCGGGGCGTAGGCCGAGGATGTATTGGGTGACGGCGAAGTAAGACCAGGCGGCCGAGCCGCTCAACCAGGGCACGCGGGAGGCGCCGCAGCGCGGGCTGTATTTGCTGTGGGTGTACTGGCAGTAAACGTAGGGCTCGATCTCGCGCACTTCGGCCCGGGTATTGTAGGCGCCCGGCAGGCAGGCGCGGAAATACTGATACGCGCGGTCGCCGTGGCCGAGCAGCGTCTCGGCCATGACCGCCCATCCCTGGGTGTGGGTAAACACGCTCGCGTTTTCCTTCATGCCAGGGTTGAACAGCACCGCCCGCATGACCCGCATCTCCGTCTGGACGAAAGGTGGAGCGCATAGCATCAGGCCGAACTCGGTAGCCAGGCGCTCGTGGACCGATTGCATGGCCTGGGCGGCGCGCTCGGCATCGGCGTGCCCGCTGATCAAGGCCCAGGACTGGGGATTGAGGAAGATCTGGCCCTCGGGGTTCTCCGCCGAGCCGTAGGGGGCGCCGTCGCCGTCGTAGCCGCGCCGATACCAGGCGCCGTCCCAGGCCTCTTCGGCGAGGCTGCGGTCCAGCCGCGCCAGGTGCCGGGCGGCCCAGGCGCGCTCCTCCGGCTCCGCGAGCAGCGCGCAGATTCCCAGGTACACCGCCAGCGCGTAGCGGAGCTGAAAGGCGACGAAGATCGACTCGCCCTTCTCGCCCAGCCGGATGCAGTCGTTCCAATCGGCCGACAATCCGCAGGGCAGGCCGTGGGCGCCGGAGCGCTCGAGGTTGAATTCGATGGCCCGCCGCAGGTGGCCGAGCACCGTGTCCTCGCCGCGATCGGCGTAGGGCAGCACCTTGGTATAGAACGCGCAGTCGCCGGTCTCCTTGACGTAGGCCGGAACGGCATTGAACAGCCACAGGCAGTCATCGGAGCGGT
>JBEKLJ010000104.1:0-12127 GCA_050010255.1 Bryobacteraceae bacterium
CCAGTTCGCGATGATCACATCCGTTTCGTGGACGCCCTCGAAGGGCAGGTCGCTCGCCCCCGCCGCTCGCTCCACGCCGGGCACCGCCTGAAGGCGCTCAACGGCAGCTTGCACGAAGCGGGCGGCGCTCTCCGCAGTCGGGTATGCCGGGAGAGGAAGCACGACCGACGTCGCGATCACGTTCTCGGTGCGTACGCCCGCGTCCCCGTTCTGGAGGTTGAGCAGGCTGCGGAACATCAGCGAGGCGCCGCAGATCAGCACCAGAGAAACGGCGACTTCGCCGACAACGATGGCGCGGCGCAACATGGCGCGGGAATCCGACGACCCGCGCGTGGCTTGGTTCAAGGACGCGCTCAAGGCGCCGGACGAAGTCCGCAGAGACGGCAGGAGACCAACCAGCAGCGCGACCCCCAGAACGATTGCTCCGGCAAAAAAGAGGACGCTTGGATTCAGACCGACCTCGGCGGTGGACGGAAGAGAGAGAGACGTCAGCGGGAGCACGGCCCGCAGGAGCAGGTACGCCAGAGCCACGCCTGCCGCCCCTCCCAGAACGCATAAGGCCAGGCTTTCCGTCAGCAACTGCCCGATCAAGCGGCCACGGCTGGCCCCCAGCGCGGCTCGCACCGCCATCTCCTTTGTTCGGGCCGCGCCCCTGGCCAGCAGCAGGTTCGCGACATTCGAGCAGGCGATGAGCAGGACCATGAGAACCGCTCCGAACGCCACATAGATCGACCGGCGAAGGCGGTTGCCCACGAGTTGCCGGCCGAAGGGATCAACGATGGCGGTCCATCCTTTCTTCCAGGGCGGATTGACGCTCTCAAGACCGGCACTCACCTTGCGCATGTCTTCCCGAGCTTGCTCCAGGCTCACGCCGGCCCGTAGTCTGCCCACCACACGCAGCCACATACTCTCGCGCGTAAGCTGGGCCGGCGTGAACACCAACGGCTTCCAGAACACCGCCACATCGCGATCAAAGCTGCCCGCCGGCAGAACCCCAATGATGCGATGAGGTTCCCCGTCGAGAAGCAGGTCGCGGTTCAGAATATCGGCTGCGCCGCCGAACCGCTCCTGCCACGCCGAGTGGCTCAGCAGGACCACGCGGGCCGCCCCGGGCTGATCTTCCCCGGGTGCGAACGTGCGGCCGAGTTGAGCCCTGACGCCAAGCACCTTGAAGTAGTCGGCCGACACAAGCTCGCCCGCCAGGCGCATCGGCTCGCCACCCATCATGGTCGCGGCGCTCGTGGGACTTTCCGCCGACAGCGACTCAAACGCGGCGCTCAGCCGCTTCCAGTCCACGAAGTTCAGGGCGCTGGCGCCATAGCGGGTCGTGGCGTTCGGAGCTTCGTCTACCGTCACCATCCGCTCCGGTTCGGGGTAAGGGACAGGCTTCAACAGAACGGCGTCCACTACGCTGAACATGGCGGTATTCGCGCCAATGCCGAGCGCCAGCACTCCGACGGCGACGACGGCGAAACCGGGATCGCGCCGGAGCGAAGAGAGTCCGTAACGAAAGTCTCTCAGCAGCGTTTCGATCCACGGGAAACTCCGGCGATCGCGGTGCTCTTCCTTCACTTGTTCGATCCCTCCGAAGCTGCGGCGAGCGGCGAGGCGCGCTTCCTCGGGCGACAGGCCGCGTGCCACGGCGTCCCTTTCCGCCAGTTCCAGGTGGGCCAGGATCTCGCTCTCCAGTTCCCCGTCGAGACGCCGCTTGCGCATCAAGGCCAGCAGGCCCCCCACCGCCCTGCGAATGCTCATGACGACGCCTCCAGGAAGCGGGTTACCAAGGCCGTTGCCTTCTCCCAGTTCGCTACCTCGATCAGCAGTTGCTTCCGCCCGGACTTGGTCAGCGAATAGAACTTGACCTTCCGATTGGTTTCCGAAATCCCCCAGTCCGTGCTGATCCAGCCTTCTTGCTGGAGGCGGATGAGGGCGGGATAAACAGAGCCCTGGCTCAACTGCAGGGAATCGCCGGCGACCTGCTCGATGCGCCGGGCGATGGCGTAGCCGTGCATCGTCCCCAGCGTTTCCAAGGTCTTCAGTATGAGGAGATCCAGCGTCCCATAGGGAACTTCCGCTTGTTGTTTGGCCGGTGTATTCATTTCTCCGCTCCAGGAGGAGTCTTCCGAAGCGCCCCGCCCGACGGGTTCGCGCTCAGGTGTGATTCAGACATGTCTACTATCGACAGCTATAGCATGGCATAGCTGCCGGCATGGCGTCAAGAGGGTTTTGAGCGTAACGGCTGGGGGACGCCGCCAGTTCCTGGAAAGACGCCGGGGCCTGGATTCTGCGCGGCCAAATCTGTCTGGCCCCGGTTTTTGGCATCCACGGCGCGCGGCGTCAGCGCCGGAACGGGTACGCACCCGGCGAGCGCGCCTCCTCCTCGCTCCAGCCCAGGAGCTTGCGGACGTCCGCGGGGACGAGGCCCGGCGTTCCCGGAAGCGCGTCGAGCAGCTCGTACCGGCCGAGGTCCGGGCCCTTGAAGATCGACCGCGGAGTCCGATCGAGCTGCCGTCCGCTAGCCTCGAACGCCGGCGCCAGCTTGCGGAACTCGTCGAGCGACCCGAGCGTGGAGACGCAACTGTCGGTGGCCGCGGGGCTCCACAGGATGAGAGGCGGCGCCGCGGCGGCCGCGCCCGGCAAGGCTGCGCGCACGTAGACGTTGCCATCGACCTCTTTCGCCTGCGGGCGCGGGAGCTTCGTGCAGAGCGGCGCCGGCTGCTCGAACTGCAACAGCGGCCCGCGGTAGGCCTCACTCGCCACCATCAGGTTGTTCACGAACACGTGGCCCTCGCGCTGGTCCACGTCCGGGCCCGTGGCGGGATGCCAGCCGAAGTGGTCGCCGGTCGCGCTCCGGGCGGTGCGCCCGAACGATGCCGGCGTGTCCACGAACGTGTTGTTGTACACTCGCGCGTCGGCGGAGTTCAGTATCCACATGCCCTTCCCGCAGCGGACGAAGACGTTGCCCGCCACGGTCGCCCCTCGTGAAATCTCCAAGAAGAAGCCGACCAGCGCCCCCTCGACCCAGTTGTTCACGAACACAGCGTCGCGGTTGCCGACGTCGTACCAGACGCCGTTCGAGTAGGGCTGCTCAATGATGAGGTTGTCGCGGCAGGTGACGCGGCGCGTCTGGTTGAAGATCTTGATCGCGGCCGGGTAGTAGCCGGTGAGCTGCTCGATGTTGTTCCGCCGGACGATGTTCCTCTCCAGGAGGACGTCGGACGACGCCATGACGTAGATCCCTTCCGTGCTGGTGTCGCTGACGAGCGAGTTCCGGATGATGAGGCCGTCCCCGCGGAAGTAGCCGGCCACGCGCGAGCAGTAGGTGATGGTCACGTTCTCCAGCACCGTGCCCACCACCTCCTTGCCGAAGGTGGCGGGATCCGCTGGGCCCACGGGCTCGTCAGTGGGCTCGTCGGCGACGGTTAAGCGCTTCTTGCCCTCAATCTCGAGCGCGCGGAAGGCGTACTGCGTGAACGTGATCCCGCGGATGAGGGGGCCCTTGCGATCCGACGTCTTGCCGTGGGCCGGACCAGTGGTTCGAACCAGCGCGCTGTCGAAGGCCGTGATCTCGACCAGCCGATTCGCGGGATCGACGCCGATGTACACGTAGCCGCCCTGGTAGTCGATGTAAAACGAATGGGCGTCGAGCTCTCCCTCCCAACCCGCCGACTTCAGCAGCTCGCCGTCGACGAACACCATGTCGTTGTTGAACCGGTGGAGCGGCGTCAGCATGCCCTCGCGTTCGCGCCGCCACCACGGCTGGGGCGCGGCCGGGAACAGCCGCGTCCAGGAGGTCCTCCAGAGGTTGTTGCGCAGCGCCTCCCACTTGGTCGCGACTTGCGTGCCCTTGAGGATCGGCCGTTCGCCGGCGTACGGCTGGAGCGTGATGCCCTGGTTGAGGATGAGGCCGCCCGTGCGGTAGACGCCCCCGCGCATGATGATCGCGTCGCCGGTGACGACCCGCTCGATGGCCGCCTCGAGCGTCGTCGGTTCTGCGAGCGCCGTCCCCGGGGAGCCGGCCTTTCCATCGGGTGCGACGTAATAGACGTGCGCGGCCCTCGGGATCTCGTAGCGCTGATCGATCGGACCGTAGGGCCCGCCGGACGGCTGCGCGTACCCCGGCGCGGCCGCGAAGAGAAAAAGGCCACAGAGACACAGGCACACGGCGGATTTCATATGGCATCATTCTACCCGAAGCATGCGCCTCCGCGGCCAGTCTGCTTCAGGGTTGGGAGGCGCAGGTTTCCGGACGTCAACGTTGAGTCGGTCGCGGGCATCCCCGAAAACAGCATCGACGCGGCGGACCAGGCTTCCGAGCCGGCGCCGCCCGCGGGCGCCGTGCGGAAACCGCTCACGCGCCAGCCCAGCGCGCGGCAGGCGGGCGCCGGGCTTCGGCAGCGGGTCAGTTTCCGGTATAGCGACTACGTGGCCAAGTGGGATTCGCGGACCCTTGCGCGTTTATCGGCACCGATCCTGGCCTGGGGCGGCGCGCTCGGCCCACCACGACTCAAGATCCGACTATAATTGTGCCATTCAACGCCATGCAGCCGAGGTCCTGCCATGTTCTTTGGCCGCTGATCGCACTCGCCGCTGTCAGCCATGCCCAACCGATCCTGACGCGTGCCCCCGAGACTCCGGAGGCAATAATCACCCAGGTGCGCACGTTCCGTGGACGTGCCGCGGTTCGTGTGACGCCCGTCACGCCAGCGCCTTCCGTGGTCTTCGCGATCGCCACAGATTTCCTAAGCACGGAACAGTTAGACGGGGTCAAGAAGTCGATCCTCGATTTCTACAGGGCTTCGAAGGGCCAGGTGCCCACGAGACTGGCGGTGCTAAATCCGGGCCTCTCAGGCGTGGCTGGGCCTGTCAAGACGCGCGCGCAATTGGTTGCCGCCCTACGTGAAATCACGCTGGGCGACGCGCCTGCGGATCCAACGCTGCCGCTGCGGTTTTTCTCTACGTTGGGCGAGACGCTGCAACCGCTCGGAGGCGATTGGGCTGTCGTAGTCCTGACTGGCGATTTCCCCACGCTTCCCGCTGAACTCACGCCCTACGCCGGCGCGTTGCTGTCCGCTCGAGCCACAGCCAATCGCCAGCGCCTCTTTGTGTGGAACCTCGGCGCCTCGCTGCCCGCCCAGCTGGGCGCGGCCATGGACCAAACGGCCGGGCTGACGATCCACAACCCGCCTGAGGAAATACTTCAGGAATTCACTCAGGACAGGCAGAACCTCGTTGAGTTGGACTGGGACCGCCCCGCGCTCACCCGGGGCTTTCACTTTTACGAGGCGCAACTGTTGAATGCCGCTGGACAGGTGCAGCGCACGCTGCCCTCGATCGCACAGGCGCCGGAGTTCGCACTGCCCGGCCTCGAACGCTATGCCGAATCGCTCTCGCACGTCGCCGCGTCGCGTTCCGCGCTGGCGGTGGAAGCACTCACCGAAACGAACGCTTCCGGCGCGCGGACGCATCTCGATGCGGCCCTAGCCCTGAATCCACGCGATGCTTCCGCGTTACAGCTCGCCGCCGATCTCTATGACCGGCTGAGAGACTTCAAAACGGCTGCATCGCTCACCAGCCTGCTCGTAGAACTACAGCCGCTGGACGGCCGATTATCCCAGACCTTGGGGCATCGTTGGTTTCTAGCGGGCGATCTCGACGAGGCACAGAAGGCACATCTGCGCGCCCGCGAGCTGGAGTACAAGACGCCCGAAGGCGCGGCTGAGCTGGGCATAATCCACGCCGCGCACAACGACCCTCGCGGCGCCCTGCCGTATTTCGAGGAGAGCCTGGCAGCCCAACCGGCAAACCAGGCGCTCTGGTTTGCTCGCGCCGACGCAAGCGCGAAACTCGGCGATTGGAGCCGCCAGGCCGAGTCGCTCGAAAAGGGCGTCGCGCCTGGCGGAAACGTTTCGGAGCGCCGCACATCGCTGGTGCGGCTGCTGCTCGACCACCAGGAAACACAGCGGGCGGCGGCGCAGATTGAGCCCGGTCTCCGCGAACTGGGCGCGGAAGCCGAGCCGCATGCGGTTTGGGCGGGCTTCCTCGAGGAACTCAAGCGGCCCGGCGACGCGCTCGCCGTGTGGCGAAAAGCGAGCGCGCTCGCGCCCGAACGGGAAGACGTCCGTTACGCGATTGCCCGGCTTGTCTTCGCCGCCGGCGACATGCGCGCCGCACAGACCGAAGCCGAATCCGGGCTCGCCGTCGCTCGAACGTCGGCTCGCATTTTCCTCATCAAAGCGCGGGCACTCGAGGCACAGGGCCGCATTCTCGAAGCCCGGCTCGAGATTAAGCGCTTCGCTCCCGGCTCCGAGGACGTGGAGTTGATCCGGCACGCCGCCTGGATGGAGGACCTCTATGGCCGCGAGGCGCCCGCTGCCTATCAACGCCTCGCGGGCGTCGAATCATCGAGCGCCGTTTTGCAGCGCGGATTGAAGGTCGCTCTGCGCGATAACGATCTGCCGCGAGCGGGCTGGTTCGCCGAGAAGCTGAGCGCCGCGGGCCAGCGGGAGGCGGCGGCGATTGCTACACCGGGCGTTGCGGGTGTGCGAAGCGAGGTGCTGCTGCCAGGCGGTCACGACGCGCTTATGTTCATCGCGCGCGGCCAGGGAGGTTCGTCGCTGGATCACTTTTTCGTGGACTACGCAAAGGCCATCCTCCTCGGCCACCCCAAGGGCAATCCACGTGCGGGGCAGGAGTTCTCGGCCACGTTGCGCGACTATTTTCAGCGTCTCCAGGAGTTGTGCACGCTCGGCCAGCCGTCGTCCGGAGACCAGCGGGTGACGCGGCTGGTGCTGTCGGTGACCGATAAGAAGCAGCGCAGGCAAACCGAACGCGCCCTCAACCTCCTGGGATGGAAGGTGCGCGCCAACAAGGGCGATATCACGGTCGAGTTCGGCGAGAAGAGCGCGCAGGCCCGCAAGCAAGACATGGCCTCGGCGCTCGGCATCGACCAGGTAGGCATGCAGGACGCCTTCGCGGAAGGCAGAGCATACACGCTCGAGATCCCATGGGAGCGCGTACCGATCGTGCTCGATGAGCAAACCTGGCGCGACGAGTTTTACGCCAAGGAGAAGGCCTTCGGAGGGCTGGCGGAGGTGATGGCAAGGGACATCAATCTGGCGCGCCTCTACGCCGGGCTGAGCGTCCTGGACGCGGAAACGGCACGCGTGGTAACGCAATCGTTCGGCCTGCACGTGCTGGCGCAACATTACAGCGAGCAGATGATCGCCCACGCCTCGTCTCTCGCCATAGAGAACAACGCCGCGGCGGTGCCGGGCGGACCCGAGGCGTTCGGCGCCTGGGCGCATTTGGCAGGAGCGGACCCGCGCCAGCCTGGCCGGTTCTTCCGCGCGCTTTTCGAGAGAAACGACGGCGACCTTCTCGCATACTACAGCACGCTGGCCGGGCTCGACCTCGAACACCAGCGTTTCTACACGCGCTCTTCGGCGCGCCTAGCGAAGTTTTACGACCTGTACCGGGAATCACCGGATAATGCGCGCGCCGCGGGCACGGTTGTACGAGAGACCTCTTTCGGCGAGTTCCTGCGCAGGGTCCCCTTGGACACGGACGGCACGGTGATGTTCCCGGGAAGCCCGGAACTGTGGATGGTGGTGAAGGGCAAGGCGGGTTCGGTTGGCAATACGAGCAGGCTCCTCAAGAAGATCCACAAGAAAGTCGCACCCGATGTCGAGGACGAGATCCTGCTGAGGCTGGGCCGCACGCGCTACACCGCCGAGCACACGGCGCGGAGCGAACTGGAGAACTTCCTCGCGGTGGTGCGTGTCGAGGAACATCGCGACCAACCGCTCGACGAAGAGTCGGCGCTTTTGCTGGCTCAGCATTCCGCCCACTATCCCGGCTACTATCCATACTTCGCGGCATTCACCGCGCTGTCGGCGCGCGAGTTCGCGCAGTTCTTCCAGTTCGCCGAGAAAGCGAATGAGCTGCACGCCGAGGAAGCCAACATTCTGCTGGGCCACTTCCACGCGTTGATGGAGATCCTGCGACTCGCGGTGCTCACGGGCGCCATCGAGCAACCGAAGGCCACTGAAATCTTCGGGCGCATCTGCGACCGCTTCACGCACGCGGCCACGATGGATCAACTGACCGTCGCCTCCTCGGATACGCTGAAGTCGCTGCTGCCTCCCGAGGGCCTCGGGGACCCGGCATCGACCCTGCGCGATCTGCTTGTGGGTCACCCGGTGAAGGCCGAATGGGTGTTCGGCGGGGTGCCCAAATCCATCGATGTGACCGCAGCGCGAATCGCCGCATGGGATCGGGTCCTGGAGATTCAGAAGGCGCCCAGCCTCACCACCGTGATGGCCATTGTGAACGCGGCATCGAACCTGGCGGCCGGACCGGCGGCGCAGGTTGCCCTGATGGAAGCCAACGCCGCCAAACTCCCGGCGGTGGACGTGGAAAAGGGCGCCAAACTGGAGGGCAAGGAGAGGGAACACATTCGCCACTCCCTTCCCGACAAGGTACTGAAGGCGATCGCCGAGGCGCACAAGAAAGTCGCCAAGTCGAAGAAGATCAAACCACAGGACATTCAGACGCTCTCTTCCGAGGTGCTTGCGGAACTCGAGCCTCAGATGCGCCTGGCTCTGGCAGGCATCCTGTATGCCTACTACTTCCGCCCGAGCGACCTCCTCCTTGCCGACGACCCCCTTCTACTCCGGCGGCACCGGATCGCGGACTACACACTGCCGGTAAAAACGGACTATTTCGCGATCACCGAGTTGAAATCGGGGCCAACGGGCTCGTTTCTGGCGGGATCATTCGTGACCATGGCGACAGCCGCGGGCCAGGCCTCGATGGCCGACTTGAATGCCGCCGGCGGTCAAGGCGAGCATGTCGCCTCGGAGCAGATCGGATCGATCCGCCTCACGCACTGGCCCGCCTTTGGCGCAGAGGATCAGCGGCGGACGGGATTGCGTCTCCGCGCCGCGCGTGAATGGATAGTCGAAGCAGCCACTGGCGCCGAGTTCCGATCCGCGCTCGCCGCGGACAGTGCCGGCTATCTGTCGCCGGCGCGCCGCCACGACTTGCTGGAGGGTCTCGAGCGGCGCGACTGGAAAGCCGTTTGGAACTCGGTAACACTCGGCGACCTGAACTCACTGGGACAAAGGATGGAAGCACGTCTCAGCGGCTCGACGGACAACTCGCCGGTTTTCAAAGAACTCTTCGGACTTTCCCGGACCAACGACGGCGCGCGGCTCAATTGGCTCGGACCCAACATGTATGCGATCAACGGCTGCATGCACCCGCACTTCGCGCCGCAGATGCCTTACGAGGAGTTTGAACGGTATATGTTCCCGAACCGGCTGGCGGAACGCGTTTCGGAGTTCAAGCTCTACCTGGCCGAGTATTTCGAGCGTGCCGGAATTCCGCCTGCGTTCCTGCCAGTGATCGCCGAACCCGCGGCCCGGCGCGTGCTATCCGGCATGAAGATGGCCGATTTTCGCGATTGGCCAGCCGTGCTCGCCGCCTTCAAGACGATTAGCGATGAAATGATCGACGGGGTACTTGCCAAGCAATGAAGAGGTATTTCGCTCTCCTGGTCCTTGCCGTAACGTGCTGCCACGCACAGGAGGTTGTATTCCGCACGGAGGCGCGGCTGGTGGAGGTTTACGCCACCGTTCGGGACGATCGCGGCAAGTACCTCGACGACCTGGCGCGCGACCGTTTCGTCGTGTCTGAGGACGGGAGACGGCAGGACGTCGTCGCGTTTCAGTCCGAGGCCGCGGGACTGGATTGCGCGGTTCTGTTAGACACCACCGGCAGCCTTCAGGAGGAATTGCCGCGCGTGAAAAATGCCGTTGCCAGGTTCATCGACGAACTGCGCGACGAGGATTCCGTTGCCATCTATTCCTTCACGACGTCGGTCGATCTGTTGCAGGATTTCACCAAGGACAGGACGCTGGCCAAACGAGCGGTCATGCGGACGCGAGCCGCGGGCGCCACGGCACTGTTCGACGCGATCGCCCAAGTTACACGCGTCCTCGGAGAACGGAGAGGCAAACGCGCGGCGGTCGTGTTCACCGACGGCGACGATAACTCGAGCGTGTTGCGTGCCCGTGCCGCCATCGACCGCGCCAAGAGGGCCGGAGTGCCCATCTACATGGTCGCCCAGGGCGCCGCGCTTACCAAAAAGAGCCTGCTCAAGGGCATGAAAGAGATCGCCGCCGGCACGGGCGGCGCCGTGTACGAAGCACACAGACCGGGAGACGTCGCGGGCATTTTCCGCGATATCGTGGGCGACCTGGAGCACACCTACCTGCTCGCCTATCGGCCGCCCCAGGGCGACCGGGTCAGGTGGCGTTCGATTCAACTCGCCATCACGGGCCTGAAGAACTACAAGGTGCGGGCCAGAGAAGGCTATTTTCCCGACTGATTGCAGGCTCGCAGCCACGCTTGAGAATCAATCACTCCGGCACACCACTCCCTGACGGTGGCGGCTCGGGCTGGTGCTGGGCGGGGTGCTGGCGGGCGGCGCGCTCAGCTTCGGCGTGGCGCGCCTGCTCACGGCCGGCCTGGTCGGCCTGGGCGCGCCCAACCCGATCACGTACGCCGCGGTTCCGGTTGCATTGGTGCTGATTACGATGGCGGCCTGCTACATCCCGGCGCGACGCGCGTCCCTGATCGATCCGATCCGGGCGTTGCGGTACGAATGACCGTCGGCAACGTATAGTGCGATCTTCTCACCCGCCTTCGGCTGCGGCTTGCGGGAGGCCGGCATCTTCTCAAGTTGCGCTCGGGGGGCGTCCTTGATACGTAACGGACCTGCGAGCGCCTACCTTCGGTAGCGGGCCAGTTTTCGGTATGCCGACGAGACGGCCAAGTGGAACGCCACAAATGGCCGGAGAGGCGCTTCCAGGTTCTTGCGCACCTATAAGAGCCAGGGTTGGCCCCTCCTGGCCCGGCGGAGCCGTTCGGGATAGGGAAAATGGGAGAAACAGCCCCCAAAGAAGCGGTTGGAAGTATAATTGCTGCTGGCCAGGAAGCCAAAAAGGAGGTCTTGGATGAGTGGACCAGCCAGGTTGCTTGCCACCTCGATCATGCTGCTGGCGGCTGTTTGCGGCACCGTGTCGATTGGTCTCTTTGTGCTGGCCCCGGCCGGATCGTTCAGGATTTTCCAGGCGCAATGGCCGGTCGCCGGGGTGCTGTGTTGGGATGCGGTTTTGTCGCTCCTGTTCTTCATCCAACACAGCGGCATGGTGCGGAGAGGGTTCCGCGCCCGGCTCGCCCGCTTCATTCCGGCGTGGTGTTACCCGGCCGTCTATGCGATCGCTTCGGGCATAGCGCTGGCCGCGGTCGTTCTGCTCTGGCAGCCATCCGGACGCCATCTGCTGGTGCTCCAGGGCCTTCCGCTGGGCATCAGTCAGGTCGGCGCGCTCATCGCGGTCGTGTTCTTCTGCTGGGGTGCGATTGCGTTGAAGGGTTTCGACCCGTTCGGCCTGTCTCCCATCCGGGCCTATCTGAAAGGAAGGCAGGAGCCGCGGGTGGCGTTCGTCGTGCGTGGCCCATACCGATGGGTGCGCCACCCTCTGTACCTCAGCATTCTCGTGCTGTTCTGGTGCAGCCCGGACGTGACCCTGGACCGCCTGCTATTTAACGTTCTCTGGACTGGCTGGATCTGGATGGGAACCAGACTTGAGGAGGTCGACCTCGAGAGCGACTTCGGCGATGCTTACCGCCAGTACCGGCGAAGCGTCCCGATGCTTATTCCGTGGCGAGCCGGCTTAGCGCCGCGACCATGAGGGAACTGATCCGGGCCTTGCGGTACGAATGAGCGGCGGCAAGGTCTAGCCCGACCTTTTCACACGCCTTCGGCTGCGGCTTGCGGGAGGCCGGTATCTTCTGCGTTGCGCTCGGGGTGAGTCCTCGATCCGTTACGGACCTGCGGGCGCCGGGCTTCGGTAGCGGGGGAGTCTCCGGTATGCCGACGAGACGGCCAAGTGGGACGCCACAAATGGCCGGAGAGGCGCTTCCAGGTTCTTGCGCACCTAGCCCGATCTTCTCACACGCCTTCGGCTGCGGCTTGCGGGAGGCCGGCATCTTCTGCGTTGCGCTCGGGGTGAGTCCTCGACGTACTGTTCAAGTACGCCTGCGGGCTCACCCCGTCGCG
>JBEKLJ010000105.1:0-12061 GCA_050010255.1 Bryobacteraceae bacterium
ATGAGCTTCTTGATTGCGTCGGTCACCTCGATGGTGTTGGTGCCCGGCTGGCGCATCACGATCAGGACGATGGCGCGGTCGGCGTCATCGCGGTTGATGAGCATCGACATGGTCAAGTCGTCCTCGACGCTGTCGATCACCTGGGCGACGTCCCGGAGCCGCACCGGCGCCCCGTTGCGCCACGCCACCACCAGCGGGCGGTATTGCCAGGCCCGCATGAGTTGCCCGCTGGCCTGAACGTTGAAGGCCGTGTGCGGGCCGTAGAGCGTGCCGGTCGGCAGGTTCACGTTCCAGCCCTGGAGGGCGCTATCGACCTCGTTCAGCCCGAGCTGGCGGGCCGCCAGCTTGTCCGGATCCACCTGCACCCGCACGGCGTACTTCTGCGACCCGAAGACCATCACCTGCGCGACGCCGCTCACCATCGAGAGCCGCTGCGCGATGTCCGTTTCCGCGTACTCGTCGAGCTGCCACATGGGCAGGATCTTCGAGGTCAGGCCCAGGAAAATGATGGGAGCGTCGGCCGGGTTGTACTTGCGAAACGAGGGCGGGCTGGGCATGCCCGGCGGCAGCAGGGGCATCACCTCCGCAATGGCGGTCTGAACGTCCACGGCCGCCCCGTCGATCTTGCGGCTCAGATCGAACTGGAGCGTGATCTGGGTGTTGCCCATCGAGTTCACCGAGATCATCGAGTCCAGCCCGGCGATGCCGGTGAACTGCCGCTCCAGCGGCGTGGCGACCGCCGAGGCCATGGTGTCCGGGTTGCCGCCTGGCAGGCTGGCCGAGACCACCAGCGTCGGAAAATCGACGTTGGGGAGATCCGAGACCGGCAAGGCCCGGTACGCCAGCACCCCGAACAGCGCCACCGCGAACATGAGGAGGCTGGTGGCGATCGGACGCCGGATAAAGGTTTCGGAGATATTCACGGCGGGCTCCGTTACCTACCGGGTGCGCGCCTCGCCGCCGCCGGGGGGCCCTGCCGCCCCGCCCTGGTTTGCACCTTCATGCCAGGCGCCAGCCTCAACTGGCCCTCCGTTACGATCGTCTCGCCGGCTTGGAGCCCGGTCTGAACCACGATCACCTGATCCACTCTGGATCCGGTCACCACCGGGCGGGACTCCACGGTCTGGTCGGGCTTCACCACGTAAATGAACGAACCATCCTGGCCCGTCTGCACCGCCTGATCGGGCACTACCAGCGCGTTGGCCTGGGTGGCCAGCCTGAGCCTGACCCGCACGAACTCTCCCGGCCAGAGCCTGCGGTTCTGGTTGGAGAAGGTCCCCTTCAGCTTGATGGTCCCGGTGGCCGGATCGACGGTGTTATCGACAAACGTGAGTACGCCGGTCTCTTCCTCGCCCGGGGGTGCGTTCTGCGAGGCCGCCATGACCTCCAGCTTGCCGCCCGCCATGTACTGTTTGATGGCCGGCAGGTTGGCTTCGGGAACCGGAAAGGTGACATAGATCGGCTGGACCTGGTTGATTGTGATCAGGTCCATCGAGTTCGCGGTGACCAAGTTGCCGGCGTTGACGGCCAGATTGCCCGTGCGGCCGTCGATGGGGGAGCGGATAGCGGTGTAGCCTAGCTGGATCTTCAGGTTGGCGAGCGTCGCCCGGGCCGTCACTACCGCCGCCCGCGCGCTTCGAATCGACGCTTCATCCGCCCCGAGATTCTCCGCCATCGCGTCCGCGCTGGCCTGCTGCTGTTCGGTTTGATCTTTGGACACAACGCCGTGTTGGAGAAGCTGCGTATATCTCGCCGCTTGCGCCTGGGCGTATTTCTGCTGCACGATGTCCCGCTTCAGACTCGCTTCCGCCTGCCCCGACAGCGCCTCGTTGCGGGCCAGGTCCGCCTCCGCCCCGGCGACTTGGGCCTCGAACGGGCTCGGGTCGATGGTGAAGAGCAGCGCGCCTCGCTTGACGAAATCGCCTTCCTGGAAGTGTACCCGCAGTAGCGGGCCGGTGATCTGGGACCTCACGGTGACGGTGGAGTACGCCTCGACGTTCCCGATGACCTGGACCTCGAGTGGCACGTCTCTCTTGGCGACTGTAGCGACCACCACGGGCACGGCGTCGCTCCTGCGCGCAGGCTGTTGGGCCGGCGAACTGCCCGCCCCGCAACCCGTCGCCAGAAGCGCAATGGCGCTGGCGCCCAAGGCAACCACGAAAACCGAACCTAGAGTACGAAGAGGAATAGGCTCCATTCTACCGCGCCGATCCAGCCCGTTTGGGCACACCACCACCTCTTGGATATGGCGTTGTGCATCGCTCCAAAGTTACGCGGTCACATTCCAGTCTCTTGCAGCAGCCTGTCTGCATGGTAAACGCCTCGCAGGGCCTCGACGATCGCCTGGTTGGCCACGTGGACCGAGCGCGCCCGGGCCTCCGTATGTACGAACCGGTTTCGAAGGCCCTCGATATTCCCGTCGAAGAGAATGCCCACGATCTCCCCCTTGCCGTTCACGGTGGGACTGCCGGAGTTGCGGCCGTGGGTGTCGGCGGTGGAGAAGAAATTGAACGGCCTCTCAGGCGCGAGGGACGTGCGGGTTCGAGTCCCGCCCCGGGCACCAGTTGCTGCGCCAGATGCCGGCCTCCCGCAAGCCGCAGCCGAAGGCGTGTGAGAAGAGCGGGCTATTCCAGATTTCGGCGGGCGGCATTCTGGCGCAGCCGCCGCAGCAGCAGCTCGCGCTTCTCCGCCGAGAGCGCTTCGGCCCGTGGCGGCTCCAGCCCCCCCTCAACCGGGCGGAGCGAGAGCAGGTACTCCTCCATCCTCCCGGGCCGGATGCGCGCGACGAACGCCAGGGCGGCGCTCCGGGAAAGCCCGGATGTCGCCTCGTAGAACCCGCGGTCGGCCAGCAGCCGACCGAGCACGGCGGCCCAGGGTCCGATATCGTTCTCCGGCAGGACCGGCTTGGGCATGCCACGCTCGTCGAAAGCAGCCTCGAACCGCTCAATGCCGTGTACCCCGACGGTACAGCCGGCGCCGAGGTTCGCCTCGACCAGGCCGCCGGAGTTGCTGGAGATGGTTGGAATCCCCCGCAGTTTGGCTTCCAGCACGCTCAACCCGAAGCCCTCGTACCAGAGCGAGGGCATCAGGAGCACGCGCGTCTGCCGGAAGAAGCTGTCGATGTCCTTGTAGTTCGGCAGCAGGACGACATTCGGCCGTCGCTCCAGCTCGCGCCGGTCGCTGCTGGTCGTGCCCCAACCCGGCAGCGCGCCGAAGGGCACGTCCCGGAACCGGTCCGCCAGCGCGAGAAAGATCGAGATGCCCTTGACGGCGCAGGGATTGATCATCGTGACCCGGCCCCGATGGAAGCTAGCCAGGTCCGGGAATGGCCCGCTGCCGTAGATCGGCGGGTGAATCACCTCCGGAGCGGCGCCGGTGTGCTCGGCGACGTAACCTCCCGTGTGATACCCAATCGTGACCACCCCCGCGGCCTGGCGCACCAGATCGGTGGCCTCCGCATCGGGGTTCCAGCTCGCCGGACCGAAGGGGAAGAACTGCGGCGTGTGGGCCAGGTAGACGATGCGGCCCGGCGCCGAGCGCGCCGCCTCGCGCAACAGCACGTGCCCAAGGTCTTCGGAGGACACCAGCACCCAGTCCGGCTGGAACTCCCGGATCTGGTCGCGCAACAGGGAGACCAGCCGCGCGCGCTCGGTCACTGAATGGACGCTCACGCCGCCCCGCTCGAAGGCTTGGATGCCCGGCGCCGCCGGCACGCGCAGCCAGAGGTCGTCGATCTCTTCGTCCCGGACCTGCTGGTGAACCTCACCGCGCGATGCCAGCGCGGCGCACACGACATGGCAGTCATGCCCCACCGCCGCCAGGTGCTCGAGCCAAGCCAGATTGCTTCGCGTAGCCCCGCCGCGCGGCGGCAGGTACGAAGCGTTGGCGGTCAAGAGGACTCGCATCGAGCTAAGGATTCTCCAGGCCCTCCTGGGCCAGTAGCGCGCGGACTTCGTCGTCGGAGAGCCGGTCCAGCTCGGCGACGATCGCCGCGTACTCGTCCGAGGCGCCTTGCTCAAGCTGCTTCAGCTCGATGGCCTTGGCCAGCTCGGCCACCGTGAAAGCGCCGCTGTAGACCACCTCCAGGGACAGCTCGGCGCCCAACTCCTTCCGAACGCGGGACAGCATCTCGACGGCCAGCAGCGAGTGCCCGCCCAGGTCGAAGAAGTTGTCGTCGACCCCGGCCGCCGCCAGGCCGAGCGTCTCGGCCCAGATCTTCGCCAGCCGCGCTTCGAGCTCGGTCCGCGGAGCCGCGGCCGCCCCGCCGCTGGCCGATCGCGCCCGTCGCGCGCCGCGCACCTGCTCCAGGATCCGGCCCGGGGAGGCTAGCTCGATCGCGATGCGCTCGTAGTCCAGCGGCCGGCGCTCCTCTGGCGCCGATCCGGCCTCGCGAGCCGGCGCGGCCTTCGGCATCCCGTCGGGCTTCGAGACAACCGCGGCCGCGTGTTCGGCGGGCAGACGAAATCGCAGCTCGGCGCCATCGTACTCCTGGTAGGCCGCGCCGACGCTTTCCAGGAACAGCCGGGCCGGGGCGTTGCGCGGCGTCCGCCGGTAGCGCACCTCGACGTATGCCAGGCCCCGCTGGCGCGCGATCTGGCCCAGATGCGCCATCATCCGGTGGTCGACGCCGCGGCCCAAGGCACGGCAACTCAGCAGGAACGTGTCGAGGGCCAGCGCATCCTCGCGCGCGTTGAAGATCATGACCCCGGTCAGGCCGTAACTGCCGAAACGATCGCTGACCTGAACCGTCAGGCACTCGGCGGCGCCCGAATCCACCAGCTCGCGGATCTGGGCCTCGGACCGCCGGAGAGTCGTGAAGTTCATCTGGTTGGTTCGCTCGGTGAGCTGCGAAACGCGCGCAACCTGGCCAGCCGTCAGCGGGGCGATGCGGACGTCGAGGTTGAGCGAGGCCAGGAATTCTTCCAGGCTGGCGGCCTGCCTCTCCGCCCGCCCGCGCTCGAGCCGCTGGGCATAGAGCTGGCTCCGCTCGCGGTCCTCCCGGGTAATCCGCACGTGGTCGAAGGCCCAGACGTGCTCCAGGAAAGCCGGGATCCGCCCGGCGCCGGCCGGAAGCGCCAGCGTCAGCACCTCGGGGCAGTTGGCCCGCACCTCGCCGCACTCCTTGACGTTGTCGTCCACGAGGATGAACGCCTCGAGCCCCAGCCCCAGTTCCTCGGCCAGCGCGACGAGGTTCGTGGGCTTCGGCTCCCAGTTGAGCCGCGTCGCCAGGAAGTGCTCCAGCCGCAACGGCATCTCCGAGTGCGCTCGGAAGGTCTCCTCGACGTCCTCCGGGTTGTTCTTGCTGGCCAGGCACAGCAGCATGCCCGCCTCGCGCTGCGCCAGCATGAATTCCTGGAGCAGGCGCCGGGGCGGGTCGATGACCACGCCCTCGGGGCCGTCCTCGCCGCAGATGCCGGCCCAGAGCGTATCGTCGCAGTCGAGCACGATCACTTTGTAAGGAGCGGCGCGCAGGGCGTGGATGCGCCGCGCCAGCATCGTGCCGAGCGCGGCGAAGTACTCGGGCGTGTAGGGAACGTGGCCCAGCTCGTCGCCGTGGGGGTCGTGCGGCTCGTCCACCGGATACAGCCGGCTCAGCTCTTCCGCTGCAATCCGGTGGACGGCGGGGAGGCCGCGCAGCCGCTCCCCGGCCAGCGCCTCCATGCGGCCGACGAAATCGGCGCGCGCTCGGTCGGCCGCAAACCGCGGCGACGACGGGCAGATGGCGACGATCAGCGGCGCCGCCGAAGACCGTGCGGCGGATTCCACCAGCGCCAGGACTTGCCGGATGTCGGCTTCCAGCTCCTCCAGGCCGGCGGCGGGCTTGAATCGCGCCCAGTCCTCGAACCGGACCAGCAGGACGTTGATGCCATCGCGGTTGCCCGCCAGCAGACCGGACGGGTCCAGCAGTTGCTGGAAGACCTGGTTATAAGGGGCAAACCGGACCTGATAGGCGAATCCCAGTTGCCTCATCCAGAAGGCCAGCGTCTCGGCCAGCGGCTCGGCGGTGAACGTCGCGCTGATGGCCACCAGAGGGGACGGCGCCGGCGTCTGGCTCTGCCAGTCCGGCGAGGAGGAGCGCACCGCGGCGCAGTCGGAATCCGGGAGCATCAACCGAACCTATTCAAGTTTCGATTGTTCCATATCCGCTCTGCCAGCGGCAGGGACGCGAAAGCACTCGATGGTCGTTTTGAGTCCGTCCTCCAGCGAAACGCGCGGCTCCCAGCCGAGCACCCGCCGGGCCTTCGCGATGTCCGGCCGGCGCCTCTGCGGATCGTCCTCCGGCAGCGACCGGAACACGATCGGGCTGCGGCTGCCGGTCAGCTCCTTGATGCGCTGCGCGAACTCGAGGACCGTCATCTCGTCCGGATTGCCCAGGTTGACGGGATAGCGCTCGTCAGAGAGCATCAGCCGGCAGAGCCCGTCCACGAGGTCGGCGACATAACAGAAGCTGCGCGTCTGTGCGCCGTCGCCGAAGATCGTAATCGGATCGCCCCGCAGTGCCTGATCGAGGAAGGCCGGCACCACGCGGCCGTCGTCCAGCTTCATGCGCGGTCCGTAGGTGTTGAAGATCCGCGCGATGTTCGTCCGCAGCCCGTGCGTCCGGTGGTAGGCCATTGTAAGGGCCTCGGCGAACCGCTTCGCCTCGTCGTAGCAGGACCGCGGGCCGACCGGATTCACGTTGCCCCAGTAGGTCTCCGACTGCGGGTGCTCGAGCGGGTCGCCGTAACATTCCGAGGTCGAGGCCAGCAGGAAGCGCGCCTCGAAGCGCCGGGCCAGCTCGAGCAGGTTCCGCGTGCCGAGCGACCCGGCATCGAGCGTCTCGATGGGATGTTCGAGGTAGTCCTTCGGGCTGGCGGGCGAAGCCAGATGCAGCACCCCGTCGATCGGGCCGGCGACCTCGACAGGCCGCGACACATCGTGCTCGATGAGCCGGAAGCGCGGGTGAGCGGCGAGGTGCGCGATGTTAGCGGGCTTGCCGGTGATGAAATTGTCGAGACCCGCGACCTCGTGCCCTTCGGCCAGCAGGCGGTCGGCGAAATGCGACCCGATGAAACCCGCCACCCCACTCAGGATCAGGCGCAAGTCCGAACCCCCTCCCTCAATTCTAGTGTAAGACACCGGCAAGATGCTGAATCCCAAAGAGATCGGCCTCGGTACCCGGGGCCACGTCAACGAGTACGGAGTCGGGACTCAACCGCCTATCTCCTTGAATCCGGGCGAGCTTGCGCGAAGGTAGGCTCTCGCTGACATTCCTGAGTCTTGGGCGCTCCCGTGTGGACATTTGGCCGTCCGTGTGGACGTCAATGTGGACGCTGGCCCCAGTTTGGCCTTGAACTTGGAAATGCCCTTTGGCGGGAGGGATCCTTCGTCCCTTAGCTGAGCTTACGTCGTCTGGACAAGACGACCGCGGCAAGGCCCCCGGCCATCAGACCGAATGTGGCCGGTTCAGGAACCCCAGAACCAGAGCCCGGAAAGCTGCCAGTGTCAGAGAACCTTAGAACGACGTCATTCACCCCATTCGGATTGTAGGTTCCCGAGGGGTCGCTTCCTACTCGATCGACGCTGGTGATGCCGGAACTGCCGATCAAGAGGGATGAGTCACCGCTGAGTCTGCTCCAGATCGAAGGGCTTGCGAGAGACGCGTTTGAGAACGTGGCAATTCTGGTGGAACTGTCGGAGTACGTGACTGTGAGCAGCAGGCTGATGTCGCCCGGCAAGGCTCCGGCGAACCTATCTTCATAGCCCAAAAATAGAAGATAGTCTCCAGACGCCACGCTCATCACCCCACCGGGGTCCAGGAACGGATTGTTGGAGGCCCCAGGGAGCGACACGCCGATGGCGGCCGCACCACTCGTGCCCCATATGCCGCCGTAAGGGGGGGCGTTGCCGTTGGTAGTGATGCCGATCTGGGTAATGGTTGCCGCCCGGGCTGGGACCAGCGCGAGGGCCAGCAACGCAACTGCGATCAAAACGGAGCTCTTGAGCATTTGTCTAGATTCCCCCATCGCACAAAGAAGCTGCATGCGAGGATTTCCCTTGTCGACTCCTGGGTGCAGAACGATTGTACACCCGCCTGCCTCTGTTTCAAGTGTTCGAGTCGAGTTTGTGAGTTCTAGTACCCCCAGGTGCCCCCGAGAGGGCCAGTTTGGCCCCTCCCAAGGACCCCGAAGCCAAGAACGCAGGCCTTTTCAATAGATTCCACTGACACCTCACCGTCCCTGCCTTCAAACCCCTATGGATAAAGGCGAGGAAAGGCCTCAAGAGGTTGTCAGTAGCTGGTCAAATCGGAAATGCGGGTCAACATCTCCCCATAGCCATCGACCTCCGGCGCGGCCGAGTGAATACCGGAAAGGGGGAGGACAAGCCGCGAATAATCGCGAGCGAGCCGGCCATAGTCCGGCCCTCTGTCGGGAATATCAGTGGCCAGAAGTGGCGTAAGGGCTATCGCGCCATCACGCGCGCCAGCTCGACGAGCTTCGGGTCGAGCGGCTTGACGCCGGCGACCACCTCGCCGAGCGGCGTGGCGATGATCTCGCACTTCCAGGTTCCCACCAGGACGCCGGACCTCCCCGCGACGAGTTGTTCCACCGCCGCCGCTCCCAGCCGCGTCGCCAGCATACGATCGGCGTAAGTCGGCGTGCCGCCCCGCTGCATGTAGCCCAGAATCGTCACCCGCAGCTCGAAGCCCAGCCGCGCCCCCTGCTCTCGGACGTAGGCGGCGAAGCCCTGCGCGTTCGGCCTGGCGCCCTCGGCGACCACCACGATGGCGTGCGGCTTGCCGCGCTCGTAGGCCCGGCGGATCTCCCTGGCGATCTCCTCGGGGTCGGCCGGGCACTCGGGGATCACCACCGCCTCGGCGCCGCCGGCGATGCCCGCCATGAGCGCCAGGTAGCCGCAGTTGCGCCCCATCACCTCCACCAGCATGGCCCGCTGGTGCGAGGACGCCGTCACCTTCAGCCGGTCAATGGCCTCCAGCGCGATATTCAGCGCGGTATCGACCCCGATGGTCACCTCCGAGCCGTACAGGTCGTTGTCGATGGTCGAGGCCACGCCCACCACCGGGTAGCCCATCTCCGCCAGCGCGTGCGCGCCGGTCTGCGAACCGTTGCCTCCAATGACCACCAGCGCCTCGATCCCGCGCGCGTTCAGCTCGCGCTCCGCCTTCAGGCGCCCCTCTTCGGTCTTGAACTCCGGGCAGCGCGCGCTGCCCAGCACGGTCCCGCCCTTCTGCATGATCCCGCCGACGTCGCGCGCGCCAAGCGGGCTGAGGTTGCCCGCGATCAACCCGGCGAAGCCGTGCTCGACGCCGTACACATCCAGGCCGTTTTCCAGGCCCGTCCGCACCACGGCGCGGATGGCCGCGTTCATTCCTGGGGCGTCTCCCCCGCTCGTCAGAACCGCAATCCGTTTCATGGGTCCTCACCCTCCCGGGTTGAAGCCTCTCGGCCGGACCCGGCTCGCTGACGCCGGCTCGCTGGCTCCGAGAAGCAGCTCGGGTGTCAGTGACCGCAGGTCCTCGATCACCAGATCGGGATCGTACCGCCTCAGTTCGTTCGCCGGTATAACGCCGGTGGCGACGGCGATCGACCGGATGCCGGTTGCCTTGGCCGCCAGCACGTCGGCCGGCGAGTCGCCGACGAGGGTGACGGGGGTCTGGACGCCGATCCAGCCATGGCTCCGCGCGTGCCGGATGGCAATCCGGACCAGGCCCGCCCGGTCCTTGGCCGCCTCCCCGAACGCTCCGAAGCGGAAGTAACCGTCCAGGCCCGCCCGCTCCATCTTCCGCCAGCCGATGCGCGTCAGGTTGCCGGTCACCAGCTCCATCACGATCCCGCTCTGCGCCAGGGACCGCAGCGCCCGCCGCACCCCGGGACAGGTCTTGCGCTCGAGCCGTGGGCACGTCAGGAGGTAGACCGCCTGCGCGCGCGAGACGATTCCCGGCATCTTCTCGCGGATGACGCGCTGCGGCGCGCCCGCCTGGCGCAGCATCTCGGCGATGATGTCCGGGTCGAGCATGCCGTAGAGCGGGATGCCGTCGGTGGAGGTCTCGTACCCGGTGGCGCTCCGGATGGCCTTCTCGAGCGCCTCGCGGTGGTGCGGCCCCGCGCGGCGGAGCAGCGTGCCGTCGATGTCGAACAGCGCCAGCGCGGGCGCGCACGTGCGTAGCATTTGAGCGGGTTGCGCCTCCCTGCGGAAACGCCTATTTTACTATGCATGGCCGAGGCGGTCCCGAGCGCGGAACGCGAGTTCGCCGGAGGCAGGAGGCTGCGCCTCCTGGTGGGCGACATCACGTGCGTGGCGGCCGATGCGCTGGTGAACGCCGCCAACTCGGCGCTCGCCGGCGGCGGCGGAGTCGATGGCGCCATCCACCGCGCCGGGGGACCGGCAATCATGCGGGAGCTCGACGGGATCCGCGCCCGCACCGGTGGCTGCCCCACCGGCAGCGCCGTCGCCACCGCAGCCGGCGCGCTACCGGCCCGCTGGGTCTTTCACGCCGTCGGGCCGGTCTGGAGCGGCGGCCGCCGCGGCGAGGAGGACTTGCTGGCCTCCTGCTATCGCACCTGCCTCGCCCTGGCCGAGGAGCGCGGCGTTGCGACCATCGCCTTCCCTTCGATCAGCACCGGGGCTTACGGCTACCCGGTCGAAGAGGCCGCGCGAATTGCCGTCGCAGCCGTGGCCGAGCACTTGCGGCGGCCCGAGACGCGCCTGCGAGAGGCCGTCTTCGTGCTGTTCGACCGCCGCACCTTCGAGGTCTATGCCGCGGCGTTAGCCCGTCAGCCGCTACAATAGTTGTATGCAGGTCGCGCAAGCTGGGGCACACAAGCTGATCCTGCTCGAGCTGGAAACCGAGGTCCTGACCGGTCTGGCGCGCCAGGCGGGTTTCGACTGCAAGCCGGAAGACGGCAAGCGCGTCGTCGTGCTCGAGCTCACGGCCCACGGCCGCCAGGCGCCCCTGCTGTTGTTTGACGCCGCCGACCCCGCAAACCTCGGCTGGTTTTCGCGCTGCCAGTTCTACGTGGACGGCAACACCGGCCAGGTGTTGCAGACGCCGATCTCGCTCGCCAACTGCTGCGACCGCGCCGGTCGCCTCCTGCCCGACACGATCCGCGTTCAGTTCTCGAAGGAGCTTCCGGAGAGCTTCCGCCTCCCCGGCAAGAATCCCGTCACCGAGCAGATGGTCTACGCCGTCTTCCTGAGCTTCCTGAACGCCCTCGCGCACACCGGCGTGGGCGTCTGCGGCGGCTCGGTAATCAGGCCGCTGGCCGGCCGCACCGAGATCCCCGGCCCCCGCAACTAACGGCGCCCGCCGCCCCTCAGCCGGCCCTCAGAACGTCCTCTCTGGCGATCGCCAGCACGTCCTCGACTTCCTTCTGGTACTGCCCGAGCAACTGTTCGTTGACTGCCTCGAAGCGCTCCACCAGCACCGGCTGCGTGTTCGAGGCGCGCACCAGCCCCCAGCCCTGCGGGAACAGCACGCGCACGCCGTCGATGTCCACCACCTGGTGCGTCTCCCGGAAGTGCTCGGCGACGCGTTTGACTACCTCGAACTTGATCTCGTCCGGACAATCCACCCGAATCTCGGGCGTCGATACCATGTGCGGCAGCCCGGCGAGCTGGCCCGAGAGCGGCTGGCCCGAATGGGCGACGATCTCGATCAGCCGGCAGGCGGCGTAGAGCGCGTCGTCGTAGCCGTAGTAGCGGTCGGCGAAGAACAGGTGCCCGCTCATCTCGCCCGCCAACTCGGCGTGCTCCTCTTTCATCTTCGCCTTGATGAGCGAGTGGCCGGTGCGGTACATGATGGCGTTTCCACCCAGCCGCCGGATCTCGTCGTACATCACCTGCGAGCACTTGACCTCGCCGATGAAGGTCGCACCCGGCTTGCGGCTGAGGATCTCGCGCGCGTAGATGGTCATCAACTGGTCGCCCCAGAGCACGTTGCCCTGCTCGTCCACCGCCCCCAGCCGGTCCGCGTCGCCGTCGAAAGCGACGCCCAGCGCCGCGCCGCTCTGCTTGACCGTGTCGATCAGCGTGCGGACATTCGCCGGCACCGTCGGGTCGG
>JBEKLJ010000106.1:0-12015 GCA_050010255.1 Bryobacteraceae bacterium
CGCTGCTGGCCGCGGCGCGCGCGCTCAGCGGCCGGCAGATCCCGCTGTTCCCGGTGAACCTGGGCGGCCTGGGCTTTCTTACCGCCATCTCCACCGACGAGATCTGCGCGGAGCTGGAGCGCGCCTTCCGCGGCGGACACCGCATCGGCCCCCGCCGCATGCTGCGCTGCGAGCTGGTCCGCGACGGCGCCAGGGCCGTGCAGCACGATGCCCTCAACGACGTCGTGATCACCAAGGCCTCCATCGCGCGCATGATCGATCTGGACGCTTTCGTGGACGGCCGCTTCGTCGCCGCCTACAAGGCCGACGGCCTGATCGTCTGCACGCCCACCGGCTCGACCGCCTATTCGCTCTCCGCCGGCGGCCCCATCATCTTCCCGCGTGTCGGCGCGTTCTGCCTCACGCCGATCTGCCCGCATACGCTGACCAACCGCCCCGTGATCGTGCCCGATACGAGCACCATCACCGTGCTGAACCGCGCCGGCGACGATGATGCCTATCTGACCATCGACGGCCAGGTGGGCGAACCGCTGCGCGCCGGCGACAAGGTGGTGTGTGACCGCTCGCCGCACGTGCTGCAACTGATCCGCCCGCCAAAGTCCCATTTCTTCGACGTGCTCAGACAGAAGCTGAAGTGGGGCGAGAGGTGAGGCGGCTCTCCCTCACCGTTTGGATCTTTTTCGGCATGGCCGCGGGCATTCTGCTCGGAGCGCTCGCGCCGTCGCTGGCCGTCAAACTGGCGCCGGTGAGCGACGTCTTCCTGCGGCTCATCAAGTCCGTGATCGCGCCGCTGATCTTCGGCACGCTGGTTTACGGCATCGCGGGCGGCGGCAGCCTGAGGGCGATGGGCCGCATCGGTCTGAAGACCATCCTCTACTTCGAGCTCGTGACCACGATCGCGCTGTTTCTCGGGCTGGCGGCGGCCAACCTGATTCAGCCCGGCGTGGGCATGAGGGCCGGCAAGGCGCTTCCGCCGTCCGAGGCCGGGCTGACCCTCTCCGGCGTGCTCCACAGCGTCTTTCCAGAAAGCGTTATCGACGCCATGGCGCGCGGCGAAGTGCTCCAGGTCGTCGTCTTCGCGCTCCTGTTCGGCGCCGCCTGCGCGGCCATCGGAGCCAAGGCCAGGCCGGTCGTGGAGTTCTGCGGCGCCCTGGCCGAAGTGATGTTCCGCTTCACGCGCTACGTCATGTGCCTGGCGCCGCTCGGCGTCGGCGCGGCCCTGGCGGTGGCGCTCGGCGGCGAGGGATTCTCGGTGCTGGCCGCGCTGGGAAAATTCGTCCTGACCGTGTGCGCCGCGCAGGCGGTTTTCGTCGTGGCCGTGCTCGGCGCGGTGATGGCGATCGCCCGCGTGCCGGCGGTCAGGTTCTGGCAAGCCGCGCGCGAGCCGTTCCTCATTGCGTTCTCGACGGCCACCAGCGTGGCCGCGCTGCCCAAGGCGCTCGAGAACATGGAGCGTTTTGGCGTACCGCGCCACATCGTGGCTTTCGTCCTTCCCACTGGTTGCAGCTTCAACCTCGACGGCACCACGCTCTACCTCTCGCTGGCCGCGGTATTCGCCGCGCAGACGGCGGGCATTCACCTCACGCTCTCTCAGCAGCTCCTGATGATGCTCACCCTGATGCTGACCAGCAAGGGCGTGGGCGGCGTGCGGAGCGCCTCATTGGTGGTTCTTTCCGGGACCCTGGTTATGTTCGGCATCCCCCTGGAAGCCCTGGCGCTGCTGATCGGCATCGACGCCGTGACGGACATGGTCCGCACCTCGGTGAACATGCTCGGCAACTGCCTGGCCACCGCGGTCGTGGCCCGCTGGGAAGGTGTGACCGTGTTTAGTAGCCCGTCCCCGAACTAGGGCCGGCGCCCAAAACGGGGCCAGGCTACTCTGTCCCGAGCGCAGCGAGTGGACAGAGCTGCCTGTACCCGTTTTCGGCGCTTACGGAGCGAAGGGGTAGTAGCCTCTGCGCGCCCGGACCCTTACATCGGACAGGCCCGGCACGTCCACCCGAAGCGAGCGGAACTGGCGGGCAGTGTCGCTCGTGTCGGGAACGTAGCGCAGAATGTACTGCGTGGTGACCTCCCCGGCCACCTTGACGATGGCATCGAACATGTTGCTGGAGATTGCGGCGGCGTACTCTCCGGAGCCCACCGTGAGGGCGTAATTACCTTCATCTTGCGGCTTGGAGAGGTAGCCCGACACGTCTTTGTAGACGTTCTCGAGCGGATACTCGACCCGGCCGCCCGTTTCGTCGGCCAGACGCCGCAGCGTTGTGTCGCCCTCGCTGGTGAAGCCGAACGCCACCGTGCTCACGCCATAGATGGTCACCAGGTTTCGCTGGGCCAGTTCGATGATCTCGTCGACGCTGTGCCTGCTGGCGTTGTCGTTGCCGTCGCCGATGACGATCAGCACGCGCCGCGGCTCGATGGGCTCGCCCCGGATCAGGTTGTGCCTGGTGATGCCGAGGTAGATTGCGTCCAGCAGCGCCGCGCCGCCACCCGGCTTCAGTTTGCGGATCTTGTCCACGATCGGCTCGGGGTCCTGGGTGGTGTTGACCGCCAGCTCGGCGTCCGTTGAATAGGTGACCAGGAAACCGCTGTACTTGCGTTGCCGGTCTTCCGACAGCAGCATCCAGACCAGCTCCATGGACGTGTCCTGAAACGCCTTCCAGTGCACGCGCGAGGAGCTGCTCAGATCCAGCAGAAACCCGACCACCACGGGCTGGTTATGCTCGCGGCTGAAGTAGACGATCTTCTGCTCCCGGCCGTTCTCGAAGATGCGGAAGTCGGATCGGTCCAGGTTCGAGATGAAGGCGCCTTTGGAGTCCGTCACCGTCACGGGCACGATGACCTCGTTGACCTGCACGCGAATCGGCGCCGGCTGCGGCTCCCCCTGCTGCGGCTGCGGAGTCTGGGCGAACGCCAGCCCGCACATGCCGAAGACCGCGAGAAGACCACCCCGAAGCATACAACTAACCATTATAGAGGTCACCACAGACGCGCAGAAGCGCTCGGCCCTCAAACTGGGCCTCTGCGGTTCATTCTACCTCTGCACCCGTCCGGAGCCGCCGCCCTTGAGCAGCGCCTTGACCTCCTCGGCGCTGAAGCGGTTGAAGTCCCCGGGGACGGAGTGCTTCAGGCAGGAGGCGGCCACCGCGAACTCGAGCGCCTCCTGGTGACTCCCCAGGTGCTGGAGACCGTAGATCAGGCCGCCGGCGAAGGCGTCCCCGCCGCCCACCCGATCGACAATGTGCGTGATCTCGTAGCGCCGGCTGCCGAGAAACTCCTTCCCGTCGTGCAGGCAGGCCGACCAGCCATTGTGGGAGGCGCTCCGGGACTCGCGCAGCGTGATCGCCATCACCTTCAGGTTCGGGTATTCGTGCAGCACCTCCTGCGCGAGCTGGGAGTACTGCGAGACGTCGAGCTGGCCCGCGTGCACGTCCACTTCGGCCTGGATGCCGAGCGCCATCTGGCAGTCTTCCTCGTTGGCGATGCCGACATCGACGAGCTTGAACAGCTCCCTCATCACCTCGGGCGCGGTCTTGCCCCACTTCCAAAGGTTCTTGCGGTAGTTCAAATCACAGGAGACGGTGAGACCCTTGGCGCGGGCCTTCTGGACGGCTTCGAGCGCCAGGCCGGCGGCGCCCTGGCTGATCGCCGGCGTGATGCCGGTGACGTGGAACCAGCCCGCATCCTCTAGCGCACTGTCCCAGTCGATGTCGCCGGGCCGGGCCAGCGCGATTGCGCTTCCCTCGCGGTCGTAGACCACCTTCGAGGGGCGCTGGTTGGCGCCCGTCTCCAGGAAGTAGATTCCCATCCGCCCTTTGCCGCGCACGATCTTCGACGTGTCCACGCCGAAGCCGCGGAGCTGCTGAATCGCCGCCTCCGCGATCGGGTTGCCGGCTGGCAGCGCGGTGACGTACCGCGCCGGCACTCCGAACCCGGCCAGGCTGACCGCGACGTTGGCCTCGCCGCCGCCGAAGGTCGCCAGGAACTGCGGCGATTGCAGGAACCGCTCGCAACCCGGCGGCGCCAGCCGCAGCATGATCTCTCCGAATGTGACGACTGTCTTCGTCATCGCTAAGAACTCCTATTTGATCTCCGGAACGACTGCTATCAGATCGAACGAGAAGGAAGCGTCCATCGACGGCAACCCCTCAATCGGCAGGGCCGTGATGGCGGGTGGCTTCGCGCCGTCGAAGTACTCCGCGCCAACCCGCTGGGCCAGATCCGCGGCAGCGCGCGACAGTGGGTAAATGTGAACCACCGCGGCGCCGCGGCGGAAGCCCGCCACGGCCTCGAGCCCCTTTTCGAGGCGCTGAAACGCCAGCCGGGCGTCGGCCTCTCCGGTTCCGAAAGCCAGTTGCGCACCGGTGATGGCGAGGCGCCCGGGGCCGATCGTGACCGCCGCGGAGTGGCGTGCTCCCCCGGCCGGCCCCGGCTCCTCCAGCGTCTCCATCTGCTCCCGGGGAGCGCTGCTCAAGCGGCCGGCCGCCTCGCAGGCCGCGCTGGTATGCAGTGCTCCACGCAGCGGCTGCAGCAGGTTGAGGGCGGCTTGGGGGAACTGCCGGCTAGCTGCGGCGCGGACCTTCTCGACATCCGCCAGGGACGTGAGGTAGCAGGTCACCGCCAGCACGTCGCCGGGGCCGGCGCCGGCCCAGCCCAAGGCCCGGCGCACGTGCTCCAGCGCCTTCTCAGCCAGCGGCGCCACCGGTTCCAGCGGCGCATCCACGCTGAATGCCTGGCCAGCCACGAACACCAGCCCCTTGGGGTTGACCGGCTTCCGGTCAGTGGCCAGTGCCTCCAGAACCACCTGCGCCCCCTCTTGCGGCAGCGCCCCAACCTGGATCACCGTGAGCGTCGGCAGCGGCAGGCGCCTGTCGGTGAATTCCTCGCTGACGATGGCCTGCACGCGGCGCGTGTCGCCCGTGCCGGCGACAAACGCGCGCAGCCGCACGACCGGGCGGTCCTGCCGCAGCAGCCACCTCAGCGCCTCGCGCACCTGCTGCGAGAGCAGCCCCTTGGAGTAAAGCGGCGTGACCTGAAACGCCAGGCGCTCGGCCTCGGCCACCGCCACCACCGGCGGTTCCTTGGGAAGCTCGAGGACCTGAGTGATCTCCTCCTCTTGGCCCTTCTTCCCCTTTTTCTTCTTCTCGGCGGCCTGGGCTGTCAGCGTCCAGGCCAGCGCGAGGCACATCAAACCGACGAGACACCTCATTGGGTTGGCGGATCCGCGATGCGCGGCTTCGCAGTCGATTGTATCAGTTCGTTCCACCCGTTTTCCCGCCTCGCCGCCGCCGCAGCAGCAGATTGCTCGTGAAACATCGGGGCTGGTGCATGTTCCCGGCCTGTGGTCCCGCTCTTGTCCGGGCTGGACGCCCGCCATCCAATATGGTAGAGTGAGGGCTGCAATTGGCATGTTTCCAGGAATCCAGCTAGACGCTAACGCTGAGACGCCACTATATCGTCAACTAGCTGATTCTATTAGATATCTTATAGAATCAGGAGCTGTGACGCGCGGTGAGCGGTTGCCAGCCACTCGGGAGTTGGCTGGCACGCTCGGACTGAATCGCACCACTGTCTCCGCTGCCTATGCCATCCTCGAGTCCGAAGGCCTCATCCAGGGGCACGTGGGCCGAGGCAGCTTCGTGCTGGCACAGCCGCTCAAGCCCGGCCCAGGCCTGGACTGGGACCACCTGCTGCCCGGGCCGGAGGCCGCTTCACCCACCCAGCCGGGCGCGGCCGAGCTGATCAGCTTCGCCAGCTCGCGTCCCGCCGAGGACCTGTTTCCGCTCGATGCCTTCCGGCTCAGCGCCGAGGAAGTGCTCTCCTCGCCGCAGGTCTCCTCGATCCTACAACTGGGATCGCCGGCCGGCTATGCGCCGCTGCGCCATTACCTGCTTGACGGCGCGCGCCGCCAGGGTGTGGCCGGCCCCGGCGACGATCTCATCGTCACCAGCGGCTGCCAGCAGGCGATGGATCTGATTCACCGGCTGCTGGTTCGTCCGGGCGACGCGGTCGTGGTCGAGGACCCGGTCTATCCCGGCCTGAAGAACCTGTTCGCCAGGGGCGGCGCCCAGCTCGTAGGTGTTCACATAGGCGCGGACGGGCTGGACGTGGAAGCCTTCGAGCGCGCCCTGGCCCGGACGAGGCCGCGACTGGCGGTGCTGACGCCGAACTTCCAGAACCCCACCGGCGCCACTCTCAGCGCCGAGGGGCGGCGCGCCGTGGTGCGCATTGCGCGCGCCTCGGGCTGCGTGCTGGTCGAAAACGACACCTACGGCGAGTTGCGCTACCAGGGCGAGCCGCTGCCTCCCATCAAGCAGCTCGACAACACCGGCGACACCGTGCTGCTCGGCAGCTTCTCCAAACTCACCTTCCCCGGGCTGAGGGTGGGCTGGATCATCGGCCCCAGGCCGCTGCTGGCCCGGCTGGCCGAGGCCAAGCATCTGGCGGACTTGCACACGGACCAGCTTGCGCAGGCCGTCCTGCTGCGTTTTGCCGAATCCGGCCGCCTGGCCTCGCACCGCCAACGCGTCGTGGCGGCGGGAGGCGAGCGCCTGCGCGCCGTGCTGGCGGCTTGTGAAGCGTTCCTGCCGGCGGGTGCATCCTTCACGCGCCCGCAAGGCGGCATGAACCTGTGGGTGCGGCTGCCAGAGCCGCTGGATTCTTCCGAGTTGCTTCCCCGCGCCCACGCCGAAGGAGTGAGTTACCTGCCGGGAAGGTACTTCGAGGTCTCGCGGCGCGAGCCGGGCGGCCTGCGGCTGAGCTTCGCCGCCTTGGCGCCGGAGAGGATCCGCGCGGGCGTGGCGGTCTTGGGACGGATCTTCTCGAGTGAGCTGGCCCGTGCGCTCCAGGAGCGCGCCGAGCCGGCTCTGGCGGTGGTCTGATCGAGCCTTTCGTGGAATTGGAGGTTGGGATGTTCATGGATGATACGTTTCGCGTGAAAGTCGGTCTGGCGGAGATGCTCAAAGGCGGCGTCATCATGGACGTCACCAACGCCGAGCAGGCCCTCATCGCCGAAAAGGCCGGCGCGGTGGCCGTCATGGCGTTGGAGCGCGTGCCCGCCGATATCCGCAAGGAGGGCGGCGTGGCGCGCATGGCGCCGATCCGGAAGATCCGCGACATCATGCAGACGGTCTCGATTCCGGTGATGGCCAAGTGCCGGATCGGGCACTTCATGGAGGCGCGCATCCTGGAGGCGCTCAAGGTGGATTACATCGACGAGAGCGAGGTGCTCACGCCCGCCGACGAGGAGCACCACGTCGATAAGCGGCCCTTCACGATTCCCTTCGTCTGCGGCGCGCGCAACCTCGGCGAGGCGCTCCGCCGCATCGCCGAAGGCGCCGCCATGATCCGCACCAAGGGCGAGGCCGGCTCGGGCAACATCGTCGAGGCTGTGCGGCACATGCGCACCATCCAGAAGGAGATGAAGCAGCTCACGGTGCTCGGCCGCGAGGAGCTGGTCGCCGAGTCCAAGAAGCTCCAGGCCCCGCTGGAGTTGGTCGAGTACGTGGCCGCGCACGGCCGGCTGCCGGTGCCGAACTTCTCGGCCGGCGGAATCGCCACGCCCGCCGACGCCGCGCTGGTCATGCAGCTTGGCGCGGAATCCGTCTTTGTCGGCTCCGGCATCTTCAAGAGCGAGGACCCAGAGACGCGCGCCCGCGCCATCGTCAAGGCCGCCACCTACTACAACGACCCGGTCAGGCTGCTCGAGGCCAGCGAGGAGCTTGGGCAGGCCATGTTTGGTCTCGATGTCGCCAGCATGCCGGACAGCGAACGCCTCGCGGTCCGCGGCTGGTGAGGAGTCCTTTGTGGCGCCTCAGGGGGTTGGCGTTCTGGCTCTCCAGGGTGACTTCGAGGCGCACCGCAAGGCGCTCGAGCGCGCCGGCGCCGCTGCCATCGAGGTGCGCACGGCCGCCGAGCTTGAAACCGTCTCGGCTCTGGTGATCCCTGGCGGCGAGAGCACCACCATGCTCCTGATCATGCGGGACGAGGACCTCTTGGAACCGCTCAAGCGCTTCGGCGGCCGGCACTCGATCCTGGGCACCTGCGCCGGCGCGATCCTGATCGCGAGCGAAGTCACCAACCCCGCCCAGGAGTCCCTCGGGCTTGTGGACCTGGCCATCGAGCGCAACGCTTACGGGCGGCAGGCGGACAGCCGCGTGGTGACGCTCGAGCCGGACCAGCCCTTCGAGCGGGAAGCGGGCCCGGGCCCCCTGGAGGCGGTCTTTATCCGCGCCCCGATCATCCGCCGCCTCGGGCCGGGCTCCAAGGTCTACCTTCGCTACCAGGGCGATCCCGTGCTGGTTTCTCAGGGACGTCATCTGGTGGCCACCTTCCACCCCGAGCTGACCCCGGACCCCCGCATCCACCGCCTGTTCCTGGAATCTATCGCGTAGCCTGTCCCCGAAACTCACCAGACGTGCGTGGCGAGAATCTGGGCACGTCCGGGCACCCGATGGACAACCGGAACACGCAGCACGATCTGCAGATTCTTCTTTTGCCAGCCGCCAGGAAGCCGCGACGCGGCGTCGGCGAAATACTCGGGATTACTGAGGAACTCGCCCGCTGCCATGGTGCCGTACTGCGTAATGCCGCCGGCGAAGACCACCAGACGGTCGGAAGTGGTATCAAGGATGCGCGACACGATGGCGTAGTCAGCCGGAACCTCCCAGAAGGGCCACGCTCCCGTCAGACGCCATGCCGTATTCTCCGGGTGCTGTCCGTCCCGGACCATGTCGATCTCATGCGCGTCGTCCTTTACGAAGGTAAAACGCAGCCGGCTGGAAGCGCGCAGAGTCCACTGGTTATCGAAGGCGCCGATGAGGACGGAAGAAGTCTCGCGGAGGTCGGCGAACGACGTGGCGCGCTCGCCGCGGATGCGGTAGGGCTTGCGGTACCTCTCAAAGAGGGACGTAAAATGAACCAGGCAGATGGCATCGCCCAACATCATGTAGCGGTCGGGCAGGATGAGGAGGTCCTTCTTGAGAATGAAGTCCTGCGCGGCAGGGTCGTCGGGCGGCTGGGGAGCGCCGCCAATGCCTTGAATTGCGTCCTGCGCCTGAACCGACCTCAAGATGTACGTGATCGGCTGCCCCGTGGAAATCAGGACGGGCCCCGGCGATTTGAGGACGGGGGCCCAGAACTGGTCGAGACTGGAGCGCGACCAGTGCGGCCAGACCTGGGCGATAACCAGGGCCAGAAGTGCAGCAGCGCCGGCGCATGCAACGACAAGAGGATATCGCGAGCGAGGCTTCTTAGCGGCTGGCGCGGCCACTCCGTTGAAGTGGAACTCGACGACATAGGATCCCGAGACCAACTCGATGCGGGGCTCGGGCTCGTGCCCGGGCTCCTGGTAGTACTGCGCGAGTCGTTTCCGAATCTCGGCCGCGGTCACTCGAACGACGGGGTCCTGACTGGTGTCGTAGTCCGGCGTACGTTCGAAGACCTCCACGCCGAGGGTGCGTTCCTTGAGGGACCGGGTATCGCCCGCGAGAGTCCGCTCGGTGATATGCTGCAGCAGGCTGTGGCAACGGCGGCTGCCCCGGAAGTGGTGGCTGCTGAGGACGCGTTCCAACAGCGCCCGGATCTCCTCCGCCCTCTCCGGCGGCAGGAGGGTCGGCACAGCCGCGACGTCTGGCCTGCGGGACATTGCCCTCCTATTGACGGCCCATCATAGCACGAGAAGTACGGGCAGAATTCGAGTATCGTACTGCCTCTTCCGCCTTGGCGCAAAAGCCCGTAACACACTGATTTCAAAGATCCATAAATGTACAGTTCCGTACTATCCTTTTCCCGGAGGGCACAAACGGCCTATAGTCTAGCCCGATCCGGTGTCCAGGTGTGTCCTCGGGTGAAAGGGGGCACGGAGGCCGAGATCAATTCATTAAGGGTTCTTAAGGGAGGTAAATGTGAGATCGGTTAGTCTCCGAGCCGTTTTTCTCATGTGCGTGCTCCTGGGAGCGCTAGCAATCCCGGCGCACGCGCAGGAAGCAACCATTGTGGGAACTGTCACCGACCCGACGGGGGCCGCGGTTCCCAACGCAGCCATCACGTTGACGAATGCTGAGACTGGTCAGGTTCGCCAGAGCTCCAGCAACAATGTTGGCCAATTTGTGGTTCCCGACCTTCGGATCGGACACTACACGGTGCGCGTGCAAGTCGCGGGCTTCAAGGTGGTGGAGCAGAAGGAGATTGTGTTGGCCGTCGGCGACCGACTACGCTTGGACTTTAAGCTGGAAATCGGCACCGCGCAAGAGCAACTCACCGTCGAAGCAGCCCCCATCGCCGTCCAGTCCGATTCCGGCGAGGTCAGCGCCGTGATCACGGGCCAGCAGATCACGCAGTTGGCCACCAATGGGCGGAGTCTTTACGGACTCGCGGCTTTGACGCCGGGCGCCTCCAGCCTGATGGGGGACGCTCAAGTCGCCGTGCCAGTGGGTGGGGATCAAAACGTGAGCTTCAACGGCAACCGCGTGGCTCATAACATCTACTTAATCGACGGTGGCGAAAACCTCGACCGCGGCGGCGCCGGCACCATCAGCGTCATGCCGTCGATCGACGCCATTGCCGAGTTCCGGACGCTGACCGCCAATTACAGCGCCGACTACGGCCTTTCCTCGGCCGGCACCCTGACCATGGTGTTCAAGTCCGGAACCAAAGACCTCCACGCGACGGCGTGGGAGTTCCTGCGCAACGACGATTTGGACGCGCGTTATTTCTTCAGCGGCCCCAATAAGCAGGAGCGCCGCCTGAATGTCTTCGGCTTCAACATCGGGGGGCCGGTAACGCTCGGCCACGTGTACAACAAGAACCGCGACAAGACCTTCTTCTTCTTCAACCTGGAGTGGCGCCGGCAGATCCTGGGCGGCGCGCTGAACCAACTGGTTCCGCCGACCAGCGAATACCCCACGGCTAGCGGCGCGAACTTCGGCTCCACCGCCATCCATGTGCCCTGCGCCAACCAGTTGAACGCAGCCGAGCAGACCCGCCTCACCGGCGCCGGCTTGACCCTGAGCACCTGCGACTCCAGCGGCAATCTGCTGACGACCTCGCTGTTCCCCGGCAACACTATCCCGGCCAGCCTCGTTGATCCCAATGCCAAGGCCATGCTCGCGGCGGGGATCTTCCCGGCGGCGACCAACGGCAATTACTTCCGGGGCGGCAACAACTCTCCCACCAATGTCCGGGATCTGATTACCCGGATCGATCACCGGTTCACCGACAAGTTCTCGGTCTTCGGGCACTTTGTGGCTGAGGCGATCTTGCAGACTTACGGGACCACCATGTGGAGCGGCGACAACGTGCCCTCAATCCACAACACGTTCGGCAACCCCTCCTACAGTGGTGTCATCCATGCCGTCCACTCCATCAGCCCCTCGCTGGTGAACGAGGTGGCTTTCAACTATAACGGCAACCGGATTAACATTCTGCCGCTCGGCGTCTATGACCGGAGCCTCGTCAACATTCCGGAGCTGTTCCCCTCCAACGACGACAACCGCCTGCCGGGGATGCAACTGGGCGGTTCCACCGGAACCAACTACAGCGCCAACTGGGTGCCGTGGGTCAACAAGGCCGACGACTACCAGATCCGTGACGACGTCTCCTGGCAAAGGGGAGCGCACCAGATCAGGATCGGCGCAAGCTGGGCCATCTATAAGAAGATCCAAGATCTGTTCGCCAACACCCAGGGTGGGTTCAACTTCAACGGCATGTACTCCGGCAACGACTTCGCCGACATGCTGCTGGGCTATGCTGCCAGCTACAGCGAAGCCTCGATTAAGGACGCCGGCCACTGGAATAACGTCTCCTGGGCGGCCTACGTTCAGGACAACTGGCGCGCCACCAACCGGCTCACTCTGAACCTGGGCCTGCGGTGGGACGGAGTGCCGCACACCTACGAAGCCAATGGCCGGATGTCGGGCTTCTATCCCAACCTGTATGACGCCTCGAAGATGGCCCTGCTGTTGGGCACCAGCGCCATTTCTTCCAGCAGTCCCGGTCTGGGCACGAGCAGCAATC
>JBEKLJ010000107.1:0-11853 GCA_050010255.1 Bryobacteraceae bacterium
CAGGGGACCGAATACTGGGCGTTCACGTTCTCGCAGCCGCCGCCCTTGAGCAGCAGCCGCACCTCGATGTCTTCCTCCTCCCACGGCTCGAAGTGGAAGATGGGCGTCCCCTCGCCCAGGTTGTCGCCGGTGTTCTTGCCGATGATCGAATCCACCGAGTTGGGGCGCAGTTTGCCCTGCTGGGTCGCGTCGGCGATGGCCTGACGCGCCGCGCTGCGGATCTCCAACTGATTGGCTCCGGCCGGCGCGCGGATGAAGAACGTCGGCATGCCGGTGTCCTGGCAGATCGGGGCTTGGCCTTCGCAGGCCATGTCGACGTTGCCGGCGATGATGCCCAGCGCCTGCGCGGCCTGGGTGCCGGGTTGTTCCAACCGGGTGGCCTTCGCCATCGCCGCGCGCACGTCCGGCGGAAGGTTGGTCGAAGTCTCGGTGATCAGCGCGATGAAGCTGTCCTTGAGGTATTGCATGGCGGAGCCCTCTGGGGGGCAGTATAGCGCTCTAGCGCGTATTGATCCGCACCTGGGCGGTAGCGCCGGGCCGCACGGCCGGGTTCGGGCTGGTGAAGCGGATGATCGCTTCTCCTGCCCGCACCTGGTCCACCGGGGCCGCGATCACCTCGGGGGCGTCCGCGAGCGAGATGAACGCCTCCTGGCCGGGGCGGAGGCGGGCGAGCGTGGCAGGGTCGGCCTGGATGACGGCCTCCAGGGCCGCAGTGTCGGTGGCGATCTCAAACAGGTTTTGGACCTCGGCGGTGACCTCCTCGCCGGGCTGCCTGGAGCGGCCGACCACCAGGCCGGTCACCGGCGAGCGAATCTCGGCCGCCGCGGCGTGCTCGCGGGCCTCATCGAGCGCCTGGCTCTTCTCCGCCAGGAGGCGGCGCGCGGCATCCACGCTCCGGGCGATCGTCGCCGTGCGGTCCTCGGCGCCGCGGGCGAGCTCCTCAACGCCGTCGCGCGTGGTCCTGACGGCCTCGTACTCCCGCGCCGATTTCTCGTAGACCAGCCGCGGCGTGGCGCCCTCCTTATTGAGCATCTGCTGGCGCGCGTAGAGGCGCTCGGCGCGCTCGAACTCGCTCTGGGAGCGGCTGGCCTCGGTGCGCGCGCGCGCGGCTTCCAGGCGCGCCGAGATCAACTGGTTCTGGAGCTGCTCCAGCCGGGCCTGGGTGCGCTCGAGCTCCGCGGCCGCCGCCAGAACGGCCACCACCACCGCGGCTGCGATGAGAGACCGTTTGCCGCGCATCAACCCGATGATACAGTAGCTAAGTGGCCGCGCCACGCCCCCCGCTTCGCCAACTGCTGGCGCTGTTTTTCCGTCTGGTGAACTTCACGTTCGGCGGAGGCGACCCCACCATGGCGGCGCTCCAGCGCGAGCTGGTGGAGCGGCGCAAGTGGCTGTCCCCCGACCGGTACGGCCTCTCCTACGGTCTGGCGCGCGTCACGCCGGGGACCAACGTGCTGGCCTTCTGCGCGGCGGCGGCCTGGTTCATGCGCGGCTGGCGGGGAGCGCTGATCGCGGTGACCGCGGGCACGATTCCGTGCACGGTCCTGGTGGTCTGGCTGACCTACGAGTACCAGATGCTGAAGGCGCACCCGCTGGCGCTGGGCGCGATCGCCGGCATGCTGGCCGCCGCGGTGGGAATGATGTTCGCCGCGGCCTGGAACCTGCTTTGGCCCTCGCTGTGGCGCGGCTCGTGGCTGCGCGCGGTCCTGCTGGCGGGCGGCGCCGCCGCCCTCATCGTCCGCGGGATGGCGCCCATCTACGTGCTCGCGCTGGCCGCGCTCGTGGGCCTCCTGTGGGTGGTGCCGGAGCGGACATGAACCTGCTGCTGCTTTACCTGCTGCTGCTGAAGGCGACGGTGACCTCCTTCAGCGGGCTGACGTCGCTGCCGGTGGTCCGCAACGACCTGGTGCTCAAGCACCACGTGCTCACCGACCGCGAGCTGAACGCCGCGGTCGCGGCGGGCCAGGCAGGCCCCGGACCGTACGGGCTCTACATCGTCAGCGTGGGGTACTTCGTCGCCGGCGTGCCGGGGGCATTCTGCGGCTGGCTGGCGATGGTCACTCCGGCCTTCCTCATCATTCCCCTGGCGCGCTACCTGGGCGCGCGGGCCGAACAGCCGCGGCTGCGCAGCGCGATCCGGGCGGTGACGCTGGCGGCGGCGGGGCTGGTGGCGGCTTCGGCCGTGCCCCTGGCGCGCGACGCTCTGACCAGCGTGGCGGTCGTGGCAATCGCCGGGGCCAGTTTCGCGCTGCTGGTAGCCACGCGCCTGGACACGCTGTGGATCATCGCCGGCTCGGCCGCCGCCGGGCTCCTGCTCGGCCTGCTGGCCTGAACAGCGGGCGCCGGGATTCGGTATACTTCACCGAGACGCGTCCGGCGCCGCATGGAGGCCTTGCATGTCTGAGTTCCGACTGGGCGACGACGTTGACGATTTCTGCGTGAAATGCCGGCGGATCACCAACCACTCCATCGTTTCGGTGGTCCAGCGCGAACCGGCGAAAGTGCGCTGCCGCACCTGCTACAACGAGCACTACTATCGCCGCGGCGAGGCGCCGCCTAGGAAGGACGCCCGGAAGGACGCGCTGTTTAAAGAGGTGCTCTCTTCGATCAATCCTTCCCCAGCGCCCGCCGAGGCCGAGGAGGAGAAGAAGCCGAAAGCGCGGAAGAAAGGCGGCTAGCAGGTTTCCGCGTCCGGTCCGGAGACCGGTGACAAGCGCCGCCGGCGGTTATTGCGGCGCCTCCGCGTCCCGGTGACGAGGCGGGCGCTCGATTCTCACGCGCGCAATCCGGTGGTGATCCATCTCGATGATGGTGAACCGCCGGCCGTCGTGCGCCAGTGAATCGCCCGCCCGCGGAATGCAGCCGAGCTCGAAGAGCAGGAACCCGGCCAGCGTCTCGAAGCCGGCGTTGGTGGGCAGCTCGATTCCGTACTGCGATTCCAGGTCGCGAATCGTCACCGTGCCCTCCAGTTCGAGCACGGGGCTCGAGAGCGAGGGCCGGGGCCGCCACACGTCGTGCTCGTCTTCGATCTCGCCGAAGACCTGCTCGAGCACGTCCTCGAGCGTTGCCAAGCCGACGATGGTGCCGAACTCGTCCACCACCATGGTCATGTGCGTTCGGTGCTGGCGAAACTCGTCGATCATCTGGCTGACCGGCTTGCTCTCGGGCACCACCAGGTGCTTCCTCAGCAGCGCCCGCAGGCGGAAAGGCGGGACCGGGGCGTTGGTGCGCGCGGCGCCGCGCAGGCGCTGCCAGACCGCCAGCAGGTCCTTGTAATGCAGGATGCCGACGATCTGCTCCGGCTTGCCGTCGTAGACCGGCACCCGGGTGAACTGCCACTCGGCGAGCGTCTGCAGTGCCTCGTCGAGCGAGGCGTCCGCGGACAGCGAGACGATGGCGTTGCGCGGCACCATCACCTCGCGGACCGCCACGTTCCCCAGGTCGAGCAGCCGCAGCAGCGCGGCTTCCTCGAACTGCGACATGCGCCCGGAGGCGCGCACCGAGCTGGCGATCAGCTTCAGCTCCTCGACCGAGTGCGCCGTCCGGCTCTCCTCGGCGCCCAGGCCCAGCAGCCGCGAAACCGCCGCGGAGGCCCGCTCCAGCACGTAGATAAACGGCGCGGAAAGGCGGTGGAAGACCAGCAGCAGCGGCGCGACCACGACCGCGTATCGCTCCGCCTTCTTGATACCGAGGTTCTTCGGCACCACCTCGCCCAGAACGACCATGCAGCAGGTCAGCGCCAGGAACGCGATCACGAAGCTGACCCCGTGGAGCAGCGCTTGCGTATGCGGCGTCACCAGCGGCGCGATGGCCAGCATGAGCAGGCGGTACACCGTGTCCTGGCCCGCCCAACCCGCGCCTAGCCCAGCCAGCGTGACGCCCACCTGCACCGTGGCCAGCAGCCGCTCCGGATGTCCGAGCAGGTGCAGCGCGGCCTGCGCCCCGACGTTGCCCGCCGCGGCCATCTCCCGAAGCCGCGACGGCCGCGCCGAGATGAGCGACAGCTCCGCCGAGGCGAAGAAGGCGTTCAGGCCGATGATGGCCGCCAAAAGCAGCAAACGATAAGCCAGGTAAGTTTCGCCCATACAGCTCCCCTGCGAATGCCGGCAGCCGCGCCGATGACCCTTCCGCTACAATCGTGGCGTGGCCCTCAAACGAGTACTTTTCTATTTCAACATAGCGGTACTCGTGGCGCTGTTAGTCGGCGCCGTCGCCATTTACTGGGTGGCATGGCGCCCGCTGCCGGAGACCTCGGGCACGCTCGAGGCGCCAGTCGGCGCGCGGCTTGAGATTGCGCGGGACAAACTCGGTGTGCCGCACGTCTCCGCCTCCAGCGTCGAAGATGCACTCTTCGCCCAGGGGTACGCCGCCGCGCAGGACCGGCTCTGGCAGATGGACACGCTGCGGCGCCTGGCCACCGGCCGGCTCGCCGAGGTTTTTGGGCCCGAGGCGCTGGAATCGGACCGCGAGTCGCGCCGCTTTCGCATCAGTCGCATCGCCCAGGCGGCCGCCGCGTCATTGCAGCCCGCGGACCACGCGCCGCTGGCGGCTTACGCGCGCGGCGTGAACTGGTTCATCGAGACGCACCGCGGCCGGCTGGGGCTGGAATTCGCGCTGGGACGCTACGATCCGCCTCCCTGGTCGGTCCAGGATTCGCTGGCCATCGCGCTCCAGATGCACCGCTGGCTGAGCTTCACCTGGCGCGACAAGCTCCAGAAGGCCGCGCTGCTCGAGGGCGGGGACGCCTCGCTAGTGAACGCGCTCTATCCGCTGCGCCTGGGACCGGCGGTCCAGCCGGGGTCGAACGCCTGGGTGATTGCGGGCGCGCGCACCGCGTCCGGGCGGCCGTTGCTGGCCAACGATCCGCACCTGGAATACTCGCTGCCCGGCATCTGGCACATGGTTCACTTGCGGGCGCCGGGCCTCGACGTCTCGGGGGTGGCGCTGCCCGGCGTGCCGTGCGTGATCATCGGGCACAATGAGCGCATCGCTTGGGGCGTGACCAACCTCGGCTATGACGACCAGGACCTCTACATCGAGAGGATCGACCTTCAAACCGGCCGCTACCTCTTCCGCGGGCAGATCGAGCAGGCGCATCGGGAGCGGGAGCTGATTCCCGCGCGCGGCGCCGCGCCGGTCGAGTTCGCGCAATGGGTGACGCGGCACGGGCCGGTGTTCGTCGAGAGCGGACGCGCGCTGGCGCTGCGCTGGTCCGCCGCCGAGCCCGGCTTCGCGTTTCCCATGCTGGACCTCAACCGGGCGGGGAACTGGGGGGAGTTCCTGGCGGCGCTGGCGCGCTATCCCGGACCCGGGCAGAACTTCGTCTACGCCGACGTGGACGGTAACATCGGCTCCCACGCCGCGGGCAGGCTGCCCCTGCGGCGAAACTACGACGGCGACGTGCCGGTTGACGGCGCCTCGGGCGAGCACGAGTGGGACGGCTGGATTCCTTTCGCTGAGTTACCGCAGACTTACAACCCGGCAAGCGGGATTGTTGTATCGGCGAACGAGGATTCGTTTCCACTTACTTATCCTTATCGCGTGCACGGCGGCTTTGCCGCGCCGTACCGGGCCGCGCGGATCCGCGAGCTGCTCGAAGCCCGCCGCTCGTGGCGCGCCTCGGACATGCTCGCCGTCCAGAAGGACGTTTACTCGACGTTCTCGCGGTTCCTGGCGCGGGAGATCCTGGCGGCCTGGGATCGCCGCGGCGCGAAGAGCGCGGGTATCGACGACGCCGTCGCCGAGCTGCGCTCCTGGAACGGCCAGATGGAGAAGGGCTCCGCCGCCCCGCTGATCGTGACGCTGCTCTACGAGCATTTGCGGCAGGCGATCGCCGAGCGGGCCTCGCCCGGCAAGGGCCTGCTCTACCAGAGCGCGAGCGGCGCAGCCTACTGGATGGCGCCCGCGGTGATCGAGCGGCTGCTGCGCGAGCGGCCCGCGGCCTGGTTCAGGGATTACGATCAGCTCCTGCTGGCCGAGTTCCTCGGCGCCATCGAGGAGGGCCGCCGGATTGAGGGCCGAAACATCCGCAAGTGGGATTACGGCCGGTACAACCAGCTCCTGATCGCGCATCCGGTGGGCAGCCGTCTGCCGCTGGTCTCGGGCCTCTTTAACATTGGCCCAGAGCCGCAGAGCGGCTCGGCCACCACGGTCAAGCAAACCACGCGACGGATCGGTCCCTCAATGCGCACGGGTGTGGACCTGGCGGACCTCGACAACTCGTACATGAACATCGTCGCCGGCGAGTCCGGCCACGTGCTTTCGCGGCACTACAAGGACCAGTGGCCGGCTTATTATGGCGCCACCAGTTTCCCCCTGCAGTTCCGGCGGGTGGACGCGGACGAGACGCTCACGCTCGAGCCGCTGAGGAAGTAGCGGCGGGACGGCCGGCGCGGCCTACGGAACTGGTTCAGGTGTGGTGTTTTGGTGGGCGGTGGAGGGCTCGAACCTCCGACCTCCTGCTTGTAAGGCAGGCGCTCTAACCAACTGAGCTAACCGCCCGCGCGGACAGCAGCCTGACGGCCGTGCCGCTCCACCCCGCAGTGTCGCACATTTGTTCCAAGCCCGGCGCAGATGGCTCCCGGCCAGCCTGCCGCCCCTCAGCTCCAGTAACTCCATTCCAGACTCCTGTATTGCACGGCTTCGGCCAGGCGCTTGGCCAGCAGCGTCTCGCCGGAACCCGGCGGGCCGGTCATCGAGATCCTGTGGGTGGCGATGGGCCGACGGATTAATCCTGTGTTTACATGAACTTGCAGCAGAGGAGGCGAGGCTGCGTCCGCGGGGCGCCGCGTTCCTTCCGCACTGGTAGACACAAAGGTACCGCCAGTACCAAGGCGTGTGGCTCCAGGACACAAGTTATCTGGATGCCCGTCCACATTGATGGTAGACTCGGCCAGGTCAAGAGCAGAATCCGACCCCTGTAGGGGGCGGGGAGGAAATCCAAGTGGATATGGGGAATGAGCACATGAAACGATGCCAGAACCTCGCGAAGATGTCGATTGCAGTGGCATTGGCAGCATGCACGATTGCACACGGGTCTCCTATATCCTGGCAGGAGTATCCTCTCAATCCGGTCTATAGCCCTGGCAAGGCCTACTATCCGACTGTCCTCCAGGAAGGCAGCACCTATACGATGTGGTCTGACAACGCCACTGGAGAGCAGATGGCGACGTCCCCCGATGGTATTAACTGGACGACCGTTGGCCAGGTTTCCGGGCTGCTCAATCCCAGGCATACCGTTGTGGAGAGAATCGGCGCTGAGTATCGCATTTGGTACAACGATTCAAGTGAACTGTATTCCATTGATGCCATCCGAACGGCTACGTCTTCTGATGGAGTGACCTGGTCCAATGACACGCCCATTACGCAGGTAGGAACCACGGTCATCACGGGGACATGGCCGTCATGGAACACCGGATCCTACGGCCCTTGCGACATCTTGTACAATCCTCTTGGCAGTTCCTCGATTGTCGATCCAATCGACAAAGATTCGGTCTGGGCCAACAGGTTTGTCATGTATTACGACGGCACAACGGGAGCCGATGAATTCGTGGGCCTGGCTGTCTCCAATGACGGCGTCAACTGGCAAGGATACAATGGCGGCGCGCTTCCGGTATTGGATAGCAGTCCCACCGGCTGGGACAGCGGGTACGTAGGTTACGGAACTGTCATCAGGGAAAGCGATAGTGCCTTCGACTTCTGGTACAGCGGGGGCAGCGGCTATGTCCTGAATCAGGGCATAGGCTATGCCTTCTCCAGTGACGGCATCAACTGGGTAAAGGATCCCAGCAACCCGATCTTTCACATTGACGACGGGGTGGCTTGGCGAAACGATCGGACCTACACGCCGATGGTGATTGGCAATCAGATGTGGTTCAGCGGCAAGGACACCTCAGGGGTTTATGCGATTGGATATGCCTCTGGCAGCGCAGTCCCCGAGCCGGGCGCCATCAGCCTGCTGGCCATAGGCGGTCTCACACTGCTGATTTCTCGGAGAAACAGGAAATGGGGTGGATGTCGCCGTAAGCGACATTCGGCTTAGGGCGCGAGCTCCGGTCGCGACCACTCGCCTTGGTGTCAGCACCAGCAGTTCCGATCCAGTCTGCGGTACTGCACCGCCTCAGCCAGGTGCTTGGCTGAGACGCTCTCGGCGGAGTCGAGATCGGCGATGGTGCGCGCCAGCTTCAGGATGCGGTCGTGCGCGCCTGTCGCAGATCGGCGACGCGTTGCTGTCACGGCGCTGACTGGCGCAGCAGCTCCGGAAGCTGTCGAGCGACGCACCATGCCCCGACGACCGCCACCAGGATTGCCATGACGTAAAGCGTTTCAAAGAGCCACCACCACCACCCGATAGGCGGGCTGTCGGGATTCATCTTCCGTTCCGCATTCCGAAATTCCCACCAACGTGCCAGACAGAAGACAATTTGAGCCGATGTGACCAAGCCGAGAAACGTGGTGAGGTAGAGGATCCCATTGATCAAGTAGAGCAGCACGGCGGGCCTGAGTTCGAGCTTGGTTCTCGTCGAGACCAGGGCGACACCGGCTGCCGCTAACCCCGAGAAAAGTCTCGCATACGACGCGAAGGCGTCACGCGCAAGTTCCGTAAAGTACTTTTGCCGGTCTGTGACGAACTTGTACCGCTCAAGCTTCAAGCTGTCGTGCAAATCCATGCAGTTCTTCCTCCTGCAACCGCCACGTCATACCCAGTAAGTCCGGTCCAGGCTCCGGTACTGCACCGCCTCGGCCAGGTGCTTGGCGGAGACGCTCTCGACGGCGTCGAGATCGGCGATGGTGCGGGCCACCTTGAGGATGCGGTCGTGCGCGCGGGCCGAGAGGCCGAGCTTGCGCATGGCCAGCTCGAGCGTGCGCTCGCCGGCCTCATCTAGCCGGCAGACCTTCCGCAGCAGCCGCGGCGGAAGCTCGGCATTGTAGTGCTTGCGCTCCCGCTGGATGCGGCGCGCCGCCTGAATGCGGGCGCGCAGCTCCTCGGAGGAGGCGCCCTGCTCGTCGGCGCGCATCTCCTTGTAAGGCACCGCGGGCACCTCGATGTGCAGGTCGATGCGGTCGAGCAGCGGCCCGCTGATGCGTGCCAGGTAGCGCTGGATGATGGCCGGCGTGCAGCGGCACTCGCGCGTGGTATCGCCGTAGAACCCGCACGGACACCCGTGCAGATAACAACTGCACTTTCGAACGGGCTCATCGTCCCCCGAGGCAATGGGCGGCGTGACGCGGGGGCGCTTGGTCACTTCCCGTGGCGCTCGCGCTGTTGACAAATGCAACAACGAGCCGTATTTGTATCGAACCCCATGTGCTGCGTCGTGCCCTTCCCTCGCCACGTGGCCGCACGCTCTCCCTGGTTCCGCTGGTTCTTGGGACGCCTGACCTGAGATGCCCTCACCTGTGGTCTCCGACTCCGGGAGTCCTAGAACTCCGGACTCCCGAGGCATGGTACCGATTCGACGACTCGGCCAGGAGCAAGTCGGCTCCGTGCATCACCTGTGTTGTGAAGGGATCAATCCAGAATGTTTGCGATGGCAGGACAGACAGAACCAGCGAAGCCTCCTCGAATGCTCTGGCGGGCCGAGGCAATGAAGCAATTGCACGCACAAGCCCAACTGTTGGCGAAACAGAGCATTCCTGTTCTCATTTCCGGCGAGACCGGAACTGGGAAAGAGGCCCTCGCGCGCACGATTCATGACATGGGCGGTGACCGGCGGCCATTCATCCCAATCGACTGCACGGGATTCCCGGCGGACTTGCTGGAGAGTGAACTCTTCGGATACGTCAAAGGGGCATTCACCGGTGCGGTCGGTGACAAGGCTGGGCTGATCGCGCTGGCTGAGGGCGGAACGGCATTCTTCGACGAGATCGGGGATCTGCCGCTGTATCTCCAGTCGAAACTACTACGTCTTCTGCAAGAAGGGGAATACCGTCCAGTCGGCTCTTGCACCTTCAAGCGCGCCGGGTGCCGCGTGATCGCTGCCGTGAATGTGAATCTGCTTGCCGAGGTTCGCGCAGGCCGGTTCCGAGAAGATTTGTACTACCGGCTAGCGGTTGCACACCTGCGGATTCCCCCGTTGCGAAGCCGACGCGAGGATATCCCGGTTCTGATTCAGTTCTTCCTGAGACGTATGCATTCCGACTTGCAGCTGTCGGCTGCTGTCGTGAATCAGCTATCCGCAGGTTCTTGGCCGGGAAATGTCCGGCAACTGGAGAACTGCATCACATGCATGGTGAGTCTGAACTGCTGCCCAATGCTGGGGAATGGTGAGATGTCTTGCGACACGCTGGCTTCAATACAGGCGGTCCAACCCGAGCTCGACCAGGGGACGCAGCTCCCGAGATCCGATGTCGGCGGCAAGCTTGCGCCAGAGTCGCTCGCTCATTACGAATACGTGGCGATCTGCAACGCCCTCCGCCGAACGAACGGCAATCGGGAACGAGCCTCTGAGATCTTAGGCATCGGGAGGACGACGCTGTACAGGAAGCTGCAATGCTACAACCTCCGGACCTGGTGCAGCACCAGTTGTTCCAAGTCTTCCCAGTCAACTCCGCCTTGCGACACTGGGGGACGACCCATCCGGCGGCCTGTTTGTCAGGCGGATCGTGTAGACGACATCCCGATGCTATCGTGCGCGATCGCCTGACCGCACTCGGCGGCGCGGACAGTGTCGCCGAGAGCGGGGGTCGTGGCCGCCTTACGCGAAGTCTTCGTCTACCTGCTCAAGCTGGAGGAGCGCCCGGACCTTGAGGGGAGGACGGCCTGACCCGTGGAACGAAAGATCACGCTGACGATCCGCAAGCGCCTGGCAGCGGAACTCTCCGGCGACGAGCTACCCCAGCAGCTTCAGAATCGGGTGCGGAGGCTGGTGCAGGAGGAGTTGGGCATCGCACCCGGGCCAACTAGTCAGCACCAACGGATAGAAGCGCGTCGCTCTTCGAGCAAATGAGCCGGGCCCCTGGGATTTACACTGCAACCGCACTTCTTTCACTCGCTGCCCTTGCTGCGGTGCGGGCATCGCGGGGTGTGCCTGCGATGAATGCTCAGCACGGCCTACGCCTCCTTTTTGCCGGCCTTGCGCCAGCGCGTCCAGCCGACAGGAACGGGCGATGTGAAGGCGAGCATGATCGTCTACCGGCGGTTGGCGGCCGCTTGTTCGGGCGGGGTCGCAGCCTGGGGGCGTGCACCGCCCGTGCGCCTGCACCGCTCGCCGGGACCCCGTCGGCGCCCTCTTACATCTCCAGCTTCTAGCCCGGATGTTTCACCACAATCGTAGCGAGGCGCGATGAGAGGGCTGCAAAAGCATCAAGCGACGCCACAAGGCGCGCTCGCGGTCGGCACCCGCAGGTCCGTTACGGATCGAGGACGCCGGCCGAGCGCAACTTGAGTAGATGCGGCCCTATTGCGCGCCGCAGCAGGTTGTTGGTGAGAAATGCGGGCTAAGACTGCGAACTTGCGCGTCTGGCTGCGGCCGCGCGACGCCGCCTCATTCCTCTGAGGCCGGCCAGGAGGGCCGCCCCGAGGACTAGCAGTGCGGTGGAAGGCTCGGGGTTCGAGATGGTCACCTGTCGAGTCAGGCCTGCGACCGTGCTCGGGCCCAGACCCCAGACGTCGGGCTCGAGGACTGCATTGCGAATTGTGTAGCCGGGCCCCAGGCCGACATCGAGGGCGCCGCCGAGGTTGCGTACCACGATCCGGCCGGAGAAATCCTGCCCAAAGATCGCCTCGGAGAGAGCCAGCGACAGATCCAGCGAGCTGGCCAGAACCGCGACATCGAGTTCGGCGCCGCCGCCTTGCGTGAACACCCCCGGCGCGAGCAGCAACGGGGCCGGGAAGGGCGCCCGGACCTCGCC
>JBEKLJ010000108.1:0-11769 GCA_050010255.1 Bryobacteraceae bacterium
CTTCCGCAGGTCGATGGGCCAGCGGAACACGATGATGTCGCCCCGCCGCACCGCGTTGTAGGGCAGCACATGCTTGCTGAACATCCCCGGCGGCCCGTAGGCCAGCTTGTCCACGATCACGTGATCGCCCGGAAGCAGCGTGTCCTCCATCGAGACGCTCGGGATCGTGAACGCCTGCGCGAGCAGCATGATGAGGAACAGCACCAGAAGGACCGTCACGGTCCATTCCGACACCGCACTCCGGCGCGGCGCGGCCGCGGCGGCCCGCGCCGGCGGTTGATTCCGTGTTTCCGTAGCCAGGCTCGTTGTCAAGGCCGGGAGTCTTTACCCAGCATGCCCATGCACCAGCATGAACGTGCGGCGCCACCGGGTCTTGGTGAAGAAGTGCTGGACCAGGTCGAAGAGATGATCGGCCGAGATGGTCGGGCCGGCCAGCGCTTCCGTCGACGCCTCGTAGGACCAGTAGATTATCAGCGGCTTGCCGATGATGTTCTCACGCGGTACGAAACCCCAGTAGCGGCTGTCGAGCGAGGAGTCGCGGTTGTCGCCCATGGCGAAGTAGTTGTCCGGCGGCACGACCACTTCGTCATTCACCACATCGCGTTCCAGCATCTCGCGAGCCCGCCCGGAGACCTGGTAGGTCGGCAAACTCGGGAAGTTATCCCGATACGGATCCGTGCGCTCGGCGTCCCTGTAAAACGTGTAGGGCTCATATAGCCTCTCCCCGTTGCGGTAGACCTGCCGGTTGACGATGCGGATCCGGTCGCCGGGGATGCCGATGATGCGCTTGACGAACGTCTGCCGGATATCCACCGGGTAGCGGAAGACAATGATGTCACCGCGGCGCACGTCGTTGTACGGAAGCACGCGCCGGCTGAGGGAGCCCGTGGGCGCGTAGGCCAGCTTGTCCACCAGCAGGTGGTCGCCGATTAGGAGGGTGCCCTCCATCGAGCCGGTCGGGATGACGAATGCCTGCACCAGCGTTGTGGTGCCGAACAGCAGCAGAACAATCGTGACCGTCCACTCCGCGATGGCGCTGCGGCGGGGCTCACTGCGGCGGGGGGCGCTCTTTGGCGGCGCCTGCTCGGTCAGAGTCGCTCTATCTCGCTTCACAAACCTCCTCCAGTCCAGCTCGACCTTTCATTGTAGCGGATGACCGCGCCCGGCCCGCAGGCCACTCACGGGCGGCGCCACCAGAGGCGATTCAGCCGGAAGAGTTCCACCAGCGAGATGGCGATGTTAACCAGCCCCAGGCCGCTGACGGCGCCGCGGAAGTAGGCGTTGCCCCACAGCTCGGACCAGCCCGGGCTCAGCGTCGCGAAGTAGTTCTGGCGCCACGGATCCAGCCAGGGGAAGAGGAGCAGACACGCGCCGATCTCGAAGCACACAAGGGAAAGCAGGGCTGTGGCCAGCACTTGGCGCCAGCTACGCGGCGAAACCTCCAACGCGGCTGGATCGGGCTCGCTCACTGCCATGCGCGCGCCTCCGGACAGCGGCCCGGCCAGGCCCGAAAGGCATGCCGCGCCGGTCCGGAAGCAACGCCAGCACCCGCGGCGCTCGCTTCCGCCTCCAGCCCGGCCGGGGGTTCCCAGCAGAAATGGAATCGCTCGCGCAGCGCCAGCACCGCCCGGAGCGAGGCGGAACAGGCGGCGTGCACGGGCTCGAAGCTGAAGCGGTGGTGGAGGGTCGGACCATAGGCTGCCAGCGCCCCGGCGTGCTCGGGCGTGGCGTAGCCCTTGTGGCGGCCCAGGCCGTACTGAGGATAGACCGCATCCCACTGGCTCATGCAGGCGTCGCGCTCGGTCTTGGCCAGAATCGAGGCCGCCGCGATGGCCTGACACCGCGCGTCACCGTGAACCACGCGCCTCTGCGGCAGCGGCAGGTCCAGCCGCACGGCGTCCAGCAGCAGATAGTCGGGCGCCGGCTCCAGTCGTTCGATGGCGCGTGCCATGGCCAGGCAGGAAGCCCGGTAGATGTTGATGCGGTCAATCAGGAAAGCATCGATCGAGGCCACGGCCCAGGCCCGGGCGCGCTCGCGGATCTCCGCCGCCAGCTCTTCGCGCCGCCCGGCGCTGAGTTCCTTGCTGTCGCGAAGGCCGCGGATGGAGCGCTCCGGCGAGAGAATCACCGCCGCGGCGAACACCGGGCCGAATAGCGAGCCGCGGCCGGCTTCGTCGGCTCCGGCCACCAGCGCATACCCCGAGGCGCGGAGCTCGCGCTCCATCGCCGCCGTGCATCGGTATCCGCGCCTGGCTGCGGCAAGCAACTTACTCGCGCTCTCTCAGACGAGCCGCCTTGCCCTTCAGCCCGCGCAGGTAGTACAGCTTCGCCCGCCGCACCTTGCCCGTGCGCACCACGTCGATGTGGTCGATCACCGGCGCGTTCAGCGGGAAAATCCGCTCCACGCCGTGGCCAAAGCTGATCTTGCGGACCGTGATCGTTTCGCCCAGCCCGGTGTTCTTGCGCGCGATCACCGTGCCCTCGAAGGCTTGCAGCCGTTCCTTGTCGGCCTCCCGAATCTTCACGTGCACCCGGACGGTGTCGCCCGGGTGGAACTGGGGCACGTCGGTGCGTTTCTGGCTGTTGCTGTAATTCTGTAATAGCGAGTTATTCATGGTTGTCTCGCCCGGCCGGGGCTGGGGCCGCCAGCTCGGGTTCCTGGTCGCACCCGGCGGGCGCATCGGCCGCCACTCCGGGTTCCTGCTTCAGCCCGGCCGGGGCTGCCGGCTCGGACGGTGGTTGATTCTGTTCGCTCTGCGACGGACGGCTCTCGACGGCCCCCCGCTCCAGCAGGTCCGGCCGCAGCCGCCTGGTCTTCTCCAGCGCTGCCCGCTCGCGCCAGCGGCGGATCTGCTCGTGGTGCCCGCTGAGCAGCGCGTCGGGCACCTTCCAGCCGCGAAACTCGGCCGGCCTCGTATACTGCGGGCAGTCCAGCAACAGGCCGGAGTCTCTATTATCACCCGGCCGGGCCGGTTCGGCCAGCCGCCCGCCGCTGAAGGACTCGTTCCGGGAGGACGCCTCGTTGCCCAGCACTCCGGGCAACAGGCGCGCCACCACGTCGATGACCACGGCGGCGGCCAGCTCGCCGCCGCTCAGCACGTAATCGCCGATCGAGATCTCTTCATCGGCCAGGCGCTCGGCCACGCGTTCGTCCACTCCCTCGTACCGCCCACAGATCAACAGCAGGCCGCTCAGCTCCGCGAACCGCAGAGCCGTCGTCTGGTCAAACAGCCGCCCGGAGGCCGACAGCAGCACCACTTTCCGGTCTGGGCCGCGCTCGGGCCAAATCGATTCGACGGCCAGAAACACCGGCTCGGCCTTCAGCAGCATGCCCTCGCCACCGCCGAACGGGCGATCGTCCACGCTACGGTGCCGGTCGGAAGTCCAATCCCGCAGGTCATGCACACGAATGTCCAGCCGCCCGGCCTGGCGCGCGCGCGCCACCACGCCGTGCTCAAACGGGCCCCGGAAGAACTCCGGGAAAATTGTGAGCACCTCGAAGTTCATCCGCCGCTCAGTTCCTTCAAGCCTTCCGGCAGATCCACCAGGATCCGCCGCCGCTCCACATCGATCTCCACGCAGATCGCCCTGGCGAATGGCACCAGGATCGGTTCGGCCCGCTCCGCCGCCCGGACCTCGATGAGCAGCGGGCCGCCGCATTCCCGCCACCCGCTGACGGTTCCGACCGGCTCGCCGGTGGCGCGCTCCACCACCTCGCAGCCGATCAGATCCGACTGATAGTATTCGCCGGCCGCCAAGGGAGCGCGTTGCGAGCGCGGCACTCTCACCTCGGCGCCTTCCAGGGTCTCGGCGTCCGCTATCGAATCCACGCCGCGGAACTTCAGCACCAACCGGCCACGGTGTTCCCAGACGGACTCGACCTCAAACGGCCGTTCCGCGCCGGGGGCGCCTTCGCCGCCGAAAAGAAAGACCTCCCGCAGTGCGCGGAACCGCTCCAGGCCGCGGCTCAGCGAGACGGCCAGCAGCTCGCCCCGCCTGCCCCAGGCCCGTCCCAGCAGGGCGATGGCCACCCACCCTTCACCGCTGTCAGGGTCCGGCGCTTCCAGATGCTACTCCAGGATCTCCAGCGTGAATCGCCGGCTCAGTTTCATGCCGGCGGCCCCCAGAATGGTTCGTATCGACCGCGCCGTTCGTCCCTGCTTCCCGATCACTTTCCCCAAGTCACTGGGCGCCACACGCAGTTCCAGGACCGTGACCTGTTCACCTTCTACTTCGTTCACCGAAACCTGGTCGGGGATGTCGACCAGAGCTTTGGCGATCTCCTCCACGAGTTCTCTCATCCCTGACATCCCAGCGCCTCCTCGCGTGCCTCGATCATAGCATTCCCTCAATCTGGACCGCTCCATGCTGAACGAACGCCGCGCGCGGGGCGGTCCTCTGCGCGCTCCTCGCCGCGGGGGGACCTCAAGCTGCCGGAATCGCGAGGTGGCACGCCTCGCCAGCAACTTGCCGCGGCTCTCTCACCGCGCCCCGTCACGGCCGCGGCGAAGAACGCGCGCTAGCCGACCGGCTCCGCCTCCGGCGCCGGGTGCTTCTCCAGCAGCCGGGCTACGGTGGCTGACGGCTGGGCGCCGGCGCGCATCCAGTGCGCGATGCGGTCGTGCTTGAGGTTAACCGCTGGCGGGTTGCCCACCGGGCTGTAGAGCCCAACCACCTCGACAGCGTGGCCGTTCCGCGCCTGTTCCTTCTCGATCACCACCAGGCGGTAGGACGGCTTCTTCTTCGCGCCGAAGCGCGCCAACCGAATCATCAGCATACTCAGTGTTCCACTCCTGAATCTCTTCCTCCGGGGCCGCCGCTAGGGCCGCCGTCCCGTCATGCCCAGGACGTCCGGCAGCTTCATCCTGCCGAGCCTCTTCCCCAGAAAACCGCTCGAGAAACTCTTCATCATCTTGCGCATCTGCGCGTACTGCCGGAGGAGGTGGTTGACCTCCTGCACGGTGGTCCCGCTGCCGCGGGCGATGCGGCGGCGCCGGGAGCCGTTGATAATCATGTGGTGTGCGCGCTCCCGCAACGTCATCGAGTCGATGATCGCCACCACGCGCGTGATTTCCTTCTCCTCCACCTTGACGTTCTTCAGGTCCTTGAACATTCCCACCTGCGGCATCATCGACAGAACCGACTCCAGCGGGCCGAGCTTGCGAAGCTGCCGGATCTGGTCGCGGAAGTCCTCCAGCGTAAAATCGTTGTCGATCAGCTTCCGCCCGATTTCCTCGGCCTGCTTCTCGTCGATCTCTTCCTGGACCTTCTCGATCATCGAGAGCATGTCGCCCATGCCGAGGATGCGCGAGGCCACGCGGTCGGGGTGGAACGGCTCGATGGCGTCGGACTTCTCGCCGGTGCCGACGAACTTGATCGGCTGGCCCGTCACCGTCCGGATCGACAGCGCCGCGCCGCCGCGGGCGTCGCCGTCCATCTTGGTCAGGATCACGCCGGTGATGCCCAGCCGCTTGTGGAACTCCTCGGCGGACTTCACCGCGTCCTGGCCCGTCATCGCATCGGCGACAAACAGGATCTCGGTCGGGGCCAGCAGCTCCTTGAGCTGCTCGAGCTCCGTCATCAATTGCTCGTCGATGTGCAACCGGCCGGCGGTGTCCACCAGCACGACGTCGCGTCCCGAGGTGGCCGCCTCGCGCCGCGCCGAGCGGGCCAATGCGGCCGGCTGGGCCTCCTCCGGCGTGCCCTCATAGACGGGCAGCTTCACTTCCCGCCCGATCACGCTCAACTGCGCGCGGGCAGCCGGGCGGTAGACGTCCACCGACACCATCAGCGGGCTGTGACCGTTCCTGGAGAGCCAGCGGGCCAGCTTGCCCGCGGTCGTCGTCTTGCCCGAGCCCTGGAGGCCAACGATGAAGATCACCGTCGGCGGGTTATTCGAGAAGCGCAGCTTGGCCTGCTGGCTGCCGAGAATGCCGACCAGCTCCTGGTTGACGATCTTGATGACCTGCTGCGTCGGCGAAAGCGCCGTAAGCACTTCCTCGCCCATGGCCTTCTGCCTGACGTTTTCGATGAACTGCTTGACCACGCGGAAGTGGACGTCGGCCTCCAGCAGCGCCACGCGGATCTCGCGCAGAGCCTGCTCCATGTTGGCGGCCGTCAGCCGGCCTTCGCCGCGCAGGTTCTTGAAAACGCGCTGAAGCTTCTCGGATAAGCTCTCAAACATGATCGGGGCCCGGACTGCTGGAATTCGGTGGGGTCGGAGGCACCACCACTACTGGCAGTACTTCGATTATAGACTACTGGCGAAACAGCTATCAGCGAAGCGGCAACTCCCCGTGGACAGGCTCCTCCTCAATGGCGGATCCGAGGAAACATCGGGCGGCCGGCTCGCCGCGCCACCCCTGGCCGTCCCAAGAGCTGGCTGCCGCCTACGCCCCGGCCACCTCCAGCATGTATTTCAGGATCTGGTTCATGTTTGCGGGCGAAAGGATCTTGCCGCAGGGCGGGTCGGGACAAAAGGCCATCATCATCTTCGCGGTGTTTGGGTAACACGTGCCAACTCCGATGATTCCCTCGCGGACCGCCTCGAGAATGCTTCGGGGAATGCCGATTTCCGTCTCCCAGATCTCCAGCTTGTCGGTCATGAGCTGCTGCCGCATCTGCGAGTTGACCTGGGCAAACCAGAACGCCGCGATCGCGCGAATCCGATCGGCATCGGACAGATGTTTCATTTTCTCCGTGTTCCCCATGTGCTACCTCCTGTTTCAACCAGTTTTTACATCAGCCACTCGAGCGCATCAGCGCGGCTCGAGAATCTTCTTGGCCACCGCCAGCTCGCCTGAGCCCGCATCGGCGGATTGGCCGAGATCGAGGTAGCGCGCCGCCGCGGCGCGCGCCCTGTATCTGCAGCCCTCTCATCGCGCCTCACTACCATCGTGGTGAAACATCCGGGATTGGGGCTGGACGCTTACCTCCTGGCCACCTCCAGCATGTGGGTCAGGATCTTTTTCATAGCCGTGGTCGGAACGGGCGGCCTGACGCAGGGCGGGTCGGGACAAAAGGCCTCCGCCATTGCGTGCACCGCCATCATGTAGCACGGGCCGGTGCTCGCAATAGCCTCCCGGCACAGATCCAGCAGGTTCCTAGGAATCTCTAACCGTTGCTCCCATTCCTCCGTCCGGCCCGCGATCAACTGCCGTCGCAGAGCCGAATCCACCATTGCGAACCAGAAAACCGCGATCACGCGAATCTGATCGTCTTCGGACAGCTGTTCCACTTTCGCCACGTTCCCCATGTGCTCTCTCCTGTTTTAACCAGTTTTCACATCAGCCACTCGAGCGCATCAGCGCGGCTCGAGAATCTTCTTGGCCGCCGCCAGCTCGCCTGATCCCGGATCGGCGGATTGGCGGAGCTCGAGGTAACGCGCCGCGGCGGCGCGCGCCTCAGCCGTTCTGCCGAGCGCGCTCGCGAGCACGGCAGATTGATACAACGCGTCGGCGCACAGGCCGGGAGCCTCTTCGTCGGGCGCATGCCAGAGCAGATTCCGCGTGTCCGCAACGCGTTGGTACAGCGCGGCCGCGCCCGCGGCATCACCCGACAGCGCCAGGGCGCGCGCCAGGTATTCCCGCGGGCGCACCGGCGGCTCGACCAAGTCCGCCTGCCGGAACTCGGCCACACCGGCCGAGGTCTCGCCACGGGCCATCAGCACCTCGCCCAGTATACGGTGCCGCGCGGCCTGGTAGATGGCGGCGCCGCCCTCCACGGATGACAGCAGCCGTTCGGCCTCGCCGCTCGATCCGGAGCGGGCCAGCCAGGTGGCGGCTTTGATGATCCGTTGCGGGCTGCGGTCCAGCTCGAGCGCCCGGGCGGCGGCCGCGCGGGCGGCACGCAAGTCGTGCTGGCGCCAATCCAGGCAGGCCAGCGCCAGCAGCTTGTCGGCTTGCGGCACGGCCAGCCCGGCGCCGGCATCGAACGCCAGGCCGTCGCGGAGCGACTCGACGGCCTCGCGATAACGTCCCAGCTCGGCCCGCATCGCAGCGCGGACGATGTAGGACCGGCTGCGCCAGTAGATGTCCGGCGAAGCGCCGAGTGCGACGACGCGGCGATCGGCGTCCGCGTACTTGCCTTCGAGGAACGCCGAGACGGCCTCCAGGAAGTCCGCCCAGCCGGCCTGCTTCAGCGCCCGCAGGCGAGCGATGGGCCGCGCCGCATCCGGGAACCGCCCCAGCGCGATGTCGGCCATCGCCAGGTGCGCCTGCACCTGGTAGCGCTCGGGATCCCTCTTCTCGGCCTCGCGGAACTGCTCGAGCGCCTGGTCCTCGCGGCCGACCTGCTCGAGCGCCAGGCCGCGCAGAAACAGCGGGTAGTAGTCGTTCGGATAGAAGAGCGCGTAAGTACGGAACAGCGCCTCGCCGTTGCGGAAATCGCCGCTATCGATGGCGTAAAGTGCGCGGATGCGCAGCTCCTCGCGTTTCGAGACCGGACGCGACTCGATGGCGCGCAACGCGCGCTCGTACCAGCGGTAACCCTCACCGAAGCGGCGCGACTCGACCAGGATGTCGGCCAGCCGCATGCAGGCGAGTGCGAAGTGCGGGTCGATCCGCACGGCCTCGTTCAGTAACACCAACGCATCGTCGGGGCGGCCCTGGTCCTTGAGTTTCTCGGCGCGCGCGAACAGCTCAAGCGCCTGCCAGGAGTCGGTGGTCGTCTCGTCCGCCCGGCGGTCGGTGAGCAGCATCGCACTTGAGGACTCGCCGGCGGTCCGCCGGACCCAGTTGCTGCCGTCGTGGACCGCCGCGAGCAGGGCGTTCTTATCGCGGGCCTCGAACTCCCGGTAGCGGGTCTGGCTGGGCGCCGGGCTATCGCGAATGCTTTCCATGCGCAGCTTGAGCACGTAACCCTGGCCGAACTGCGAGACGTCGCCGGCCACGACCAGAGGCACGCCGGCGCGCCAGGCGACCTCGCGCGCGGTGTCGCCGACGGCCTCCGCGCCGGCGGGTTTGACCATGCGCTCGAGCACCTGGCGGACGCGGGAGGAGTCCACCAGGTTAAAGCGGGCCGACTGGTTCAACTGGCTTCTCAGGATCTCGGTCACCGCGTTCAACTGGGGATCCCCGGTGCGGTTCTCGACGTCGGCGAGCAGAACAGAAGCGCCCTCGGCGACCGCGGGCGAGCGGGCCGGAAACAAGAGGGCAACCAATGCGGCGGCGACCAGCCCGGCCGCCCCGAGCAGCCAGCGGCGGTGGCGCCGGGCCGGCGGGTGCGCGAGGCCGGGCGTCATGGTAACCGTGGGCGACTCGCCGCCGTCGCACGCGGGCACAGCCGGCTCAGACAGGCGCTCGAGATCCGCTACCAGCTCGTCCAAGCTCTGGTAGCGGGCATCCGGCGCCTTCTCCAGCGCCCGGTCGAGGATCGGCTCGATGGCCGGCGGCAGGTCGGGCCGGCGCAGCCGCAGCGGCGGGTGGCGAACGCTGGTGATCTGATGAGCGATCGCCTCCTCTCGCTCGGCCCGGAACGGTAACTCGCCGGTGGCCAGCTCGTAGAGCACGATTCCAAACGAGAAGATGTCCGAACGGTGGTCAATCTCATGGCCGCGAAGCTGCTCCGGGGACATGTAGGCTACGGTGCCGAGACGGGTGTTAGGACGAGTCAGATCGAGCCCGCCACACAGCTTGGCCAGGCCGAAATCCGTCAGCTTGACGATGCCTTCCGAACTCAGCATGACATTGCCGGTCTTCACGTCGCGGTGCCAGATACCGTTGCGGTGGGCGTGGGCGAGGCCCTGGGCGATGTCACGCGCGTAGCCGACCACGCGGTCGGGCGGGAGCTGGCGCTGGGAGGCGGCCAGCCCGCGCAGCAGAGCGCGCAGGGTGCCGCCGGCGAGGTATTCGAGCGCAAGGAACACCTGCTGTCCGTCCTCTTCGACGGCGTAAATGGTGGCAATGTTGGGATGGCTCAGGCGCGAGGTGGCGCGGGCCTCGTTGAGGAAGCGCTGGCGGGCTTCGGGCGAGGCGAGCAGGTGAGGGGCGAGGAACTTCAAGGCCACCACGCGGTCGAGCTTGAGGTCGCGGGCTTTGTAGACCACGCCCATGCCGCCTTCGCCCAGCTTCTCCAGGAGCTGGTAGTGAGAGATGCCCTGCCCCGGCGCCGCCACGGAAATCCTTTCGAACCAAGTCGTGGTTCTACAACATCATACACTCCGAAGCGGGGGCTTTCCCGTGAATCTTGATAGGGTTCGCCGTCTGACTGAGCCGCGACCGTCTGAACTCCCGCCAGCGGTTCGGGGCTCGGCCTCCTGTCCCCCAACGCGGCGGGTTCGGCGTTCATAGGATCAACATGCAGTCTCCGTAGGAGTAGAACCGGTAACGGGATTCTACCGCATGCCGGTAGGCGGCGAGTGCGAGGTCCTTTCCGGCGAACGCGCAAACCAGCAGCAGCAGGCTCGACCGCGGCAAATGGAAGTTCGTGAGCAGAGCGCCCGTCGCCAGGAACTCGAAGCCGGGGTAAATGTAGAGGTCCGTCTCGCCGCGCCAGGCCGAGAGGCCCTGCGGCGACCGCACCGCGCTCTCAATCGTCCGCACGCTGGTCGTGCCCACCGCTACCAGCCGCGAGGCCGCCCGCAGCTTGAGAGCGTTCGACTCGGTGATCTCAAACAGCTCCGGGTGCAGCCGGTGCTCCTCGACCTGAGGCGTGCGGATCGGCTGGAACGTTCCCAGCCCGACGTGCAACGTGACCTGCGCGATCTCGGCGCCCGCGGCCCGGCACTGCTCGAGGATCTCCGCGGTGAAGTGCAGCCCGGCCGTGGGCGCGGCCACCGAGCCCGGATGCGCCGCGAAGACGGTCTGATAGCGCTCCCGGTCCAACGGTTCGTCGGGCCGCCGGATGTAGGGCGGCAGCGGCACGTGCCCGATCTGGTTGAACTTCTCCAGCAGGTCGCCTTCGCAATCGAACCGCAGCGTCCGCTCGCCCCAGAGGCCATGGCCCACGATCTCAGCCTCCAGGCCGCCGTCGAAGCGCACCCGCTCGCCGGTGCGCATCTTGCGCCCGGGATGGACCAGCGCCTGCCACAGCTTCGGGTCCCCGGCCTGCGGCCGCAACAGAAAGACCTCCACCGTGCCGGTGAGGTGCCGCCGGCGCGCAGGGTTCTTCTTGCCCACTCGCAGGGCCCGCACCCCGGCGCGGCGGCCATACAGGCGCGAGGGGAACACTTTGGAATCGTTGAGCGCCACGCAGTCTCCGGGACCGAGGAAGCGCGGGAACTCGCGGAACAGCCGGTCCTCCCAGCCCTGCCGGGCGCGATCGAGGACCAGCATCCGCGAGGCCGCGCGGTCCTCCAGCGGCCACTGTGCGATCAGCTCTTCGGGAAGGCGATAATCGAAGTCGGAGAGCTGCATCGAAAGCTATCGGCGACCAGCTATCAGCTATTGGCTGACAGCCTGCGGCTGTCTCCCTGAAGGATAACAGTGGTCAGAATCTTGGGCATCGAGAGCTCCTGCGACGAGACGGCCGCGGCGGTGGTCCAGGATGGGACTAGCATCCTGTCCTCGGTGGTCGCCTCGCAGCTCGACACGCACGGCAAGTACGGCGGCGTGGTGCCGGAGCTGGCCTCGCGCGAGCATTTGCGCGCCATAGTTCCCGTGGTCCGGGAAGCGCTCGAGCTGGCGCGCACGGACCTGGGCAGCATCGGCGCCGTCGCCGCGACCGCGGGCCCGGGGCTGGTCGGCTCGCTGCTGGTCGGCATCACCTACGCCAAGGCGCTGTGCCTGGCGCGCAACCTGCCGCTGATCGCGGTCAACCACATCGAAGGCC
>JBEKLJ010000109.1:0-11735 GCA_050010255.1 Bryobacteraceae bacterium
GTTTCAGGCGGACTTCGCGCCACGGGAAACCCGGCTCTTCCTGTTGAGCGTCGGGGAACTGCAAATCCCCCGCCTGGAAGACTACAGGACCTACGGCCGCTTCGTTCGTGAGCGCCGCGACGACTTCGCCTGGGAGAACGACCGCATCGCGCACCGCATGTACGGCAAGGAACTGGAAACCTGGCCGCGGGAACCCCTCACCAGCAGCGCGATCGACGTTTGGAGCAAGCGGGTGCGCAAGCTGGTGATCGACGGTTGGTACCTGGTGGACGACTATCACCACGACCACGGCGAGGGCGCCGACTTCTATTCGGCCGGCGCGACCCGCGGCTGCGGCGGCTCGGGCATTTGGGCCGGCGGCAGGCTCTGGCCATCGGCTAATTTCCACGATTCCCGCGTCTTCGCCGTCGGACCTATCCGCGTTCTATTCGAGCTCACGTACGATGGGTGGACCGCCGACGGCGTCCGGGTTTCCGAGAAGAAACGCATCTCGCTCGACGCCGGCCAGAACCTGGACCGCATCGAGAGCCACTACACGTTCGAGGGCAGCCCTGCCGCTCTGGCGCATGCCATCGGCATCCGCAAGTGGAAGGACTCCGAGATGCGCTCGGACCGCGCGCAAGGCGTCCTGCGCACATGGGAGACGGTCGAGGGCGGCCACGGAAAACTGGGCATCGGCGCGATCGCCGACCCCGCTTCGGTCACCGGCTTCGCCCAGGACGGCCGCAATTTCCTGATGCTCACGAAGATCGACCCGGCGTCGCCCTCGGTCTACTACGCCGGCTTCGGCTGGACCGAGAGCGGCGATTTTCGCAATCTCGAGGATTGGGACCGTTACCTGGCCGACTATGCGGCCCGCCTGCGGGCGCCGCTCGAAGTCCGGATCGAGAAGCGATAGCGGGTTACCTCCGCTTGCCTGCCCGCCGTACGGCGGCCCGCGCTGGGGCGCCGTCGGCTCCCGGAACCCGTAAAGGCAGGCAGACCAGCTCGTAGCGGCCCGGCGCCACGCGCGAGAGGTCCAGCCCTTCGATGATCCACACGCCGGCTCCGAGCAGGATGCGGTGAACGGCGCCGCCCTCTTCGTTCGGCGCGCCAATCGACAGGTAGTCGATGCCCACCGTGCGGACGCCGCGGGCGGCCAGCAGCTCGGCGCCATCTTTTGCCAGGTGGACATAGTCGCGCGAGAACTCCGCTGAGCGCCAGAGCGCCGAGTTGCGCGTCTTGAAGAGAATCCGCTCTCCGCGGCGGATGCGGTGAGCCTTCAGATCCCCGGCCGTGATCGCTCGCCGGGCGCGGATGCCGATGATGCGCGCCGGCCCGATCGTGGCTTCGAGCGGCATGCCTTCCACGCCGGCGCCGCCTTCGAGGCAGTGCAGCGGCGCGTCGACGTGCGTGCCGGTGTGCAGACAGAACGATGCGGCGCTGGTGTTGTTCGGCTCCCCCAGCGCGATGGCGGTCACGCGCTCGAAGCGGGGCGGCGGATCGCCGGGCCAGACGAGCATGGCCGGGTGCAGGGGAACCGAGATGTCGATCCAGGCCGAGGTGTTCTTCATCGCAGAGCTAGAAACCGCTATGCGGCTGTGGCTCAGCGCGCCAGCCATCCACCGTCCACGACGAGCACGTGTCCATTCAGGTAGTCGCTGGCGGCGGAAGCCAGGAACACCGCGCCGCCCGCCAGGTCCTGCGGCGTCCCCCATCGGCCGGCCGGGATCCGGTCAAGGATCTGGCGGCTGCGCACCGGGTCCGCGCGCAGAGCGGCGGTGTTGTCGGTCGCCATGTAGCCCGGCGCAATCGCGTTGACGTTGATGCCCTTCGGCGCCCATTCATTGGCCAGCGCCTTAGTCAGTTGCGCCACCGCGCCCTTGGAGGCGGCGTAGGAGGGGACGAACACGCCGCCCTGGAACGAGAGCAGCGAGGCAATGTTGATGATCTTGCCGCTGCCCTGCTTCAGCATGTGGCGGCCGGCGAACTGGCACAGCCGGAAGACCGCATTGAGATTGATCTCGATGACCTCCGCCCAGTCTTTCTCCGGAAACTCCGCCGCGGGCGCGCGCCGGATGATGCCGGCGTTATTCACGAGTATGTCGATGGACCCGAGCTCGCGGACCGTGAGCTCGACCAGGTCCGCGCAAGCCTTCGCATCGGAGACGTCAGCGATGGCCCGCACGGGCCTCGCGCCCGCCGCGGCGACCGCTGCGCATACTTCTTCAATCCCCCGCTCGTCCTTCCCGTGGACGACCACATTGGCGCCCGCCTGGGCGAATCCCACCGCGATCCCGGCGCCCAAACCGACCTGGGAGCCGGTCACCAAAGCGTTCTTTCCTTTCAAACTGAACGTATCGAGGACCATCCCTGCACTCCATTCCTATTCAATGTTCGCGCGCTCGAGTCTCGGCACGATGCTATGCATGATGAGAAGGGCCGTCAGGTATGCCGAGCCGGCCATGATGAACACCGGCACATAGCTGCCGGTAAACTGCAGCAGGAAACCGGTGAACGTGGCGATGAGCATTCCTCCGACGGCGCCACCGAAGCCGCCGATTCCCACCACCGAAGCGACGGCGCGGCGCGGGAACATGTCCGAGACCGTCGTGAAGAGGTTCGCCGACCAGCCTTGATGAGCCGCCGTGGCGAGCCCGACCAGCGCCACTGCGCCCCAGAGGCTGCTCACCTTGGCGGCGAATACGATTGGCACCACGCAGAGCGCGCAGATCAGCATGGAGACTTTCCGCGCCCGGTTGGCGCTCCAGCCCCGCTTGAGCAGCGCGGCTGGCAGCCAGCCGCCCGTAATGCTGCCGACATCCGCCATGACATAGATGGCCACGAGCGGCGGGCCGAGCTCGGTCAAGCTCAACCCGTGCCTGCTGTGCAAGAACTTCGGGAGCCAATACAGGTAGAACCACCAGATCGGGTCCGTCAAGAACTTCCCGATGAGAAAGGCCCAGGTCTGCCGGTGAGGCAGAAGCCGGGCCCAGGGGATTCTGACAGTTGGCTCGGGCGGATCGCTCTGGATGTATTCGAGCTCCGGCTTCGACAGCTTGCGGTGCTCCTCCGGACGGCGGTACGTGACCAGCCAGGCGACTAACCAGATGGCGCTGAACAGGCCTGTGAACATAAACGCAGACCGCCAGCCGTAGCGCACCGTCAGCCAGGGCACAACCAGCGGCGCGATGATCGCGCCAATGTTCGTGCCGGAGTTAAAAATGCCCGTTGCGAGCGCGCGCTCTTTCCTGGGAAACCATTCGGCGACCGTCTTGATCGCGGCGGGGAAGCTGCCCGATTCGCCCAAGCCAAGCATGAACCGCGCAAAGCCAAACCCGAGCACGGTGCGCGCGAGCGCATGGCCCATCGCCGACAGGCTCCAGATCCCGATCGACACGGCGTAGCCGACGCGCGTACCGACACGGTCGATAAAACTCCCCACCAGCAGCATTCCCAGCGCGTAGGCGGCCTGGAATGCCGTGACAATGTAGCCGTACTGGATCTCATTCCATCCGATCACTCTCTGCAGCTCGGGCGCGAGGACGCCGAGCACCTGGCGGTCGACGTAGTTGATGGTCGCCGCGAAAAACAGCAGGGCGCAGATGCGCCAGCGGTAGTGGCCGATCTTTGCTGCCCGCCCCCCCGTTGATATGGTCCCCGGCGCGATGCGGGCGCCCGCAACCGCACCCTCATTTGGTGTCGACAAGGCACCCTCCTCGCGGCAGCCGCTTCACTTGCGGCTGGCCTCCAGACCCGATCCGCCCTTTCCAAAGCCCGGCTGGACATTGACCACCCCAAACTGCCGGTCCTCCTTCTCGCGGTGCGCCGCCATGGCCCACACGAAACCGACCGAATGGCCTGGAATGGAGACGTTGGGATGATACCCGCTGGGCATGAGAACGGCGTCGCCGTCGCGCACTACGGTCAACAGCTCGGGATACTCGGTGTTGTCATACACGAGCTGTATGGCGAACGCCGGCTCCGGCATGCTGACGTAGATGTACATCTCCTCCAGCATCGCGGTGTGCTCGTGAGGGGGCCAGCTCGTCCAATTCCCCGGATCGGAGATGGTGAACCCCGCAACCAACCGGCCGGCCTCGATGTTCTTGCCAAGGAGAATGTTCAGGTGCCGCCTCTGGCCCGGCTCGCCCGCGGTGAACTTCAGAGTAGGATCCTTCGAAATCTCGGCGTACTTTACCACCTGGAGCGGGTAACGGTTCAACACGTCCGCGGCGAGCTCGACAATGTCGACCTGCGCATCGGCGCTGACCCGCACGGCGGAGTCGCGCGGGATGTAGATGGCGTCGTGCTGCACCAGGTCGAAGTCCTGGCCGTCCACGCCAACCCGGGCCGCGCCCGCCAGCAGGATCAGACCGGTCTCGCGCTCGCCTGTGTTGAACGAAACGGACTTCGTATCGCCCTTGAGAATGATTCGCCCGTAGCAGAGATGCCGGTTGGTGCTGTTGGCCGGTGTGACGGAGATGAGCCGGCCGACATGCGCGTTTGTCCTCCGGAAGACCATCTGCCGGGCCGCGTCCTCGCCTTTCACTGACATCGGTTTTGCTCCTTTCCTCGTGTTCAGGCCGTTCTGCCGCCGCGCGGGACCGACCCTTCCGCTACCGCTCGATGATGCGCCGCAGCGGCCGGATGTAGATGTTGCGGAAGGCCACCGGGCCGTGATCGCCCTGAAGCATCAGCGGGTTGAGCGGCGCCTCGGGGTGGCCCATGGCGGCGCGAGTCGCCCCGTCCACTTCCACGTCCTTCTGAACCAGGACGCCGTTGTAGACTACGCGGAGGAACCTGGCGTTAGCGATCTTCTTGCCGCTCGAGTCGAAGCGCGGCGCCTGGAACCAGATGTGATAGGACTGCCACTGTCCGGGCTCGCGGCAAACGTTGACGCGCGGCGCCGAGCCCCCTGCGCCCTCCTCGTTGATCCAACGATGGTAGATGCCGCCGGCGTCGGAGGAGGTCGGAGGATTCACCGAGGCGTAGCTGTCGAAGATCTGCACCTCGTAAAGCCCCTGAAGGTAGACGCCGGAGTTCGACCCCTTGGCGAGCATGAACTCCAGGTACAGCTCGACGTCGCCGAACTTCTCGTCGGTGACGAGATCGCAGGAGACCCCTCGGCGGCCGTTCAGCAGCCGGTCGCCGGGCATAGGCGCCGGCGTCAGCGCTTTCGGCCCGAGCGAGCGGTCCCAGATCACCCCGCGAGTTGTGAGCCATTCATTCGGCAGCCGATTGTCGCGGCAGTGCCAGCCGCTTAAGTCCCTGCCGCTAAACAGGGGCCTCCAGCCGTCCTCGATGAGGAAGGGCGCGTCGCCGTGGTCGTCGCCGTCATTGAAACTGGGCAGCCGTTGAGCGGCCAGCGCCGTGGCAAACGCCAGCGCGAGAACGAGGGTCTGCATCATGAGAAGCCAGCGTAACAGAACCCGCCGAAGGCGTGCCAGTCGTCACTTGCGTCGTCGCTAGCGGCTGTCGGCCAAGGCCTTGGAGTCGTATCCGAAACGGCCGAGCAGGAAGAAGCCCGCCCCCGGGCGTTGGTGGCGGTCCATGGCAATGGCCGCGGCCCTCTCAGCGGCGGGCATCTGGATTTCGAAGCCGGCGGCGCCGGTGCCGGCCAGCTTGTTCAGGAGCGGCCGAACGGCGGTGTGCCCCCCTTGAACGGCACGCGCGGGCAGCTCCCAATAGGACTGTGCTCCGCCGGCGGCGGGGAGTTCACCCGGGTACGGAGCCGAGATCCGCAGCGGCAGGCGCGTGCCCCGGGCCGCGCCCGCGACGGCTCGCGCGCCGGCGGCCACGTCGAGCGTGATCCGCCGCCCGGCGTTGCGCACCGTGCGGACGGCGCGCATCGCCGCGTCGGTGTCCATGCGCAGTTGCACGCTGCGGATGGCCGGGCACGCGGCCAGGATTCGGGCCAGCGCGGCGTCCCAGCCGGCCGCCCCCCCCGGCGGCGCCCACACGCCGAGCGTGAACTCCATCCCGTAGTCGGTGGCGGCCTGGGAGAGGAACTGGAGAGTCCCGAGGTTCCGCTCCTCGACAGCGGGCGTCGCCGGCAGCGGGTCGGGGAGAGGCGCGAGGAAGCGAGACAGGTCCGTCACCACCAGGTTGAAGCGGTTGAAGCGGTTGCGGGCCAGGGTGCGCAGCAGGCTCAGCCAGTCGCCGCGGGAGTGAAACGAGTCGGGGTCGCCGTCGAAATCCTCGAACCGGACCCGGACTCCACGGATGGCAAACGCGGGCGCGCCGTGGGAGGCCCGCACGCGGCCGCTGGCGCGGACCTGCTCGGCAGCGTCCAGGAGCCCGTACATCACGCCGCGGAGGTCGCCGCCCGTGACCAGCCCGGAGGCGATCCGGTAGGTTTCCGGAGGGTCGGCGCTCACCTCGGTCGTGAGCCGGACGGCGCGAGGGGCGAGACCCCGCGCGGCTAGCGCCTGCTCGAACTCGGCCATGCCGAACTCGACCGGGCCAGCCGAGGCCACCAGGGCCAGCGCGGCCCCCGCAATGAGAACCTTACTCAGCAACCGATGTCCACCCCCGTCGTGACAGATCCCAGTAGATTACCGCGCCGGCGGCGACGCCCAGGGCGACGAGCGACAGCCCCAGCGCGGTCTCGTTGAGCAGCAGCTTGCCGATGCCGAACAGCCAACCGTAAATCAGGACGGCGCCGCAGATCCAGGCCAGCAGGTTGCGCCAGCCATCGCGCGACGGCGTCACCTCAGGCGTCAGCCGCGCCACCTCCCGCCAGCCCGCCAGAGAGGGCCGCGTGCGGCGATAGAACGCCATCAGCGTGTCTAGCTTCTCCGGCGGCGTCAGCAGCGTGACCGCCAGCCAAACTACCGTCGTGACGGAGACGGTCACTATCATGACCCAGGCGAAATCGAGCGGCTTGTCGATGTCCAGGCCGTGCAGGACCAGCGTGACCGAGACCACGAAGGCCGAAACCATCGCCGCAACCTCGCTCCAGGCGTTGATCCGCCACCAGTACCACCGTAGCAGCAGCACCAGGCCAGTGCCGGCGCCGATCACCAGCAGCAGCTTCCAGGCGAACGCAATCGAGGTGAAGTAGTGCGTCACGATGGCGGAGCAAATGGTCAGCAGGACGGTGGCGAGCTGAGACGCCCGCACGTAGTGCTTCTCGCTGGCGTTCTTCTTCCAGAAGCGCCGGTAGAAGTCGTTGATCAGGTAGCTGGCGCCCCAGTTGAGCTGGGTGGCCACGGTGGACATGTACGCGGCCGCGAACGCGGCCAGCATCAGCCCGCGCAGCGACGGCGGCAACTGGTGGATCATCACCTGCACGTAGCCCTGCTCCGGGTCCTTGAGGCCCGGATACAGAATCAGGGAGACCAGCCCCACCAGAATCCACGGCCAGGGCCGGAGGGCGAAATGGGCGATGTTGAACCACAGCGTCGCCAGCAGCGAGTGACGCTCGTCGCGGGCGCAGAACATGCGTTGGGCGACGTAGCCGCCCCCGCCCGGCTCGGCGCCCGGGTACCAGCTCGCCCACCAGCTCATGCCGATGTAGACGAAAAACGTCAGCAGCGGTAGCAGCGTCGAGTCCGGGCTCGGGAGGAAGTTGAGCGCCGAGCTGCGGCCGGCCAGGGCAAGTTTCGCCTTCATGCCCTCGATGCCGCCCACTGCGCCCAGGGCGAACACGGCCAGCACAATCACCATGCCCATCTTGATGACGAACTGGACCAGGTCGGTGACCAGCACGCCCCAGAGGCCCGACAGCGTCGAGATGAACGAGGTCACCGCGATGATGCCGAGAACGATGAGGAGCGCTTGCGTCTTGCCAATGCCCAGCACGGCGGCCAGGATCTTGGTCATGGCCAGGTTGACCCAGCCGAGCACGATGCAGTTGATCGGAAGCCCCAGATACAGGGCGCGAAAGCCGCGCAGGAACGCGGCGGGGCGGCCGGAGTAGCGGATCTCGGCAAACTCGACGTCGGTCATGACGCCGGCGCGCCGCCACAGGCGGGCGTAAAAGAAGACTGTCAGCATCCCGCCCGCCACCATGTTCCACCAGAGCCAGTTGCCGGCTATGCCGTCCCTGGCCACCAGGCCCGTCACGGCTAGCGGCGTGTCGGCCGCAAAAGTGGTGGCCACCATCGACGTGCCGGCCAGCCACCAGGGGACGTTGCGCCCCGAGAGGAAGAACTCGCCGACGTTCCGGCCCGCGCGGGACTTGTAGTAGAAGCCTATGGCCAGGTTGAGCAGGAAGTAGAGCGCGATAACGGCCCAATCGATCGCGGTGAGCTGCACCTGGAGATTATAGCGGGAGGGCCGCTAACCGCGCGGGCGCCAGGGTTGTCCAATACAGGATCATTCCTGGGTTGCAGAATGCCCGGCCGCCGTCGGTGTATCATCAGACGGATGGTCACGCTGCTCCACGTCCTGCACGTCCCGCTGGCGCTGGTCTGCGGCTGGACGCTCGGCGCGCTGGTGCGGAAGCGCAGGCTGGCGTTCTGGCAGGCTTACGCGCTGGCGCTCGCGCCCGGCGTGCTCCTCGCGCTCGGCACGGCGGTTCTCCGCACCGGCGTCAGCCCTCGCAACGAGCAGCCCTGGCAGGGCCTCCTGCTGTGGGCGACCTGGTCCGCGCTGGGTGTGCTGCAAGGCTGGAAGTACCGGCGCCGCGCCAAGCCCCTCACCACGCTGGGCCTCTCGGAACGCGACCGCTGAGGACTTTCGCCTCCCGCGGGCTGCCCACTGTCGGCCTCCGCTGTCGGCGCGCGGCGCTCCGCGCCCCTAGACCCGCAGCTCGTACCCCTGCTCGCGCATGCCCTCGATGATGCGGGTGCGGATGACGCCCACCTCATCGAGCGAAAGCGTGTGGTCGGCCGCCGCCAGCGTCAGCCGGAAAGACACGCTCTGCATCCCCTCCGGAATCGGCGGGCCGGAGTAGCGCCGCTGGAACTCGATCGAGACCAGCGCCGCGCCGGCCAGCGCCGCCACGCGCTTCTCCAGGTCTCCGGCCAGCTCTCGCAGGCCAGCCACCACTGAAAGGTCGAAGGCGCTCGCCGGATAGCGCTGAATCGGCCGGAACCGCTTCTGGGGCGGCCGCAGTTGCTCGACCCGCCTCAAGTCCACATCGAGCACCGCGCCGCGCCCCTCCAGGAGCGCCGGCTCGAGCTCGAACAGCCGGCCCACCACGGCGCCCTGCCAGAGCACCTCGGCCGCGCGCGCCGGATGCTCGAAGCGCCGCGGCGCCGCCGGACGCACTTCGGCGCCCGGCATCAGGCACTCGGCCATGCGCTTCAACTCCAGGAGGGCGCCCGCGCCATCCTCCCGCGTGTAGATCGCCGCCGCCAGGTGCGGGATCTCCGTGGGCAGGCCATCGGCCAGGCGGGCCTCCCCGTGAATCTCGCGCCCGATCTCGAACAGCCGGAACGACCCAAAGTGCCTGGCGTTCTCGCGCAGGTTCTTGAGGATCCCCGGCAGCAGGCTGAGCCGCATCAGGCTCTGGTCCGCCGCGATCGGGTTCGCCACCCCCAGGTGGGCTTCCGGATCGAGGCCCAGTTCGCGCGCCTGCTCCTCGCTGATGAACGAGTAGTTCGAGACCTCGGTAAAGCCCTGTGCCGCCAGCATCGCCCGTACGCTGCGGTGGAACAGCCGATCCTCGTCCGAGGGCGGCGCGGTCACCGGCATCAGCGGCTCCCGCGGCGTGATCGAGTCGTACCCGATCATCCGCCCCACTTCCTCCGCCAGATCGTCCTTGATCGAGACGTCCTTGGTGGCGCGCCAGCTCGGAACTGTGACCGAAAGAACCCCCGGCTCGGCTTCCGCAACGCCGAACTCGAGCCGCTCCAGAATGTCCCGCACCTCCGCGGCCTCGACGTGGCGGCCGAGCTTGCGGTCGAGCCAGCCCAGCGGCAGCCGGATCGGCGCCGCCGCCGACGCCGACGCCAGTTTGCGGCTGTCGGCCAGCCCGCCGACTACGCGGATGCCCGGCGAAACCTCCCGGAACAACTCGACCGCGCGCGCCAGTCCCCGCACTGTGTTCTCCGGGTCCTGCGCCTTCTCGAACCGCATGGAAGCGTCCGTGCGCAGCTTCAGGGCGGCCGAGGTCTTGCGTATGCTCGAAGCCTGGAAGCAGGCGCTTTCGAGCACCACCCGCTTGGTTCGCTCGCTGATCGAGCTGTCCAAGCCGCCCATCACGCCGGCGATCGCGATCGCTCCGCCGGCATCGGCAATCACCAAGTTGGCCGGGTCGAGGTGGTAAGCCTCATTGTTCAGGGCCACCACCAGTTCGCCCTCCCGCGCGCGCCTGACGTAGATTGTGTCCCCCTCGAGCAGGTCCGCATCGAAGGCGTGCATCGGCTCGGCCAGTTCGGCCATGACGTAGTTCGTGACGTCCACGATGTTGTTGATCGGGTTCAACCCGATCGCCTCGAGCCGGTATTGCAGCCACAGCGGCGAGGGTTGTACCGTCATGTCGTCGAACACCAGCGCGCTGTATCGCGGGCACAGCTCGAAGTCCTCGATCGCCACCCTGACCGGCGCCTCACCGGCCGGGATGAGGTCGAGCTTCACCGGGTCTCTCAGCCCCGTCCGCAGGATCGCGGCGATCTCCCGCGCCAGGCCCATGTGCCCCCACAGGTCCGGCCGGTGCGTCATCGACTTGTTGTCGATCTCGATGACCCAGTCCGGCCGGCAGCCCGGGATCGGCGCGCCCGGCTCGGCCTCGAACTCCAGAATCCCGGCGCCGTCGCGGTTGATGCCCAGCTCGGCGCCGCTGGCCAGCATGCCGTCGCTCTCGACGCCTTCGATGGCGATGCGCCCGATCTCGCGGCCGCCGAGGCTGGTTCCCGCGGGCACGTATGCGCTCGTCATCCCGGCGCGGCAGTTCGGCGCGCCGCAGACCACCGTCCTGGCGCCATAGCGGCCCGTCTCGACCACCGTCTTGAGGTTGTGCGCGCTGCCGGGGATCGGCTCGGCGCTCACCACCCGCGCCGCGCAGACCCGCTCCAGGTGCGCGGCGTAAGCGTGCACTCCTTCGCACTCGGCCGTCTTCATCGTGATCAGGCGGCCGAGCTTCACCGGGTCGGCGTCGAGACCGGCAACCAGCTCCGCCAGCCAGTTGTAGGAAAAGAGCATTCTCTCTCGAGTCCTCTGCGTCTCTGTACTGAAATCAAAACTGAGTAAGGAACCTCAGGTCGCCGCTCTGCAGCCACCGAATGTCGTCGATCGCGTAGCGCATCATGGCCAGCCGCGTCAGGCCCAGCCCGAACGCGAAGCCGTTCCACTCCTCCGGGTCGATGCCGCTCATCCGCAGCACGTTCGGGTGCACCAGCCCGCACGGCAGCAGCTCTACCCACCCGCCCTGCTTGCACACCGGACAGCCCGCGCCGCCGCAGATCAGGCACTGGATGTCCAGCTCGAAGCCGGGTTCGACGAACGGGAAATAACCGGGCCGCAACCGCACCGTCACGTCGCGCCGGAAAATGTGCCCCAGCAACGCCTTCATGAAGTAGATCAGGTGGGCCACCGAGACCTCCCGGTCCACCATCATGCCCTCCAGTTGGTAGAAGGTGTGCTCGTGCGAGGGGTCCACCTCTTCGTTGCGGAACACCCGGCCAGGCGCGATCATCTTCAGCGGCGGGCCCAGCCGCTCCATGCCGCGCACCTGCACCGGCGAGGTGTGCGTGCGCAACAGGTGGCCGTCCTTGAGCCAGAAGGTGTCTTGCATGTCCCGCGCCGGATGATTGCGCGGGATGTTCAGCGCGTCGAAGTTGCGGTACTCGGTCTCGACCTCGGGG
>JBEKLJ010000110.1:0-11626 GCA_050010255.1 Bryobacteraceae bacterium
GCAGCAAGGGCATGGCCGAGTTGATGCGGGAGACCTCCAAGCTGGACGGCGTGCCCGTCTACCAGGAGACCCGGATGGGCTTCGGCGGGACCGTTCCCCCGGGCCAGCAGGCCGCTGGCCAGCAGGCCGCTGGGCAGCCGCCGCCACCGCCGCCGCAGGAACAGCAGCAGGCCCAAGCGGAGCAGCCCTCCGTTGGCGGAGCTCTCGGGCGGCTGGGCGGACGACTAGGGGGCTTGGGCGGGTTCGGCCGCAAGAAGAAGCAGGAGCAGCAAGAAGAGCCGCAGCCCGCCGCGACCCAGGGGCCGCAACCAGCCGGGGGAGCGCCCCCGGGAGCCTCCGGCTCGCTCATGGAGATGACCAGCGAGCTGAGCGGCTTCTCGACCGCCCCGATCGACCCGGCCAGGTTCGAGGTGCCGGCCGGTTTCCGACAGGTGGAGAGCGAACTACTCAAGCAGATGGAACGCTAGGCCCGACATTTCACCGGCAATCTCCTGCGGCGCGCGATGAGAGCGCTCGAGATACATGGCCCGCGACGACCGGCGCCCGGAGGCGTACGTGAACAGTACGTCAAGGACTCACCCCGAGCGCAACTTGAGAAGATGCCGGCCTTCCGCAAGCCGCGGCCGAAGGCGTGCGAGAAGATCGGGCCAGTCTCTAGTGGGAAGGGGATTTGTCAACAGCTATGCGAACACGGGCGAGGGTTCCGCCCAAGACAGTCACGCTCCAGGTATGGGCCCGTTGGCGAACCAAGCTCGCCCCAAGACCAGCGGTGCCGGAACGCGCGGTCGGGTGGAAGCGGTGGTTAGGCGGCGTGGCGCGGCTATTCACCGGCACCGTAAAAAAAGAAACGCGACGTCGTTTGCCTGCCTATAACGCACGAACGTCCGTCTCTCTCAATTGACCCTGCCGCCCAGCCTCGCACGTGCCATTGCGCCAGAAATGCCATTACCACGCATTCGGGGCGTGGGCTCACTCCAAGGTTCCTACTCCGTCAGCGTCTTCAAGAAGAATGTCAACAGCCGCGCGAAGGCATCCCGGCTCGCGCGCACGTCATAGTAGTTGGGTTTAGTGTCACAGAAGAAGCCACGACCAGCCCCTTCATAAATGTGATATTCGAAGGACTTTCCCGCCTCGCGCATTGCTTCGGCAAAGCCGGGTATGCATGTGCTCGCATGAGTGTCGTTGGCGCCGTAGAAAGCGATGAGGGGACAACGGATCTCCGCAAGCTTGGCGGCGGGAGGTGCACTCGCGTAGAATACAGCAGCGCCGGAGAGCTCGGGCTCCCCGCAGGCTAAGAGTATCGACAGCTCTTCGCCCACGCAGGCCACCTTTTGCCCGAGGGTCTCGGGCCGCTCCCAGCGCAGGTACCGGACGGCGTTTCTGAGAGCGCCCACCAAGCCCTCCCACCGGCTAGGTGCGGCGAAGGCGAACAACTGCCCAATGGTTTCGCCAATCCGAAGCCGTTCAGGCTCGGGGAGTTTGGCGAGCTCGGTTTCCCTGGCCGCGCGGTCAGACCGAGCGGCTGAGGACAGCCGACTCAAGAAGATCATCGCCTCTTCGATGCGCTCCCGCATGAGGGGAGCCGGCCGCCCGCCCCCGGCCGCGAAGAAATCGGGGGCCAGGGCCGCATAGCCGGCAGCGGAGATTCGGCGCGTCACATCCTCGACATGATCGTTCACTCCTAGCAGATCATGAATGACCACCACCCCTGGCAGGGGTGTTGCAGCGTGCTCGGGCAGCGCCAGATAGCCGAGCTGATCCCCATACCGAATCCACTCACCTTTGATTGCCATAGTTGCCTCCGTTTGTTCATAGTCACACCAACCGTAACAGAACCAATTGGTATAGACGCCTGACTCCGGCTTAGGCTGACCCGGATAAAACCGGTTCTGGACGGTCTAGGACGAAACCGCCGGCAGCCAGCCGGCCCGGCTGGCCAGAAAAGAAGCCCAACGGTGACAAACACGCATGCGCGGACGTGTTCGTAGCACCCAGCCTAGCAATCCGTGTGGTACTGGCGACGAGCCTAAGTAGTAAGTATCACACCTTGAATTCCGAGTCAAGCTTCCCATTCTGTCGGTGAGATGTGAACAGCCGGAGCGCCCAGGGGCTCCGTGATAACTGACGCGAACAGCCCTTCCCACCAGCAAAGTGTTGCCCGGTGGTCCGGACCCCGTACGGCTTGGTGAAGTTGTGACCTGCGTTTGTTTTGGCTGCTCGTGTTTCGCCCGGCACTCACAACTCAACGTGTGATGAGTTAATGGCGCTCATGGCTCAGAACCCGAACCTGCCTCAACGCGCGACGTTCAGCCAGCTCGTTCACACCCGGTGCTCTTCGCGCACGATCTTGCGGGCGCCGGCGTGCCAGGCGGTGCTCCAGTCCTTGGGCGGAACGATGGCCTCCAGGCGGTCGAGCTGGCCGATGTTCTTCAGGCGGGTGTAGATAAGCTGCCAGGCGCAGGGGCGGTCTGCGACTACTTCGCACTGCGTTTCCTTTGAGCCGCCGCAGGGGCCGTTCAACATGCGCTTGGCGCAGCGCGTCAGCGGGCAGATGCCGCCGAACTCGGCCAGCATGCAGTCGCCGCAGCCCAAGCACTTCTCGGTCCAGACGGCCTGTTCTTCCAGGATTCCGAGGAACTGGGTGTTCAGCCCGGCGTAGACCGGCTTGGCGGGGAAGCGCTCGGCGATGGCCTGCACGCCCGCGCCGCAGCCGAATGAGACGATGGCCTCGGTCTTGGACGCGGGCTCGGCCAGGTCCTTGATGAACTCGTTCTCGCACTGGCGCTCGATGGTGATCTGGGTCAGCTCCAGCGGCTTGCCCTCGATCCGGCGGGCCATGCGCATGGCGTATGAGGCGATCCCCACCTCGCGCTCGCCGCCGGCCAGGCACACCGTGACACAAGTGCCGCAGCCCACGAAGAGGACCTTGTCGTGGCGCGCGATGAGGCTCTTCAGTTCGGCGACGGGTTTAGGTGTGGCAACGATCATTGTGCTCCTACGCTTTCTCTGAGCGGACTGGGGCCCAGCGCCCGGACCGCCTCGACTATCTCCTGAACGCGCTGGACGAACGTCGGAGCCATGGCGGCCGAGAGATTCACCATCTTGAGCCGCTCGCCGCCCACTCCGATCTCGTCGAGCATCTGGCGGATCCGGTCAGTGCGTTTCCGCGCCCGCAGGTTGCCCTCCAGGAAATGGCAGCCGCCCTCCAGGCACCCCGCCACCAGCACCCCGTCGATGCCCTTCTCAAAGGCTCCCAATATGTGCTCCATCTCCAACTTGCCGGTGCAGGGTGTGTGGATGATGCGCACGTTGGCCGGATACTGCATGCGCTTGGAGCCCGCCAGATCCGCGGCCGCATAGGCGCAGTAGTTGCAGCAAAACGCGATGATCCGCGGTTCCCATTGGCTGGACTGACTCATGCGACACCTCCGCCCACGAGCAACTCATCGAGCATGGCCACCAGCGCCTGGTCTTCCTGGTGCCGGAGGGTGATGGTCCGGGCGGGACAGGCGGCGGCGCAGCTTCCGCACCCCATGCACTTGGCGCCCTGGATTTCAGCCTTGTGGAGCTCATTGATCATCGGAGCGCCGTAGGGGCAGACCTTCACGCAGGTGGCGCAGGCCACACAGTTCTCCGGGTCGACCGTGGCGACCTGGCCGGGAATCTCCAGGTGGGTCTTGGACAGCACGGTGGTGGCTCGCCCAACCGTGGCTTGGGCTTGGGCAATCGTCTCGTCAATGAATCGCGGCGAGTGCGCCAGCCCGCACAGGAACTCGCCCTCATTGGTCAGGTCCACCGGGCGCAGCTTGGGGTGGGCCTCCAGGAAAAAGCCATCGGCCGTCAGAGCGCTGCGCAGCAGGCCCGAGAGCGCCGGGTTGCCCGCCGCCGGAGCGATGCCGGTCGAGAGCACCAGCAGGTCCGGGCGCAGGACCAGGTCGCGATTGCTGGAAGAGTCGTGGACGGTGACCTTGAGCCGGCCGCCTTCCTCGACCACCACCGGGTCCATCTTGTCGGGATGCCGCACGAAGAGGACGCCTTTCTCCCGGGCCTCCTGGAAGAACAGCTCGCGGAATCCGTAGGTGCGGACGTCACGGCCCAGCACGACGACGTTGGCTCGCGGCAGCCGGCGCTTGATTTCCAAAGCGTTCTTGACCGCCTCGGAGCAGCAGACCCGGCTGCAATAGGGGTGCTCGTCGTTGCGGCTCTCGACGCACTGAATCATGACCACGGTCGGGTCCGGCCGGCCCGCCAGTTCGTCCGGCAGCACGCCGCCGGCCAAGGCGGCTGCCAGCTTGCTCTGCGTGCTCACGCGCGGGTTCTTGCCGTGGAGGTACAACTCGGTCGGTCTCTCCTCGCCGCCGGTGGCGACGATCACCACGCCGTGGGATATGGGCTTCTCCTGCCCGTCGACGCTCAGCACGCTCTTGAAGTTGCCGACGTGACCGCTGATCGAGGCCGGCGTGGACTTCAGGTACACGTTGATCCTGGGGTGGGACTGAACCTTGGCCGCCAGTTCGCTGAGGTAACTTTGAACGTCGGCCCGCTCCAGGGTGCGATGGATGTTGCGGAGCAAGCCGCCCAAGGCAGGCTCCTTCTCCACCAGGTGCACTTCGTAGCCCTGGTTGGCGATGCCCAGCGCCGCCGTCATCCCTGCCAGTCCGCCGCCGATGATGAGAGCCGATGCCGTCACCGGCAGTTGGCCGGTCTCGAGGGGCTTGAGATGCCGCGCCCTGGCGACGGCCATCGCCATCAGGTCCACCGCCTTGTCGGTGGCCGCGGCCGGGTCGTCCTTGTGGACCCAGGAGCACTGGTCCCGGATGTTGGTCATGGCGAACAGGTACTGATTCAGACCGCTCTCCCGAAGCGTCTCCTGGAAGAGGATTTCGTGGGTTCGGGGCGAGCAGGAGGCCACTACCAGCCGGTTGAGCTGGTGCTGCCGAATCATGTCCTTGATGTGCTGCTGGTTGGTGTCCGAGCAAGTGTACAGGCTGGCTTCGGCGTGGCAGACATTACGCATTCCGGCCGCGCGTCGGGCGACCTGGTCGACGTCGATGACCGAAGCGATGTTGTGGCCGCAGTGGCAGATGAAGACGCCCACCCGCGGGGATTCGTCGGTGACGTCCCGCTCCCAGGGGTATTCGCGGCGCTGGATCATGGCGCCACGGACGGCTGCAAGCTGATCCATGGCGCACGCCGCCGCCGCCGAGGCCTGGGCCACCGATTCGGGAATGTCCTTGGGCTCCTGGAAAGCTCCGGCCACGTACAGACCGGGCTGGGACGTCGCCAGGGGGGCAAGCCGATCCGTCCGGGCGAAACCAAACTCGTTGAGCTCGACTCCCAGCCGCCGGGTCATGTCCTGGAGAGCGGAGTTGACCCGCATCCCCACGCTGAGCACCACCAGGTCGAAGTCCTCGTGCCGCTCCGCGCCGGTCGCGTCGAAATAGCGAACGCGCGGGGTCTTCGTGCCCGGCATCTGAACGACCCGGGAGGGGATGGCCCGAACGTACTTCACGCCGTGCTCGTCGCGCGCCCGGTTGACGTAGCTGTCGAACTCCTTGCCGAACGCCCGCACGTCCATGCAGAAGATGGTGATATCGAGATCCTGCCCGCGGGCGTGCTCCAGGGCCACCATGGCTTCCTTGGTGGCGCTCATGCAGCAGATGGAGGAGCAGTAGCCGTTGCCGCGGGCGGCGTCGCGGCTGCCCACGCACTGGATGAAGGCGATTTTTCGGACTTGGCCGCCATCCGAGGGCCGCTCAATGTGACCGCCGGTGGGACCGGCGGCCGAGAGCATCCGTTCGAACTGCACGCTGGAGAGCACGTTGGCGTACCGCCCGTGGCCGAACTCGCCGCGCAGCGAGGCCTGAAACTCCTCGAAGCCGGGCGTGAGGATCACGCTGCCCACGTCGATCTCGAACTCGGCGGGCCGCTGGTCGTGGCAGACGGCTCCGGCTGAGCAGGCTTTGACGCATTGCATGCACTCGCTGCAAAGTCCGCACGCCAGGCAGCGCTTGGCTTCGGCGATGGCCTGCTCCACGCTGTAGCCCAGGTTGATCTCGGCGAACTCGTTTCGCCGTTGGGCCAGGGCTGCCTGCGGCATCTTGACGCGGTCCTGGCGCGGGGCGTCGGGCCTGGGATTCGGGGCCAGTTCCTCCCGCACGGCAACCGGGACTTGGACCGGCTTGGCGCCCCTGAGAAATGCGCCGATGGCCTCTGCCGCCCGGTGGCCTTGAGCCATGGCGTCCACCATGGACGCCGGGCCCAGCACCGCATCGCCTCCGGCGAAGATGCCGGCGACGCTCGTCGCCAGTGTTTCCTTGTCGGCGGCGATCCGCCCGCCCGGGCCGGCCGCGACGCCAAGCTGGGCGGAGTCGATTCCCTGGCCGATGGTGACGATGACGGTGCCGGCCTTCAGGACCGTTGTCTTGGAGTCATCGAATCGGGGATTGAACTTCTTGTTCTCGTCGAAGACGCTGGTGCAGGCGCGGAAGGTGACGGCGCCGCTCTCGATCCTGGTGGGCCCCAGACGGTTGTGGAAGACGACTCCTTCTTCGAGGGCCTCAGCCGCCTCCCAGGAGTGCGCCGGCATCTCCTCGCGGCTTTCGAGACAAACCAGGTGCACCGACTTCACGCCCGGCAGGCGCAGGGCGCAGCGGGCGGCATCCATGGCCACGTCGCCGCCGCCGATCACCAACACGTTGGGGCCGATGGCCGGCGGCGCGCCGCTGTTGACCTGACGCAGAAACTCCAGGCCGGCCCACACGCCCGGGGCGTCCTCTCCGGGAATGCCGAGCTTGCGGCTGACCCACGCGCCAGGGGATACGAAAACGGCGTTGAACCCGGACTCCAGCAGACCCTTCGGATCGGCGACTCGCGTGTTGGTCCGCGCTTCGACGCCCAGGTCAAGGATGAACTGAATTTCCTTATCCAGGACATCTTCGGGAAGGCGATACCGCGGGATGCCGTAGCGGAGCATGCCGCCCAGGCGCGGCTGCGCGTCGAAGAGAGTCACGCCGTGGCCGGCCAGGGCCAGGTCGGAGGCCGCCGTCAAGCCGGCGGGCCCGCCGCCGATGATGGCCACCTTCGATTCCAGCTTGAGGGCCGCCGGCTTGGCGGCCGGATACTGCTCGGGGTTGGCGTGGACGTAGTCGGCGATGAACCGCTTGAGATCGCGGATGTTCACCGCCTCGTCGATTTCGCCGCGGTTGCAGGCGTCCTGGCAGGGATGCTGGCACACGCGCCCGCAAGCGGCCGGAAGAGGGCAGCGCTCGCGGATGAGCTCGTAGGCTTCCTTGAACTTTCCCGCGGCGGTCAGGGCCACATAGCCCTGGGCGTTCACACCGGCGGGACATTCAGCCTTGCACGGTGAGCGCCCTGCGGCTTTCGAGATCCCGAAGACATTCGGAATTGCCTGCGGGTACGGCCGGAAGATCGCTTTGCGCGTGCCCAGGCGGCGGTCGAATTCGCTGGGCAGGTCAACGGGACAGGCCTCGGTGCAGTCACCGCAGGCGTTGCACTTGTGCAGGTCCACGTAGCGCGGGTTCTGGCGGATCTTGACCTTGAAATTGCCCGGCTGGCCGGATATTCCCTGAACGTCGGCCAGCGTGATTATCTCTATGTTCTTGTTCCGCGCGCACTCCACCAGCTTGGGCGAGAGGATGCACATGGCACAGTCGCCGGTGGGAAAGGTCTTGTCGAGCTGGGCCATGCGCCCGCCGATGGCCGGCGAGGAGTCCAGCAGGTAGACCTTGAAGCCGCTCTCGGCCAGGTCGAGAGAAGCCTGGATGCCGGTGATGCCGGCCCCGCAGACCAGCACGGCGCCGACGGCCTCGGGGGCGTTGCGTCCGTTTCCGTTTCCGTTTCCGCTGCCTGCCGTCACACTCATGCCTCAGCGCCCGATTCCTTTGGATTCCAGCAGCCCTTGCGGTTCTACCACCAGGCTGCTCAACGACAGCTCGCCGGCGGAACAACCCATGGCCAGGCCCAGCAGTTGCGTGAAGTAAAACACCGGGAGGTTGTATTCGCGGCCGAACTTGCGCTCGATGTCGCGCTGCCGCATGTCCAGGTTCAATTGGCACAGGGGGCAGGCGGTGGCGATGCAGTCCGCCCCGGCGGCCTGGGCCATAGAGAGGATCTGGTTCGTCAGGTCCAGCACGATGCTGGCGTCGGTGATGGAGAAGGCCGCGCCGCAGCACTCGGTCTTGTGGGGCCACTCCAGGGGCGTGGCTCCCGCCGTCTCCATGAGCTGGTCCATCAACGTGGGGTTCTCGGCGTCGTCGAAGTTGGTGATCTCGGGCGGGCGCGTCAGCAGGCAGCCGTAGTAGCAGGCAACTTTCAGCCCGGCCAGAGGCCGCGAGATCGCCTGGGCGATACGCGCGCGCCCAATGTCGCGGCAAAGAATCTCGAGCAGGTGGCGAACCGGCGTCCGGCCGTCGTAGTCGCTTCCCACAACCTGGGCCACTTTGGCGCGCACCGTGGCATCGCCGGCGATGTGATGGTTGGCCATTTTGAGCCGGCTGTAGCAGGCGGCGCAGGCTACCGCGACAGTACTGCCGCCGGCGGCCGCAAGGCTCTTGGCCGGCAGCGCGTCGGCGAGCAGCGCATCGGTGCTATGAGCGGCCGTGGAGCCGCAACAGATCCAGTCCTTCAGCTCGGGCAAATCCAGGCCCAGCCGCGCCGCCACCGCCAGCGTGGAGCGGTGGAAGTCTCTGGCCGTCCCATCCAGCGCACAGCCGGGGAAGAAGACGTAACTCACTCGTCACCTCCCTGGGAGGCCCGGCGAAACATGGCCTTCCTCTGTGCCCGCCCGCTCACCTGCGGCCCCAGCAGCGGGAGCTTGCCCTTGGCGAGCATCATCGGGGCCTTGCCGGCGTCCTCCAGGAGACGCCCGCTACGGAGCTTGTAGGCGATCATCAAGCCCAGTTCGTGGACCCGGCCACGATTGCGGACGCTCAAGAGGAAAGCATCGTTGAACACCGGCACTGTCGTCTCGGGAACGGCTTTGCCGGCGGCCCGGCTCATGGCCCGCAGAGCGTCGTTCATGGCGGCGACGTCCACCTGCTGTGGACAACGCGTAGTGCAGGTCTGACAAGAGGTGCACTCCCAGATGAAGCGGCTGGCGAGGACCGCCTCGCGCTGATCCATTTGCACCATCCGAACCAGCTCGTGGGGTTTCAGGTCGGACCGGGCGGCGACGGGGCAGCCGCTGGAGCACTTCGCGCACTGGTAACAGTTCATCGGCGCGGCCCCGCTGCGGGCTCTCACCTCGCTGGCCAGGCCGCCGCCGATGCCTTCGAGTTCGATTGCGGGCGCGGTCATTTCTGCTTCTCCGAGCCGGACAGCACCGACAGCCTGACCGCACTGACCTTGCGGTAGACCTCCAGCGGGCTTCTGGCCTGTCCATCCACCGTCAGCAGGTCCTGCACCTTGATGCCGAAGAGCCGCTCATTCTCTTCCAGGTAGCCGCGGATCAGCCGCCAGTCCTTGTCCTCCATGGGGGAGAACACTCCGCCGTTGAGCTGGCGCTCGACCACGGTGCGGTGCGGGTCGCGGATGTAGATCGCCCCGCCGCTGGCGAGCGAAAAGATGTTGCTGCCGGGGTACGGCACGGCCTGCGGGAGCATGCGGCCGCGCCCGTCGAACTCGATCCCGTTGAGAATGACGAAACCGCCGCCGGCGAGCGGGTCCCCAGCCATGAACGACTCCGCCAGAAAATCCAGACACGTGCCGTTGATGACCACGCGAGGCCGTCCCACGGCGTTGATCAGCGGCCTGCCCGCGGCGTTGCCCAGCACGTACACCTCGCCGCCCTTGGCCCCGTACATGAACGTCTGTCCCACGTCGCCGTGGATGACGAGCTTGCCGCGTTTGGCGATCTGTGCGACCTGGTCCTGCGCGTTGCCGTGGATGTGGATCTCGAGGCCGTCCATGCCGCTAGCGGTGTAGTCGCCGTTCGAGCCATAGAGATCGATACGGACGCCGTCCGTCGCCGCGCCCAGGCCCACTCCCTGGAACCTCTGGCCGCGGAGACGGTACACGATGAACCGTTTCCAACCCGCTTGGTAGGCCTTGCGAAGCAGGACGGCGTCACAGTCCTCGCCCTCCGGCGGGAAGCCTTCGGCGTCGATGAGCAGGATCTCCTCGCCGGGCTGCGGGGCATCGAGGCCATGGCGCGTTGCCCAGGTGACCCGCCGCCAGAATCGCGCCGCCGGCTCGTCAAAAAGCGGGGCCGAGTCGAAGAGCTGCTCCAACGCCTCCTCGACCACCTGGACGAGCGTGGCGCGGCGCTTGTCGCCGGTGTCGAACCGGCGGTCGTGGAGCAGCGTCAGCAGCTCGACGGCCGCGGCGCGGGACTTGGGGCCGGCCGCTCCCGCGATCACCGCCCGGCAGAACTGCCGCAATCCGCCCGCCGGCCACGAGGACACGCTCTGCGCGTCGTTGAAGAGGCCTTCCACGTCGCCCTTTTGCAGCTTTTCCGCAACGCCGTCGGCCGATTCCGTGTTGTGGATCTCGCCGCTCCCCAGGTCACAGCGAACCGCGCCGCCATCCAGCTTGACCTCGCGGCCGAACTTGTCGGTGCAGGAGAGCCGCTTCTTGCCGTTTCCATCCGAGGCCACGGTAAAGATGAATGCGCCGCCGTCCGTGCTGGAACCGCCGCGAGCGTTCCAGTACTTGTCGGCCACGGGGCAGATACGCGGGTCCTCCTTGGCCAGGCTCCGCAGGGTAGCGTCGATGGCCTGCTTTTCCGAGCAGATCAACCCGACCTGAACTTCGCCGCTGTCCGAGAGGGCGAAGACCTGCGGGCGCAACATCGCCGTGTCGGTAATGCCCAACAACTGAAACTGATTCATGCGGCTGCGGGCGATGATGAAGAACCAGGGGCCGTCCGGCGAGGCATGCATGTGGGTCGCTTGAATCTGTCGATAGATGGTCTGCTTTTCCGGCGGCAACTGATCGAAATCCAGCTCGGTGGTGGGGGCCAGGGCCTCGATGATGTACTCCAGCGGGTAGTGGTAGACGCGGTCCCACAAGTCGAAGAGCTGGACAGACACCTCCGTGTCGGTCAGGAACTGCTGGCGGATGTTCCGCTGCCGCAAGTACTCGCACACCGAGTGGTAGTTGGCGAAGTCGCCGTTATGTACCAGCGCCTCGTTCAGGCCGACGAAGGGGTGCGCCCCGCCGGGATGCCACACCCGGCCCTTGGTGGGATAGCGCTGGTGGGCGATCCACACGTGCGCCTTCAACTCCTGGAGATGGTAATAGTCGACGTTCTGCTCGGCATATCCCACCATCTTGAAGACCAGCAGGTTCCTGCCGTGCGAGAGCACGAACGCCCGCTTCTCCCCCAGGGAGGCGTAGAACGCCTCGTTGAGCTGGTAGGAGTTCCGCCACACAAACTCGTCTTCCAATTCGCGGGGCGTGAGTCCCTCTGGACCACTCCCTGACGGTCGTGGTTCAGTGCAGGCCGACGGCAGCACCGAACCGCGCGCGTCAGCAAGCGGCGTTGAACCGCTCAGCCCGCTCGCCTCGGCGAAAGCCCTCAGCGCCTCGGGCTTCGCGCGCGCCACGTAGCGGTGGACGTCCGGCGGGCGGACCTCCAGGCCCGGGATGTCGCGATAGTCGTCGA
>JBEKLJ010000111.1:0-11525 GCA_050010255.1 Bryobacteraceae bacterium
CTCCCGTGAAATCATCAGGAAGTCCGCGCTGCCGAACCTCGAGCTCCACTTCACCGAATGGAGTTCCGCCTATACGCCCACCGACTACATCCACGACCAATATCACCAGGCTGCGTTTATCCTGGACAAGATCAAGGGCGCGCAGGAGTCGGTCGATTCGATGTCTTACTGGGTGTTCACGGACATTTTCGAGGAGCTCGGCCCGCGGATGACTCCGTTCCACGGCGGCTTCGGCCTGCTGAACTATCAGTCGATCAAGAAGCCCGCCTACTTCGCCTACCAGTTCCTGAGCCTACTCGGCAAGACCGAGCTGGTCAGCGCCGACGATTCTTCATGGGTCACCAGGGATGACGACGGCGGCATTCAGGCGTTGTTCTGGGACTACACGCCGGTCGTGCCGCCGAAGGGATTGAACGACCAGGTCTACTACAAGGGCGAGCTGCCGTCGAAGAACGCGGGGCCGGTCACGGTGCGACTCTCAGGCATTCCTCCGGGCGTCTACCTGCTCGAGGTATACCGGACGGGCTACCGGGTCAACGACCCGTACACCACGTATCTCGACCTCGGCGCGCCCAGCCAGCTCACGCGCCGCCAGGCCGAGACGATCAAGGCCCTCAACAGCGGTGAGCCTTCGCGCAGCCAGATCATACGGATCTCCGACGGCCGCTTCAGCGAGACCTTCCCGATGCGCGAGAACGACGTGTACCTGGTGGCGCTGAAGAAGCTGTAGCGCAGCCGCGGGGCATTCGACACCCCTGCAGGTCCCGTCGCGCACGTTCTCAGAACCGGGGGAAACCATCCGGTGTCTCCCCCAGTTGAGCGTCTCACCCGCTCATGGCGGCCAGGAACTCGCCGTTCGAGCGGGTCTTGCCGAGCTTGTCCAGCAGCAGCTCCATTACCTCCACCTGGGAGAGTGGCGAAAGCACCTTGCGCAGCACCCACACCCGGTTGAGCTCCTCCTTGGGCTGGAGCAGCTCTTCCTTGCGCGTGCCGCTCTTGTTGATGTCGATGGCCGGGAAGACGCGCTTGTCCACCAGCTTGCGGTCCAGGTGGATCTCCAGGTTGCCGGTGCCCTTGAACTCCTCGAAGATGACGTCGTCCATGCGGCTGCCGGTGTCGATCAGCGACGTGGCGATGATGGTCAGCGAGCCGCCCTCCTCGATGTTGCGGGCCGCGCCGAAGAAGCGCTTGGGCCGCTGGAGGGCGTTGGAATCGACGCCGCCCGAGAGCACCTTGCCCGAGGGCGGAACGATGGTGTTGTAAGCCCGCGCCAGGCGCGTGATCGAGTCCAGCAGAATCACCACGTCGCGCTTGTGCTCCACCAGCCGCTTGGCCTTCTCGATCACCATCTCGGCCACCTGGACGTGCCGGGCCGCCGGCTCGTCGAAGGTCGAGCTGATGACCTCGCCGTGCACGGAGCGCTGCATGTCGGTGACCTCCTCGGGCCGCTCGTCGATGAGCAGCACGATCAGGATGATCTCCGGATGGTTGGCCGTGATCGAGTTGGCGATGGATTGCAGCAGCATGGTCTTGCCGGTGCGCGGCGGCGAGACGATCAGCCCGCGCTGGCCCTTGCCGATCGGCGTCAGCAGGTCCATGATCCGGCCGGAGTTGTTCTCCTTCACCGTCTCGAGCCTGATGCGCTCGTTGGGATACAGCGGCGTGAGGTTGTCGAAGAAGATCTTGTTGCGGGCCTCCTCCGGCGGCTCGAAGTTGATCGCATCCACCTTGATGAGCGCGAAGTAGCGCTCGCCCTCCTTGGGCGGCCGGATCTGGCCCGAGATCGTGTCGCCCGTCCGCAGGTCGAAGCGGCGGATCTGCGACGGCGAGACGTAAACGTCGTCGGGGCCCGGCAGGTAGTTGTACTCGGGGGCGCGGAGGAAGCCGAAGCCGTCCGGGAGGCACTCGAGCACGCCCTCGGAGAAGATCAGGCCGCTTTTCTCCGCCTGCGCCTGGAGGATCTTGAAGATCAGCTCCTGCTTGCGGAGGCCCGAGACGCCCGAAAGCCCGAGGTCCTTGCCGATGTTGTTGAGCTGCTGAATGCTCATGTCTTTCAGCGCCACCAGGTCCAGCGTGGCCGCCGAGGTTACCGCCGAGGCGCCCCCATGCGATGGCACCCCGTCCCTGGTCTGCGGCTGGGGCCCCTGATTGCGCCCTTTGCGGGCGCCCGCTTGCGGAGGAGCGCCGGCGGGGGGCGTTTGCGCCTGGGCCTTATCCTCCTGCGTCTGGGCAGGTTTTACGTCTTGTTCTGGGTTTTCCATATGGCTTGCCAAATCTCCCGTGTTCCCCGACCGGTCACGGCCGAGAACGGCACTGGTTCCAGGCCGCCCGCCTGGCGGCGGATCGCTTCCAGGCCGCATCTTTCTTCGGATTGGTTCTTCAGCCTATCCATCTTCGTGGCGACAAGCAGGTGCCGCCGGTTGTGGAACTCCAGCCAGCGCTTGAGCTCCAGGTCCTTCTCCATCCATCCGCGGCGCACGTCGATGAGCAGAATGGCGAGCGCCAGCGACTGGCGGCCCAGCAGGTATGCCTCGATCAGCTCCCTCCAGCTGGCGAGGGTTTGCTTGGAGACGCGGGCGAAACCGTAGCCGGGCAGGTCTGCAAAGCAGAATTGCCCGTTTATCCGGTAGAAGTGAATCAACCTCGTCGAGCCGGGCTTTCGGCCGGCCCGCGCCAGTTGCCTGCTTCCGACCAAGCAATTCAGCAGGCTGGATTTGCCCACGTTGCTTCTGCCAAGGAACGCGATTTCCGGGAGTTCCTCGGGTGGAAACTGCTCTCCGTGGGCTGCTCCAATTATATACCGAGCCTCCACGCTTTGGGACACTGCCGTTACCGCCTGACATTCCCGCCAGGACCGGGGGGACCCCACTCCGCCCCCCGCATCGCCTGGCTGAGAAACGTGTTAGTGCAACTGCTCTTCGCTGGGCTGGACCGCAATCTGCCCCACTGGCACCGCACCCGCCACCAACGGCAGAGCCGTGATCTCTCCCGCCAGGGCGATCTTCAGCACCTCATCCATGGATTGAACCAGATGCAGTTTCATATCCGCGCGGACGTTCTCCGGGATGTCGGGGAGGTCCTTCTCATTGTCCCTGGGGATGATCGTCTCCCGCACTCCGTGGCGGCGCGCCGCCAGCAGCTTCTCCTTGAGCCCGCCGATGGCCAGCACCCGGCCGCGCAGCGTGATCTCGCCCGTCATGGCCACGTCGCAGCGCACCGGGATCTTGGTGAGCGCGCTGACGATGGCCGTGCACAGCGCAATGCCGGCCGACGGCCCGTCCTTGGGGATGGAGCCTTCCGGGAGGTGCACGTGAATGTCCACGTGCCGGTAGAAATCCTTCGGCAAGCCCAACAGGTGCGAACGCGAGCGGACGTAACTCAAGGCCGCCTGCGCCGATTCCTGCATCACCTCGCCCAGCTTGCCCGTCGTGGTCAGCTTCCCCTTGCCATCCATGATCGTCGCCTCGGTGACCAGGATCTGCCCGCCCACCTCGGTCCAGGCCAACCCCAGCGCCGCGCCGACCTCGTTGGTCTTATCGGCTTCCAGGTCGCGGAACTTCGCCGGCCCGAGATAGTCCGGCACGGTTTCTGACTGGATGACTGCCGCCGGGGCGCCCGGCTCGGTTTCGGCCTTCCCCTGGCCGTCGCCGCCCAGGCTGTTCACCGCCCGGCGCGCGACTTTCCGGCAGATGTTGCCGATCTCGCGCTCCAGGTTGCGGACGCCGGCCTCGCGCGTGTAGCGCAGGATCAGGTCCATCAGGCCTTCGTCGGTGAACTCGACCAGCTTGTCCGTCAGCCCGGTCTCCCGCATCTGCTTCTGGACCAGGAACCGCTTGGCGATTTCCAGCTTCTCCAGCTCCGTGTAGCCCGACAGCCGGATCACTTCCATGCGGTCCTGCAAGGCAGGCGGGATCGTATGGAGCACGTTCGCCGTGGTGATGAAGAACACCTGGCTCAGGTCGTACTCGACGTCCAGGTAGTGATCCATGAACATGTGGTTCTGTTCCGGATCGAGCACCTCCAGCAGCGCCGCCGAGGGGTCGCCGCGGAAGTCCATCGACATCTTGTCCACTTCATCCAGCATGAAGACCGGGTTCCGCGTGCCGGCCTTCCGCATCATCTGGATGATCTGGCCGGGCAGCGCCCCGATGTAAGTCCGGCGATGGCCCCGAATCTCGGCCTCGTCGCGCACGCCGCCCAGCGACAGGCGCACGAACTTCCGGCCGGTGGCCCGGGCGATCGACATGCCCAGCGAGGTCTTGCCTACGCCCGGCGCGCCCACGAAGCACAGGATGGAGCCGCGCGGGTTCTTCACCAGCCGGCGCACGGCCAGGAACTCCAGAATGCGCTCCTTGATCTTCTCCAGGCCGTAGTGGTCCGACTCCAGCACCTCCTCGGCGCGCTTCAAATCGCGGATCTCCCGCGAGCGCTGCTTCCAGGGCACGGCCAGCAGCCAGTCCAGGTAGTTCCGGGAGACCGTGGACTCGGCCGACATCGGGGGCATGTTCTCGAGCCGCTTCAGCTCGGCCAAAGCCTTCTCGGAAGCGTCCTTGGTCATGCCCGCGGTCTCGATCTTCTTCTTCAGCTCGTCGATCTCGCTCTTCTCGCCGCGGCCGAGTTCCTTCTGGATGGCCTTGATCTTCTCGTTGAGGTAGAACTCCTTCTGGGCCCGCTCCATCTGCCGCTTGACGCGGCCCTGGATGGTGCGGTCCACGTTGAGTTTCTCGATCTCGATGTCGAGCATCTCGGCCACGCGCGTCAGCCGGTTGACCGGGTCGAAGATCTCCAGCAGCTCCTGCTTCTCCTCGATCGTGAGCTGGAGATTGGCGCCCACGGTGTCGGCCAGCTTGCCGGGATCGTCCACGCGGATGGCGGCGATCATGGTCTCGTAATTCAGGTTCTGGCTGAGCTTGATGTACTGCTCGAACAGGTTGCTGATGCGGGCCACCAGGGCCTCTAGCTGCGGTCCGGGCTCCACCTTGTAGTGATACGTGCGGACCACGGCGCGGAAGAACCCTTCCTCGTCGGCGACCGAGACGATCTTGCCCCGCTCGACGCCTTCCACCAGCACCTTGATGTTGCCATCCGGCAGCCGCAAGCTCTGGACGATGCTGACGATCGTGCCGATCTGGTAGATCTCCTCCGGGCGCGGCTCGTCGATGGAGGCGTCGTGCTGCGTGGCCAGGAAGATCTTCTTGTCTCCGGCCAGCGCTTCCTCGAGCGCCCGCACGCTGGACTCGCGTCCCACCACGAACGGGGTCATCATGTGCGGGAAGATGACCACGTCCCGGACGGGCATCATCGGCAATCGTTTCGTGTCCGCTTTTTCCTTGGAAGTAAGCATTGAGCTCTCTCCGCGGCGGCCGCGGCCTGCGCGGGACTCTGCGGCTGTTCCGCCGCTCGCTCACCCGGCCCGGTAGCTGCGCCGCCGCCCCCCGGCCAGATTCTACCAAAGGGGGATGGACTCTTGGCTGGCGGCCGCGTGGAGATTCCCTCGCCTCGGACCGCGCCTCGCGGAATTCCTGCCCCAGACCCCGAACCGGCTCCCAGACCCCCGAACAGCCCTCGCTAGCCGGCCTTCTCCAACAGAGCCAGGCTGATCTTCTGGGCCATCACCATTTCCTGCGTCACCACGAACTCGCGAACCTTCTTGTACGACGGCAGATAGTACATCAGGTCCAGCATCAGGTCTTCCAGAATCATGCGCAGGCCACGGGCCCCTACCTTGCGCTCCATGGCCAGCCGCGCAATGGCATCCAGCGCCTCGTCGCTGAATCTTAGTTTAACATTCTCGAACTCGAAAAGCCGCTGGTACTGGCGTATGATGGCGTTCTTGGGCTTGGTGAGAATCTGCACCAGCGCGTCCTTGTCGAGGTCCTCGAGAATCCCCACCACCGCCAGGCGGCCGATGAATTCCGGAATAAAACCGAATTTGATGAGGTCGGACGGCCGGACCTGCCACAGCAGATCCAAATCCCGCCGCCCCGAGCAGATCGGCTTGCCGTCCTGTTCCACCGTGAGGAATCCCATCTGCTTCTTGCCGACCCGCCGCCCGATAACCTTCTCCAGGCCGACGAACGCCCCGCCGCAGATGAACAGGATATTGGTCGTGTCGACCGGAGTGAACTCCTGGTGCGGGTGCTTGCGGCCGCCCTGTGGCGGCACGTTGGCAATCGTCCCTTCCAGGATCTTCAGCAGGGCCTGCTGGACGCCCTCACCGGAGACGTCTCGCGTTATGGATGGATTTTCATCTTTCCGGCTGATCTTGTCGATCTCGTCGATGTAGATGATTCCCTGCTGGCAGCGCTGCACGTCCCAGTCGGCGTTTTGAAGCAGCCTCAGAACGATGTTCTCGACGTCCTCGCCGACGTAGCCGGCCTCGGTCAGCGTGGTGGCGTCCACGATGGCGAACGGAACGTCGAGGATCCGCGCAAGTGTCTGAGCCAGCAAGGTCTTCCCGGAGCCTGTCGGGCCAATGAGGAGAATGTTCGATTTCGACACCTCCACGTCGGCGCCCCGCTGCTTGCTCATGTGGATGCGCTTGTAGTGGTTGTAGACGGCCACGGCGAGCTTCTTCTTGGAGGCCTCCTGGCCGATCACGTACTGATCCAGGTACTCCTTTAGCTCCAGCGGCTTAGGCAGCTTGTGCGGGGTCGCGTAGGGCGAGTCGTGACGGTCGTCCTCCAGGATTGAGTTGCAGACGGCGATGCACTCATCGCAGATGTAGGCCCGCGGGTAGTCGCTGGGGGAGGAGATCAGCTTGCCAACGACATCCTGGCTCTTGTGGCAAAAGGAACAACGCAGCGGCTCATCCGACCCCGCCCGCTTCATTCTCCCGCTCCGGACCTGCTTCTAAGGTCGACCGAACGCATACGTACCGGAATCTGTTTCCATTATCCCCCGAAGCGTTGGGATAGGCAATCAGGAAGTTAAGTTGAGGTGTAATAGGGGGAAACTCCCCACCCCGGCGTGGGTCGGGTTGCCGGACCGTGGACCCTCCATCACCCCGAAAGGGGGAGAGACGATCGCCAGCGCCTGGAGGGCGCCTAGGTGTGTGCGGCTGCCACGCCTGCGTGGGCGCGGCAACCATGCCTGAGCGTGTGCGACTTCCACGCCTGAGTGCATGCGGCTGGCACGGCTGGGTGAGCGCGGGAACGATGCCTAAGCGCATGCCGCTGCCACGCCTGAGTGGGCGCGGCAACCATGCCTGAGCGTATGCGGCTGCCACGCCTGAGTGCATGCGGCTGCCATGCTCGGGTGCACAGGGATGGCGAGGCAGTGCCGGGGACCATGCAGGCGCCGCCGCCATTCCCGATATAACGAAGAAACACAGCCAGAACTACCGGCGATCCAGATGGCAATCGGCCGCAGCAGGAGCCGAAGCGCCGCGCACGGGCAGGCCGTGAAGTGACGGTCCTATGCGGGTGTTGTGGGAAACTTCGGGCGGGTCCGCGGGTCCGGAAGGCCAGGCCGGTGGCGTAGCGCGCCTGTGCGATTGCACGGTGGAAATCGCCATCGGCGGGCGCGAATCCATCCAGGCCGTCCGGGCGTGCCTGTATGACGCGGTCATCGGGGAGTTCCCCATGGCCGGCTGGGAGCCGGAGGAGTGGCTCCAGGAGGTGCGCCGGGCTGACCGTTCGGCGCCAGTCATCATCCTGCACCACCAGCCAACGCTGGAGCAGGCCATCCGGCTGACGAAACTCGGCGCCGAGCACTACCTACCAGCCGACAATCCCGCCGAGGAGATTGCGTGCGTCCTCCGGGAAGCGCTGGAGGACCGGCGCGCCGCGCAGCAGGCTGGCCTGCGGCCGCTCGCCGAACCCTGGAAACGGTTCCTGGTCGGCGAAAGCCGGGCGATGAAGGAGATCGAGCAGATCATCCGCCTGGTGGCCCCGCGCCGTTCGACGGTGCTGATCACGGGTGAGACCGGCACGGGCAAGGAGATGGTCGCCCGGGCGACGCACGCGGCCAGCAGCCGCGCGTATCTGCCGATGGTGGCGGTCGCCTGCGGCGCGCTGCCGGAGGCGCTGTTCGAAGCGGAGCTGTTCGGCCACGTCAAGGGCGCGTTCACCGGCGCGATCAACAGCCGCATCGGCCGGTTCGAGCAGGCGGACCACAGCACTCTGTTCTTCGACGAGATCGGTGCTATGCCGCTGGTAATCCAGGCCAAGCTGCTGCGCGCGATTCAGGAACGCGAGTTCCAGCGGCTGGGCGGCGTGGAGACGGTGCACGTAGACGTGCGGATCATTGCCGCCTCCAACCTCGACCTGGCCGACCAAGTGCGGCAGGGCACGTTCCGCGAGGACCTCTACTACCGCCTGAACGTGGTCCCGATTCATCTGTCCCCGCTGCGCGACCGCGTCTGCGAAATCCCCTTGCTGGTCCAGTACTTCCTCGCCAAGATCTGCGGCCAGGAGGGCATCCCGACGAAGCGAATCTCGCCCGCGGTGCTCGACCGGCTTTGCGCCTACGGATGGCCCGGCAACGTGCGCCAGCTCGAGAACTCGATCGAGATGGCGATCGCGCTCAGCGGCAACATATTGAACCTGGTCCAGAGCGACTTTCCGCTGCCCTTGCCGGTGTTACGGAAACCGGGTGAGGAGGGCGTGCCGCTGATATGGCTCCCGGATGAGGGGCTGGACTTCGAGCGCACCCTGGGCGGCATCGAGCTGAGCGTCCTCAACCAGGCGCTGGAGCGCGCTGGCGGCAACAAGAAGCAGGCGGCGCGACTGCTGCACCTCAAGCGCACCACTTTCTCAGCCAAGCTCAAGAGTTTCGAACCGGCTGGCGCCCGGGACTGAACAGGGCGCCGGCCGCGAGCGCGCCTTGTGGCGTCGCTTGATGTTTTTGCAGCCCTCTCATCGCGCCTCGCTACGATCGTGGTGAAACATCCGGGCTAGCGATGCCACAAGGCGCCGCGCCGCGACGGCGGCAGTGAGCCCTCCGCATCGGTCGCGAATCGCGGATCTGAATGCGGCATTGCATAATGAAGGGGATGGTCCTGCGCGCCTGGGTGCTTCCTGCCGCGCTCGCCGCGATGACGGCGGGCGGGGCGGCGGGGCAGGTGATCCAGTTCGAGTCCGGCGGGCTGAAGTACCAAACGCTCAGCCGGGACGGTGTTACGGTGATGTTCGCGCACCTGCCGGCCCAGCTTCACGACTACGCGGTCCTCCAGGTGGGGATCTCGAACGGCTCCGATTCGACCTGCACGGTGCGGCCCGAGGACTTTGTCTTTCAGCGGGTTGAGGGAGAGCGCCTGCCCGCGCTGACGGCCAAGAGGGTCGTCGATCACTTGTTAGAGCGCGCCACCCGCAGCGACGTCATCCATCTGATCTCGACTTATGAGAGCACGCTCAACGGCGTCAGCCGGTTTCGCTCGACCAACGGGTACGAGCAGCGGCGGCAGAGCGCGCTGGCGGAGCTCGGCGGCAACAAGCTGAGCGCCGCCGCGGCCGCTTCGGCGATCGCACTGGTCCAGACCACGCTCAGGCCGGGCGAATCGACCGATGGGGCGATCTTCTTCTCCACCGGCGGCAAGCCGCTCGGGGTGGGTCGGCTCCTGGCCAGTCTGGCGGGGCGGATCTTCGAGTTCGAATCCGATCCCCCCTCGAGCGGCAAGGCGCTCCAGCGGCGCGGCCCGGCGGCCGAGCCGCAGCCGGGGCCGTAGACGCCCACTACCGGCGGATTCGTCGCTATTTGCCCAGGGATCCCGCCGGTCGTCACGCCCCTACCGGGCGCCGGCCCAGGGAGTGAGCTACTCCACGGGGAGCTTTGTTATGCTTGTCAGCTACGCCCGGGCGCGGCCCGATACGCGCGGGTGCGGGAGTCATCCATGAACGGTCTCGCAATGGGTCTGCTGGCGGTGATCGCCGGCGCGATGATGCAGGGCAGCTTCGCGCTGCCCCAGAAGTTCGTCCGCAACTGGCCGTGGGAGAAGAGCTGGCTGTTCTACTCCATCTCCGGCATGGTGCTGTTCCCGTGGTTGCTGGTCGCCCTGGTGGTGCCCAATCCGGCGCAGGCTTACGCCAACGCGGGGCCGGGAGTGCTCGCCCTGACGGCGATTTTCGGCGCCGGCTGGGGGATTGGCTCGGTGCTGTTCGGCCTGGGGATTGCGGCGCTGGGGGTCGCGCTCGGCTTCGCCATCATCATCTCGCTGACCGCCGCCCTGGGGGCGCTGGTGCCGATGGCCGTGCTGGAGCCGGCCAAGTTCTGGGGGAAGCCCGGAGCGCTGCTGGTCATCGGGCTGGTGGTCGTCATCGCCGGCGTGGCGCTGTGCGCCAAGGCCGGCGCGCTGAAAGACGCCGACGCGGCCGCCGGCGGGAAGCGCAAGTTCGCGCGCGGGCTGGCCATCTGCATCGCCTCCGGCATCGCCTCGCCGATGTTGAACTTCGCCTTCAACTTCGGCGCACCGATCCAGAAGGAGGCGGCGAGGCTGGGGGCCAGCATGAACAACGCCTCGATTGCGGTCTTCGCCGTGGCCATCTCGGCGGGGTTCCTCATCAACGCCGGCTACTGCCTCTACCTGCTGGGGCGCAACAAGACCTGGGGGACGGGCCTGCCGGCGGACCGTGGCCGCAACCTGCTCTATACCCTGGCCATGGGCTGCCTGTGGCTGTTTGGATTCTACTTCTACGGCGTGGGCAGCACCCAGCTCGGGGACCTCGGCAAGGTGATTGGCTGGCCGATCTTCATGACCGTGATGGTGGTGGTGGCCAACATTTGGGGCCTCCTCACCGGCGAGTGGAAGAACGCCGACCGCCGCGCCTTCCGCTATCTGGGCGCGGGCCTGGCGCTGATGGTCTGCGCGCTGGCGATCATGGCGCCGGCCCTGAAGTCGTAGAACCGGCCTCATAGATGGTGGAAGGTCGATTCGGAGCCTTGTTTTCAGCGGGTTCAGGGATGAAAAGCTATGAGATGCGCTGCTTTCCTTGCTTGTTGCGGAGCTTCGATTTCGGTTTGGCTGACTTCGGCTCCGGGTCGCGCTGCGATCCAGAGCGCGGACGCGACTCGCAATGCGGCCGAAGTCAGCTCAGTCGAGGGTCGCGTACTTAGCCTCGCGGGAGAGCCACTCCGCAAGGCCATCGTTACTCTTGAGCCAACCGCAGACCAGGGTAGGCGGAGGAGCCACGCCTACGTTTCCATTACGGATAGCGAGGGCCACTTCTCGCTGACGTCTGTCGAGCCGGGCGATTACCGGCTCAGGGTTGAACGAACGGGCTATCTGAGGCAGAGTTACGGGAGCCACGGACCGGGCGAAGAAGGTACCGTGATCACTCTGACACCAGGACAGCGGCTGACGGACGTGGTTCTGCGACTGACGCCTGAGGCGAGCGTCGTCGGGCGCATCGTCGACGAAGATGGCGATCCGGTGGGAGACGTCAACGTTCGGCTGTTTCGCTACAGCTACGCGCCGAGGGCACGGCGGGTGCAACGGTTCGTCGGGAGCGAAACCGACGCGGCCGGCGCCTTCAAATTGAACGGCATCGCCCCCGGACGCTACTACTTGGTGGCTGTCCCGCAGAGGG
>JBEKLJ010000112.1:0-11484 GCA_050010255.1 Bryobacteraceae bacterium
CCACACTGACTGCCTATTACCTGCTCCTGGTGTATGTCGAGACACCCAGCCGGGCTGTTCTGGCGGCGATGATCGTGCTGGTCCCCGTGGGCTTTCTGATCAAACAGAGCCTGCTGATTTGGGCCGTGTGGTATGGCGGCTTTCTGGCCGTCTGGGGCCGGTCGTGGAAACGGCTCGCGGTGTTCGCAGTGGCCACCGCCGCCCTGTACGGCGCAGTCGTAGCCGTCTGTTATGCCATTTGGGGCGCCCCGTTCTATTACTGGGTTTTTTATCTGATGGGCCATCATCCGATCTCCCCTTTGAGGAGCTTTCAGCACGTGCTGGACACGTGGGCCTATTTTGCGGCGGGCCTGCTTGGGGGAATGGTTGTATTGCGTGGCAGAAGACCGGACGCTCTGATGGGCGCCTGGTTGGTGTGGCTCGCACTCATCGCTGTGGAAGCCTACACCAGCGGCATCGCCTGGATGTTAAACCACATCGGACCGGGTTGCCTGATGGCCGGGACCTGGTTTCTGGCCGGCGTGACCTGCCTCTGGGAGGCCGCCTCCGAATCGGAGCGGCGGCCACAAGCCGAACGCTGGGTTCGGGCAGGAGCGATGACCGCCGTGGTGGCGCTGATGTTCAGCGGCATGGGTCTGATCCGAATCCCGCTGCGGCCCGTTTCCGACGATGCCTACCGGTATGTTCGCGACATCGAACACGAGTTTGAAGGACAGCCTCCCGGCAAGGTTCTGCTCGACGCGGGCACCTGGGTCTATGTAAAGGACCGGGTGATCATGGGCGACCGCGCACCTGCCATAGGCGAAGAAGGCTATGCGAACTCCGGGGATTTTTCCCTTTTTCGGTCCAACATCGCGGCGAAGCGCTACTCCAAGATCCTGGTTCGCCATCTTCACAGGCCGGATTTTTGGTACGAGAACGCCCTCTGGCCGAAACCTTCGGGACTTCGCGAGGCCTTGCTGGAAAGCTATCGCGAGACAGGCCGGATTCGAGCAACGGAGCCGCCCCAAGATGTCAAACATCGGGCCGAGGACCCATACCTTTCGGACGAAATCGCGATTCTCGAGCGAAGATCCGGTTCCCCAGGGACGGCAGGTTCTTCCCCAACGCCCGCGACTGCGCCCCCAGCCTCTCCCGCTCCAGGCCGATCACGCACCGCCGGCGCCTCCCAACACTAAGGCACTAACTCGGATGTTCAATTGGAGCGGGCTGCAAATGGCTGAATCGATCCTTTAGCCGCAGGAACGGCGTCTCCAGCCAGCGATACGGTATCAGGGCGAGTACAAGAGTTAGCAGGAATGCCGCAGTCGTCCTTAACGCGCCGAAACGCAGGATATCAAGCTCGGGATGACAGAAACGCGGACTGTCAGTAGTCATCGTTCCTAATCTCCGCGTACGTAAAGTTCCCGATAGAGCTTCATCGACCACAACCAGAGTGCAATCATGGCCCATGTAATCAGTGAATCCAACGAAGAAATCATGTTCCGGGGGCGGCCCGGAGCCGCAAACAGCCAGATGAGGGTCAAGATTGGCGTCGATAACGCTGCCAGCAACGCGAAGAACCCCGACACGGTTGCCCACGACGGCCCGCAGGCCACAACCCGCCTTCCCAAAACCGCCACAGGGAGAAGCAGGATGGTCAGGTAGTGGTCCCAGGCGACCGGTGAAAGAAGAGGCATCAAGACCAGGAAGAGCGAGTATTCCAGATCCAATGCTTCCCCCTCCTCCGAGTACTTCCCGGCCCTCTGACAGACCAGCCATCCTGTGGCCCCAATCAGCAAGACTCCGAGTACCGACAGCAGCGTAACTGGGAAGCTGAGGCTCCCGCCTTTCAAGCCCAGGTCGCGGGTCAACAACCCCAGCAACGAGAGATTGTGCGGGGCCTGTGCGAACGGCATGACCACGGTGCGAGCGGTCTGGACAAAGTCGAGATAATCCTGCCATCGCAGTACAAGCAAGGGTAACCCCAACAGCGCCAGAATCGTGAGGAGGGCTGCCCGAAACGCCTGACGGTTTCGCAAGAATAGATAGACCAGCAGCAGGCCGGGATAGAGCTTGAGACAAGTTGCGGCGCCGATGGCCACCCCAGCGGAAACCGCATGTCTCTGCCGCAGGCGCCACCAACCCAAAACCATCAGCGCGGTCAGCAGCAGCCCGGACTGACCCTGCCGTAACAAGCTAATGACGGGCTCCCAGCCCAGGACGGCGGCCACGGCCGCCAGAGCCAGCCGCGCGGGCAGACTCGGCGCCAAGACCTGGCGCAGGAGAAACAGGACCAAACCTAATGCGGCAAGCGACAGCATAGCGATCCCAAGACATGTCCCCCTGATGCCAAAAAGAGCCACCAACGCTGCAAACACTACCGCCATGAGGGGCGGGTGGGCTTGAGTATAATAGGGAACCCGCCGCGCCACTGATTCCTTCGCGTTCAGCGCGGGCCAGTAAGGCGCCAGAGAGAACCTTGCTGGATCGTTTTGCAGCGAGGCGTGAAGCGCATCGCTCAGATGTGGATCATAGATGCGTTCGCCCCGGAGCACCCCTTGGGCGGCAGCGATGTCCTCTGTGACGTCCCCGGGCGCCACATAACACATGTATATGGCCATCCCCGCATTCAGCGCGTTCACCAGCGCCAGGCAGACCAAAAACCAGGACGGCGAAAGCAGCCTCATCACTCGGGCGGCCCTGTGTTCGGGGGCAATTCTGGCGCCGCAACGCCACCACAGCCAAAGGGCAATTACAGAACCGCCCAATGCCGACCAGAAGGTCGCATTCATCAGGAGTTCTCTCCACCAGCTCAGCACCATTTCAACACCATCGATCTTGCCGGGGCGTCGCGGTTTTCAATACCGCAGCCTCTGGCGGAGCCCCGTTCTCTGGTTCAGATGTTCCGTGTTTCGTTCCTCGGTCTGTGGAGCCGGAATTCCAAGTGGGACATCCTGGCCTCTGGCCAGTATACACACGCGTTCTGTCGATCTTAAAGACCCTCCCGACCTGACCTAACGACCTAAGCTGCAAAAGCGAGTGGCGCCCGGACTGCATGTTATGATCCACGCGTTCATGTCCCGGCTTGCGAGAGTGGTTTACGCGCTGCTCCTGGCGATAGAGCGCCATCATCGCGGAGCGCTTGGCCCATGACCCTTGGCGCTCGGGTATTGTTCTCCGGCTAGTCGCGTTTTGGCTGAGTCTTCGTGGTCGGGTGTGCATTACCGCCCGCTTTTCGCCGCTGCGGACGAGGTCAGGAAGTACCTGCTGGACCTGCCAGTCCGCTACATCCTGCTGGATGACTCCATGAAGCCCTGGCCGCTCGAGAAGCTCCTTGACGAGACGATCCGTGCCAGTCCTCAGGACTTCGCGCTGCTGGGACGATTCCCGATCCAAAGGTCCGACCGCGCGTATCTCGGCGAGATTCGCGTATACGAGAACCGTAGCGCCGGAGAGCGCCGCCCCTCCGTGGTCCGGGTGCGTCTCGGTCTTGAGCGCGGCGGGCGCACCTTGGAATACCGCTGGAAGTGATCAAACCAGGTACTCCTTTGTGCTCATCTTCTAAGGCAGCTTTGCCGCGTCTGAAGCGGCTTCCCCACGGACGACGGCCCGCAGGAACGGAATCAATCTGGCGCCGTCGGATCGCATGAATCCACCAACGTAAACGGCGGCTGCGACGGACCCGGCGATAAGAACATTCCATTTCGCCAGCCCGAGGAAACACAGGACTGCAAGAACCAGCGCCGCCAGAGGCGCGGCAACCTGGCGGTGCACAGGCACGTCTGACACGAATTTGCGGACCGCAAAATACGCGAGCGCGAAACTGACCACGTTGGCGATCAACAGCGCCCAGGCGGCGCCCAAATCCTTGTACCAGGGGACGAGCGCAAAGGCCAGTATGACCGCAACCGCCGCCGCGATGGAGGTGCACCTCAGCAGCCAATTCTGGTGGTTATAAGCAATCAGGATGTAACGATGATGACCGCTTAGCATCGCTACGGGCAGCACCCAAACCAGAACGGCGAATGAGTGCGAACCGTCGCGGAAGGACGGCCCATAGATGAGTGTCAGCACTTGTGGTGCGGCCGCCGTCAGGATCGGTGCGACGCACAGGCCGGTCCAGGCCGTAAACCGTAAAGACCGGTCCATCAGTTCCACAAGATGCGCGCGCGGCAGCACCGCGCAGCGTGAGATCGAAGGCAGCAGGTTGAAGAAATAGAGCCAGACAAACGTGTGCATGGCCATCACGGTGCGGTGAGACGCGCCAAACCAGCCAAGAGATCGGTCTGGCGAAAGGAAGCCCAGCAACACGGTGCAGAAATACCACATGAACCCCCACGCCAGTTCGCTCAAGCCGATGGGCGAAGCTTCGCGAATGTGGCCCATCAACCGGGCAATCCCGAGGTCGGGACGTGGCCACGGGTACCGCATCCGGCCCTTCACCACATAGACGCAGAAGACCGCCGTCGAAACCACGGCGGCGCACTCGATCAGCCCGATATAGATCAATGGAAATCCCGCGCGGCATACGGCGAATACCAGCAATGCAAATGCCCCTTGGCGCACAATCGACGCGGCACCGACCCAGTACATCTGATCGTGGGCCTGGAAGAACCACTGCAGCAGGTAGGGCGTGCCCAGAAGACTCAAGCCGTACAATGCCAGCAAGGTTTTCTGTTGCGGGCTTTTATGGAGGAGGAAAATGAACACAACCAATAGAAGCATCGAACAGAGCGACAAGAGTAGCCGAAGCCCTGTAATCTCACGCAGCAAGCGCGACGCGCCCGCCGGATTGCGCGCAATCTCCCGGGCGCCATACGCGCCCAGACCCATGTCGGTAGGGAGCGTGAAAAAGACCATCACTGCCAATGTGAATTCAATGGCGCCATAAGACGCGGGGCCGAGCGTCCGCCCCAGGTAGGTGAAGCTGGCGAACGTCAACAGTTTGGCGGTGAATTCTCCTGCGGAGAGGAACAAGAAATTCACGGCCAGGCGACGCGGTTCAGCCGCCCGGATGATCGCCGCCGGGCCTATGGCAACCACCGGACGATCCCCGGGCGTCGAATGCCCTTCCCCCATTTACCTTTTTCCGCCCGGGATCTGGATCTTTACGAACTTATCGTAGTCTTCGGATGGCGGCTGCGCCCCAGCATGCAGGGGCCGGGCCGTCCTCCAGGCCCTGGCTCCGAGCATGGCCCGCACCAGTTGAAATGGCTGGTAGACAATGCTGGGCCACAGGAAAACCTCGTTGGTGCAGTAACATTGGCGGTCCGCGATGGATTTCCTCAACGCCCGCGCCTGGGGCGACGACCAGATTTCGCTGAAGCTCCTCTCGCGCAGGTTCCCTAGCGGCGCATGCGATTCGCATACGCTCACGTCGCCGTTGGAATACACCACGGCGTTCAGGATGCCCGCCCGGCACGGAACTTCCTGTCGCTTCTTCGCCTCGGTCCGGACCTTCGCCCATTGCAGCATCGGCTCCACAATGGAACCGTACCGGCCCCGCTCGCGTGGAGCCCACAACTGCCGCACGTATTGGTAGAGCCTCTCGTACTGTTCCAGCCCCGGGCCTTCGAGCGAAGGGTTCTTTCGGTCACCGCGGATCAGAGCCAGGTCATGGTGATCCATCTTTGGGCAGCGCTCATACAGGTACAATGTGAGCCGCCGGATCTCATCCATGTTCACCTGGGTCGCCGTCGAGACGGCGTGTATCCGTAGACGCAGGTCACTTGCCTGGAGCTGGGCCAGCGCGTCGTAGGTTTGCATGGCTTTTTCGAATGCGCCGGGCGAGCCCCGGAACCGGTTGTGGAATTCGCCCATGCCGTCCAGAGAGATCTCGGCGACGAACAGATCCAGGTCCTTTTCCTCTAACGTCCCGGCGATCTGCTCTACGCTCCGCTCGGTGAAATAGCCGTTGGTGGGGACGTAGATCTGCCGGACTCCGTTATGCCGGATAAACTGGCGGCAGATCTCCGCGAATTCCGGGCGCAGGAACGGCTCGCCGCCGGAGAGGTTGAGGTTCTCGATGCGGCCCAGAGAACGGGAAAGCGCGAACAGCTCTTCCGTGGTGAGATCGTCGCGCCGGTTCAGATTGCGCCAATAAAAGCAGTGTTCGCATTTCTGGTTGCAGATCGAGTTGATGAACAGAATCAGAAACGGCGGACCCGCCGGGTCCCGGCGATTCTGCCAGGTGAGGCGCGCGTGACGGCGAAGACGATCGAGAGCGTTCATGCGGTGCCCGTGCGCTATGTCGCGGGGCAGCCACCGGAAGCAGCCGTGAGCCTTGCGGCTCTCCTGCCAAGGTTCTGCTGACCAATTATGCCACAGCGCTGCACGGCCAGACTGTGGAATCGGCCGGCGAACGGCCGCGCATCTCGCGGCAGCCATCGCCGCCAGCGCCGGTCACGTCGAGTTGAAGCCCCCCACATTGCGAAGCACCCTGCGGAAGCCGATATACAGCGCGCCCGAGGGTCGCAAGAGACGCTCCAGAGCAAACCTGCCGCGGAGGTAGTAGGCATCGATTCGCGGCAAGTCCAAAGCGCAAGATCGGGACGAGACGAACTGGAGGGACGTGCCCACCGCAAAATCGAAGTGCCGCCCCGCCACCGCCATCACACTCGCCGAGCGGGATCCGTAAGGATATGCCAGCCAGCGGGTTGGCCTGCCCAGGTGCTGTTCGATTTGGTTCTGGCAGACAAGCAGTTCCCGTTCGCACTCCGCCTCAGGCAGCGCAGTGAGGCGGGGATGAGTGTTCGTGTGCGCTCCTATCGAAATCCAAGCAGGCAGCGATGCCAGGTCCCGCCAGTCCATTAAGCGGAGGCCAGGAACGCCAGAGGGCTGGCTCGGCCAGTTGTTGCTGCCCCCGCAGTACCCGCTCACAACAAAAATCGTCGCGGGGAGCCGCAACCTGTCGAGGAGCGGGACGGCGTGATCCAGCAGATTGCGAAATCCGTCGTCGAACGTGATGGCCAAGCAGTTGGGACGACGCAACGCCTCGTCGAGAGGCACCACTGGAACCGAAGAGGATGCCAGGAACTCCATCTGCCGGCGGAACCGTTCCGGTGGCGTGGAGATGGCCGAACCGGAGTCGTCCAGCGAGTGGTAGGTAAGAATAGCGGAGCGCCAGGTAGTCATCGCCCGGCCGTTTTGGCCCTGGTTCTTTCGGCCGGGCCTGCTCGGCCGCCTGCGGAGCCCCAAAGCCTGCCAACCTGGAATCTCACCAGCTCGATCGAGAATGCGACACCGCTGGAAAAGAAATAGAGCAAATGAAAAGGAATCGCAGCCAGCGCAAAGAACTTGCCGCGTTCGGCCGCCAGAAAGAGGTAGAACTGCTGGTTCGCCACCACCAGGCCCAGCAGGAGAAGCAGAAGCAGTAATGCCATCGGCTTCCACGGGAAATAGACCCAGACCAATCCGGCGGCCACAAGACTGTAGCCGCCTACCCAGACTCCAGTCCGCCGCCGCCACGTTTCCCGCGAGTACGCGTAGCGGTGCCGGATAAACAGCCCTAACGCCGCGATCACAACCATGGGGATGATGGCGTACATGCGAAACGCGTAGGCGAGCCCCGCAATCACAATCAGCATCGCTCCCATGATCGACGAGACCATGGACGAGTGACGGGACCACCCCTCGACCCAGTACCCGGAAAGGAGAATGAAGAACGTGGCAAACAACGGCGTCAGGAAATACGCATGCCAATGCAGCGCGAGGTACGCGCCCATCATGGCCGCCAGGCACACCAACGCCACGCTGATACGCTGGCTGATGCGGAGGCTCAACGCGTCTGGCATGTGGCCGCTACGGAGGGACAAGTGGGACCAGGGAAGCGCCCGATAGAAGAAGTCCGTCCCGATCATGTTGCGAAGGCTCCAACTCTTCAGGTGCTTCACCTGGATATCCGGGCACAGAATCAGATTGCGATTGGCCTGAGCCAGGCGGTATCCCAATTCGATGTCTTCGATCGCAGGCGCCTGGTACATCTCATTGAACCCGCCGAACGCGAGAAAAACGGATTTGCGAATGGCCCCGCAACCCGCCCAGAATGTAACCGCCTCCCGCGGTGACGATTGGTGGACAAAATAGTGCAACAGGTTGCGATACTGGGACACGAAGGTGGAAACGGAAGGGGAACGATCGTACGATCCCATCAGCGCATCGAGGCTGGGATCGTTGTCAAACTCAGCCACGATTCTGCGGATCGTGTCGGAGTGGACGCACACATCCGCGTCGATAAATAGCAGCACGTCGCCGGAGGCGGCCTGGGCGCCGATGTTGCGGGCGCGGGCCGGTCCAAGGCGGCCGCCGGTGGACAGCACCTTCGCACCATGCTCCCTGGCGACATCGCCGGACCCGTCCGTCGACCCGTCGTCCACAACGATGCATTCCAGGGGAGCGGTCTGCGAAGTCCGCAAGCTCGCCAGGCAGAGACCCAAATTGCCGGCGTCGCTGTAGACCGGTATCACAACCGATACCCGCGGTCGCATAGTGCTGTCGATATAGTATAAACGGAACCACGGTGTGCGATCACGGCTGCTTTGGGTGAGTTTGGTACTGGCGGCCAGTCGGCACGACGGTTCTAAGACAATAGTTTGCATAGGGCCGGCCGAGTTCTGGCATCCTCTCAGGCGCAGCGAGAAGTGTCGCCGACTCACACACCTGTCGCGTTCGTGGGAGCCGGCCGATCCAGTTCCGGCCATCACCCTGGTCCTCACCGGCCCTGCTGCGGGCGAATTTCTTCGATCCGCGTTTCGGTTTGTTCCCCTATTGCCCGGGACTGTTGCTTGCTTTTCTGGCGCCGCTGGCCATTCGCGCCCGGCAGCACTTGCCCGGCCGCAAAATGCGGTTGATTCGCATCTACTGCCTCTTGTTCGTGTCGTCTTGTGCGGCCAACCAGTACTCTTGGCTGCAACCTGCGATCGGCTTCCGGTAGCTGGTCCCGGTGGTCCCGCTCCTGGCTCTGATTGCCATACAAGGGGCGCTACTGTTGCCGCGGATCGTGCAGTGGGGGTTCGCGATCGCCTCGGACCCTGACTGGCTATGCAGCACTCCGGCTTGCGGAGGCGAAGGCGGCTCCCGCAGGGAAGAACCGCAACTCAGAGGATTGAAGGTGGGCGGCTGGATGTATACTACGTGGGAGCCGAGAGTCCAGAATGGAAATTGCGGATCATGTCATGCCGGCAACCCGGGCTGTGATGAAGGCCGATCCGTCTCTTCGTGTTTGCTCTTACGAGGACCGCCCTGAGGCGATGGACGCATTGATATTGATGGGAGAGTCCTTGTGCCGCGCGAATGTGGAAGTCTCGCTGCATCTGACCGTGCCGGACCCGCCGGCTGCAGTCCGCGCTTGGGCCCAACGCAGACCGGAGGTGATTCTCTCCACAACGCGGCCGGCTGAGGTGAGCGGCTGGGACGTTAAGCCGTGGCTATTGCTCCAGGAGTTGTCCGAGGAGAGGCAGGAGGTGCTCTGGCTCGACAGCGACATGATCGTCACGGGTTCGATCTCGAAGATCCTCCAGGAGTTTCCGCGTGAATCCCTGATCTTCGCGCAAGAGTGGAGCCGGGGGAGCGTTCCGGTGAGCCATTTGTGGGAGTTGCCTTCCATGCGCCCGGTGCCGGTGTTCAACAATTGCTTCATACGCGCGACGCAGGCTCATCGGCCGCTGCTGGAACGTTGGCTTCAGATGACCCGCGACCCGCGCTACCGTGAGGCGCAGGCGCTGCCTTTTGAACGGCGGCCGATTCAAGTGGCACATGATGGATGGCTGCTGATCGCCTTGCTGGAGAGCGAGGAATTCGGCGGAGTGCCTTTCGGGTGCATTCGCCTGGGCCGCCACATCGCCCAGTGCGCGGGATCGTCGGGCTACCGGCCCCACCACCGTTTACTCGATTTGTTCCGAGGGCTTCCACCGCTGATCCACGGCCTCGGACGCAAACCCTGGGAGTTCAGGCGCGAGCGAAGCCGTATCCGGCGGTTCCTGTTCGATCTTGCAACCGATGTGTCCCCCTACGTCCTGGCGGCGCGGAGGGTCGCAAGAGACATCGATATGACCGCCGATTGGCTTGAACCGCGCACCCGGCTGGGCGCGATGCTCCGGAGACTGACTGCCGGCCACCCGGGAATGGCCGGGCTCCCTTTGGCGAGCATTCATGCTCTCCACATCAAAATCAGCCAGATGATGGCATCAAGAGAGAGAGAGAGAGATAAGGGACGATGACTGGGCAAGGCTGCATGGCTGCGCCGGAGGGACCGCCGGGCGGTATTGGCATGAAGCGCCCTCCGCGTATATCGGTCGTAATCGCGTCCGTCGTAGGCGCACCGTTCATCGATGAATGCCTGGATTCGCTGGAGCGACAGGCGAAGAATTGCGGCGCGGAAGTCATCGTCGTGGCTTGTGGAGCCGCCGAATACGCCGCCCGCATCGCGGGTAAGTTCTCCTGGGTGCGTGTCATCCATCGCACCGAACGCGAAACCGTGCCGGATCTGCGCCGCCATGGAGTGGAGGAGGCCAGCGGCGATATCGTTGCCATTATTGAGGAGCACTGTCTGGCCGCTCCGGACTGGCTGCAGCAGGCCATGGAAGCGCACGCCGGCGGCGATTTCGGGGTGGTCGGCGGCCCGGTCGTGGATTACGCCTATCCCCGGCTGCGCGACTGGGTGGTGTACTTCTGCGAATACAATAGCTACCTGCCTCCCTGGCAGGAGGGGGGCGCGCACGATCTGGGCAGCGCCAACATCGCCTATTCTCGCGCCGTCCTTCTGAAATACAAGGACCTGTTGGGCGCCGGCTATTGGGAAGCCGGGCTGCATCCGCGACTCATGGCCGATGGCGTGAAGTTCCATGCCGTCCCGGCCATGGTGGTGCACCATCGCGGACCTTTCAATTACGGATACTATTTACGGCAAAGGTATTGGTTCAGCCGCGCCTTCGCGGGGGCCCGCAAGTTGCCGCCTTCGCGTAAGGCCGCCTACCTTCTGGCATCGCCATTGGTGCCGTTCCTGTTGTTGGCGCGGATGGCGCTGCGTGTGTCAAAACAGCATTGTCATATGGATAAGTTCGCCCAATCGCTGCCGTTGCTGATCCCCGCTCTGATCGTCTACGCGGCTGGTGAATGCGTCGGCTACCTGGCTGGGCCGGGCGACGCGCTGCTGAAGGTGGAATAGATGGCTCCTGGCGAGAATCCCCCTCTTTCGGTCGTGGTGGCAATCGTCAGCGATACCACGGACCATCCCGATACGGCCCACCTGGCGCCCTGCTTAGAGGCCCTGTGCCGGCAGCCCCTGGCGTCCACGATCGAGATCATCGTTCCGTATCATCCCTCGGTAAAGGGAATCGCTGCTCTGAAGGAGCGGTATCCGAACGTGCATTTCCTGGAAGTGGCGGACCTGCGGACATACACCGGGGCCGGTGGCAGCCGGGAGCACCACGACGAGTTGCGCGCTCGAGGCCTGGCTGTGGCGCGGGGCAGCGTGGTGGCGTTGATTGAAGACCACGGCATCGT
>JBEKLJ010000113.1:0-11168 GCA_050010255.1 Bryobacteraceae bacterium
GTAGTACGGGATCTGCTCGGAGAGGACCTTCACGAACTCGGGCCGCTCCGGCCGCGGACCAACGATGGCCATCTCGCCGCGCAGCACGTTCCAGAGCTGCGGCAGTTCGTCGATGCGCAGCTTGCGCAGCCACCGGCCGACCGGCGTGATGCGCGGATCGTCCCTGCTGGCCCAGACGGCGCCGGTGCGGGACTCAGCGTTGGCGTACATCGAGCGAAACTTGTAGAGGGTGAACGGGGCGCCGTTGCGGCCGACGCGCGTCTGGCGGTAGAGCATTGGGCCGCGCGAGGTCAGCTTGATGGCTAAGGCCGCCAGCAGCATCACGGGAAGGGTGAGCAGGGTGCCGAGCAGAGCCAGGGCCGGCGAATACAGCGACTGAAGCAGCACCGCGCTGTGCGTCGGGCCGAGCGCGCCGGAGAAGATGAGCTGGGCCGGACGCAGCTCCTTGGTCGAAAGGCGTCCGCAGGTGTCCTCGTACGCCGTTCCGGCCTCCTCGATGAGGATGCCGGAGAATCGCAGATCGAGCAGGTCGTACACGGGCATGCGGGCGCGGCGCTCGGTCATACCGACGACAATGCGGTCCGGCCGGACGGCCTCCACGACCGCGCGCAGCTCGCGGTACCCTCCCAGCACCTTGGCGCCGTGAAACGAGGTCTCGGGCTCGACGCCGTCGTCCAGGTAGCCCAGATTCGTGTAGCCCACCTCGGGATGACGGACGAGGTACTCGGCGATCTCCTCCACCACCGCGTTGCGGCCCAGGAACAGGACGCGCTGCTCCCCGAAGGCGCGCAGAAACACCAGCGCATAGACGATCCGCCAGGCCGACAGCGACAGCAGCGCGAAACCGCTGCCGCAGATCATGACCCATAGCGGCAGTCTCCACTCCGGCGCGACGTAGGCCAGCAGTGCGTGGACCATGAAGGCGAAGCCGATCGCCTGGCAGATCTCGATTACCAGCGCCACCTTGGAGATGGTGCGGATGTCCGAGTACAGATCAAGGAAGTGCAGGCCAAGGAGAATGCTGAGCACGACCACGAAGATGCGGCCCGCCCCGCCGTCATACCAGAGGAACACCGTCGGGTCGACCGGAAGCACCAGGTAGGTGGCCAGAACGTAGCAGAAGGCCAGCAGGACAAACTCCGACAGCAGCAGCACGACGATGCTGGTCGGAACGGACACCCCGAAGCGTCGAATCATCGGCTATGCCACTGCGCCACCTGCGCTCCTCGTGATACCAGCCCGCGGCGCCGGCCCTGCGACAGCCCCGCGAGGCGCCGCGCGCTCCGAGCCCGGCCGGGACGCAAATCTCTAATACACCATAGCGCAGAATGCAGTCCGGAGTGCACCGGAAGGTGCTGCGCGACAAGAAAGTGGGAGCCGCACGTCGGCTGAAGCCGACGCTGCAAACTGAAGTTCGCGCTACAAAGAGGGGGCCGCGTCAACACACGAACGGATTGCGGGCCGGGGAGCCGCGTGCGGACTGCGGGCCGCTGGAGCATAATAGTCGGCATGAGAAGACTTGCGGTGGTCTCAACGGTGATTCTTCTGGCGGTGGCCGGCGCGGCACGCGCCGACGAGGCATCCAAGAAGGCCAAGATCGAGGAGCTGTTCCAGCTTACCAATGTCGATCGCATGGTCGGCCAGATCCTGGGGCAGGTACGCTCGATGCAGACAGCGCAGATTGAGCGGACGACTATGACGGCGGAGGGGCGGGCCCGGGCGCGCGAGATTCAGGACCGAATCCAGGCTGTGATCGCCCGCATGCTGAGCTGGGACAAGCTCAAGCCGGAATACGTTAAGCTCTACGCCGAGACGTTCACCGAAGAGGAGATCGATGGAATGCTGGCATTCTACAAGTCACCCGCGGGCCGGGCGATGCTCGAGAAGATGCCAGTGCTGATGCAGAAATCCATGGGGCTCGTGCAGCAGATGATGAAGGAGATCCAGCCCGAGATGACCAAGATCATGGAAGAGGGCAGCCAAGGCAAGTGAGAGCCGCTGGCGGCGGGGGCGCTGTAGCGCCCGTCGCGACGCCGGATGGCCCGCTGGCTACTCGACGGTGACCTTCGTCCCCTGGGGGCGCTCGCTGCCCGACAGGTGGTCGATACGCTCGTCGATGATGCTGCGGACGGCCCGGAGGAACTCGATCCGGGAGTTGCGCAGGTGCTGCCGCGCGGCGTCGGAATGGATGCCGAACGTATCGAGCCACCACTCCATGGCCTGGCGGCAGAGACAACGCTCATAGACTGGCTGCCCGGCGGGCGGTGCAGCGCTCTCCTGCTCGTTCATGGTGCCACCTCCTTCATCTCGACGGTGAGGACCCCGTTCTCCAGGCGGCCTCGCGTGGGCACGAGCGCCGCCATCGAGGTCGGCAGCCCGATGTGGCGCCGGAACGTGCCGATCTCCACCACCAGCTCGTCGCCCTTCTTGAACAGCCCAATTTCGCCCTTTGTGGCGAACGGCAGCAGCACCCGCACCTCGTAGCGCCCGTCCTGCTTACCGAAGCTGTAGGGCCGCTCGGTTCGCGTCACCGCCGCAGGGTCTTCCCCCTCTGGATATAGCACGTCTGCGACGTTCTGGAGGCGCTCCCGGCCCAGAACTTCGTGCGTGAACAGCGGCACGCGCTTGATTGCCATGGGCGCAAAGTACTCCTCGATCTCTCTCAGGATCCGCTCCTGCGACACGTGCCACTCGGCGAACCAGTCGTCGCGCACCTCTTGCGGCAGCAGGCGGTTGACGATCACCGTGTCCACGGTCAGGCCGTGCAGGGAGAAGTAGACGAAGGCCCGCTGCGTCTCCCTCAGCACCATCTTCTCGGGGTTGGTCACCAGCCGGACGCTGGTGATGGCGGGGTCTTCCATCAACTCATTGACGCCCTCGAGTTTCTCGAACAGGTCGCGGATGTTGAGGAAGTAGCTGTCCGTGGGCAACTCGAACGGCGCCACCCGGTTGGCGATCGGACGGACCGCCTTGAGCAGGCTCCGCTGGAACGCAAAGATGTGCTTCATGTACCAGTCCAGCGTGGTCGGCATCGAGACGAAGCGCATCGACTCGGCGGTCGGGGCCGCATCGAGCACGATGACGTCGTAGCGCTGTTCGCGCCGGTACTCGTTGATGTACATCATCGCGCTCAGCTCTTCCATGCCCGGCAGAATCGCCAGCTCCTCGGCCTGGACTCCGCTGATCCCGGTGGTGCGAAGCACCGAGACTACATAGGAGGAGATCTCTTGCCAGTGGCGCTTGATCTCCCTCTGGATGTTCAGCTCCTGGATGGCCAGCCGGGGGCCAATCTCGAAAGGGTCGGCGGTGCGTCCATGGAAAAGCTCGGTCTCCAGGTCGAAGGAGTCGGCAAGGCTGTGGGCGGGATCGATGCTCATAACCAGCGTGCGGTAGCCGGCTTGGGCCAGTCGCAGGCCAGTTGCGGCGGCCAGGCTGGTCTTTCCAACACCGCCTTTGCCGGTGTAGAGAAGGATCCTCATGCCCACATTCTCTCATGCGGCTTGCGGCGGGACGCCGGGGGCGTTTCCGCCTGAGAGCGGTTGCCCCGCGGCCGCACTACTACTCTGAATGCGGACCGCGCTTGCGCTTGCGCTCCCGTTGTTGCTGGCTGCCCAGAGCGCGCTGCTGGAGATCCACCTGATCGGCGAGGGGACCGTGTACACGGCGGGTTCCAGGACGCCGGGACTCACGGTCGAGGTTCGCGACGAGCTGGGCAGGCCGGCGGCGGGCGTTCTCCTCAGCGTGCGGCTGCCGTTCGAGGAAGCGGGCGGCGCCTTCGTGAACGGACTGAACACCGAGGTGGTAACCACCGGAGCGGACGGGCGGGCGACGACTTCCCCCATCCGCTGGAGCCGGACACCGGGCCGGGTCGAGGTTCGCATCATGGCCATCAAAGGCGGGTTGCGGGCGGGCACCACGGCCGCGCTCAACCTGGCTGGGACCGCGGCGGCGGCAACGGCAGCGGCAAGGCCTGCGCCGGCTCCGCCGCACCGGCTGCGGAGCAAGTGGGTCATCATCGCGTTGGCCGTGGCGGTGGCCGCGGCGGGCGTCGGATTCGCCAGCGGCCGCGCTTCGGGCAACGCCGCGGCGCAGGCGGCGACGCCCCCCGAGGCGGTCCAGATCGGCGCGCCAACGATCACGATCGGCAACCCATGAGACGCGCGCTCGCATTGCTGGCGATCTCGACCGCGGCCGCGCTGGCCCAGGGGAGCCTCACGGCGCCGCGCATAGGCTGCTATCGCGACCGCGCCGGGGCGCTCCGGCCGCTCTACGGTACGGCGGGAAGCTTCATCCCCGGCGCGCCGGCCGAGACCGGCGTGGTCGCGGCCGCCTGCTGGGAGGGCGTGGCGCTGATAAAGACCGACGCCGCGCTGGAGTGGCGTGACGCCGAGCTGCAGCTCATAGCGAAGTGGCCGGCGCCGCCCGGGTCAGCGTTGTTCGCGCTGGAGCCGCGCGGGCGGGCCGCATTTGTTTACTTCGCAACCACCGGCGAGATCCTGCGATTCGCGCCCGGCCGGGCTCCTCGCGCGCTGCCCGATCCACAAGCGCTGGCGCCGGCGAAGGTGCTGGCGATGGCGAGCCCCGGGCCGGGGCAGATCAGCATCCTGGCCAATAGCGACGCCGGGGCGGTCCTGGAGACGTGGTCCATCGAAGATGGGCTGCTCGCGTGGGAGGGCGAAGGGAGCGGAGTTGCCGGCCCGGCGGCGCTCCAGGCCGAGGGCGCTCTGCTCCGCGCCGACGAAACGGCGCTGGTGCTCGCGCGCCGCGATGGCACCCAACGGCGCATCGAGTTGCCCGCGCGAGCCGTGGCCATCGAGCCGGGTGGCGTCGAGTGGCTCATCATCACCCTGGAGGACGGCAGTACGCCCCTGGCGCTGCGGCTCCGTCCGGACGGAGAAGAGCTGTTCCGCATCCCGGAGGCTGAGCCGTGATCCGCGCGCTGGCTTCGGGACTACTGGCCGCTGTCTGCGCGTTCGCGCAGCTCGATCTGAGCCTCCCGCCGGCCAGCACGGTGTATCCGCCAGGCGCGCACATTGACATCGGAACGGCGGCTACGGGCGACCAGGTCACGGTGCGGTTTCGCGTGACGAACACGAGCACGGCTTCGGTGCGGCTGGATGTCATCAGCGTCAGCGGAGTCGGCTTCTACATCCTCGATCCTCCGGTTTTGCCGGCCACGCTGGTTTCCCGAGGGTGGGTCGAGTTCAGCGTGATCTTCGCTCCACGAGACGTCGGAGATTATAGCGCCAACCTTACGGTCAACTTGAACACCTACCTGAACCTGCTGGTGGGGCACGCCCGGGGCGGCGTCTCGGTGCTGCTGGACGAGGGGGGGCAGACCACGGCACTCGTCTCGGGGGCGCTAGTCGATTTCGGCCAGGCATCCCGGGGGAGCTCGGTTACGCGCCACTTCCTGCTGACGAACCGCAACGCGGCGGCGATCACGGTGGCGGAGATTGTGGTCGAGGGAGCGAACTTTCGCGGCCCTGTCGGCATCACCGCGCCGCTGACGCTCGCCGCGGGCGAGTCGGCGGCGTTCCAGGTCGTGTGGGAGCCGCCGACGGCCGGAGTCTACCAGGGCTCGCTCCGCATCGACAACGCGAGCGTGCAACTGGCCGGTACCGCTTTCGATCCGCCGACCCCGCCTTTCCGGATCGTCATCGAGCCGGCGGCGCTCGCGAGCGGGCAGCAGGCGACGCTGTCCCTCCAGTTCGACTCGAAGTCGCCGTCCGCCGCGAGCGGCCTGCTGCGGATGGACTTCACCGGCAAGGGCGACCCGTCCATTTGCTTTATCTCGCCAGCCGGGCGCTCGGCGCCGTTCACCATCCGGGAGGGCGAGGACCGGGCGCGTTTCGGCGAGCAGACGGCCATCCAGTTCCAGACCGGCACCACGGCCGGCACGATCACCTTCACGGCGACGCTGGGCGCCGAAACCGAGCAGGCTTCCATCCAGATTGCCCCTTCGGCGGTGGTCGTCGACTCGATCCGCGCCACGCGCGCCACCGGCTCGCTGACCGTCTCCATCACGGCGTACGACAACACGCGCTCTGCCTCGCAGGTGGCGTTCACCTTCTACGACGGGCGCGGCAACACGCTCGGCGGCGGACCCATCCGCGCCGACGTCGCGGCCGCTTTCGGCCAGTACTTCGAGAATCCCGAAGCGGGCGGGGCGTTCGTGCTGCGCGCTTTCTTCCTGGTGACCGGCAATGCCGCCGGCATCGATTCGGTCGACGTCGAGCTGACAAACTCGGCCGGGGCGTCCCGGGCGCATGCCACAATATCAGAGTGATTCCAGTCGCTCTGACCATCGCCGGCTCGGACCCCAGCGGCGGCGCCGGCATTCAGGCGGACCTCAAGACCTTCCACCAGTTCGGCGTTTACGGCGAGGCCGTCGTCACGCTGGTGACCGTGCAGAACACGCTGCGCGTGACCCGGGTTGAGTGCCTGCCGGCGGGCCTGGTCAGGGCGCAGATCCAGGCCGTGCTGGAGGACATCCGCCCCGGGGCCGCCAAGACCGGCGCGCTCGGGAACGCGGCCATCGTCGAGGCGGTGGCGGAGCTGGCCGCCGGATTCGATTTCCCGCTGGTGGTGGACCCGGTCATGATAAGCAAGCACGGCGCGCCGCTGGTGGCAGAGGACGCGCGGGAGGCGATCGCGCGGCTGCTGGTCCCGCACGCGACGCTGGTGACGCCGAACCTGGCCGAGGCCAGCGCCCTGACCGGGGCCGGAATCGATAACCTGGAGGCAATGCGCCGCGCGGCCCAGCGGCTGTGCGACATGGGCGCCCGCGCCGCGCTGATCAAGGGGGGGCACCTGGGCGGCGGCGCGACCGACGTGCTGTTCGACGGGCACGACTGGCAGGAGTTCCCCGCCCCGCGCATCCAGACCCGGCACACCCACGGCACCGGCTGCACCTATTCGGCGGCCATCACCGCCGAGCTGGCGCGCGGCGCGGACCTGCACCTGGCGGTGGCGCGCGCCAAGGCCTTCATCACCGAGGCAATCCGCACCGCCCCGGGGCTCGGACACGGCGCCGGGCCGGTAAACCACCACGCCCGGCGGCCCTGAAGCCGGGCGAGTGCGGGGACGGGCCCGGGAAGACGTCGGCTGAAGCCGACGCTGCAAGCTGAAGCTCGCGCCACGACAGCAGCCGCGCCGGCCTACCGACGGATTACGGTCCTGGTACCATGAAATGGTATTCCTACACGAGGAGGACGGACCCATGCGCGGAGACACGAAGGTGCTCGCTGTGCTCAACGAGGCACTCAAAGCGGAGCTGACGGCCATCAACCAGTACATCCTGCACGCCGAGATGTGCCAGAACTGGGGCTATGAACGGCTGCACGCGACCATCAAGAAGCACGCAATCGACGAGATGAAGCACGCCGAGGACCTGGTGGAACGCATCTTGTTCCTGGACGGCACGCCGAGCATGGCCGGCACATTGCCGTTGCGGATCGGCGCCGGCGTAAAGCAGCAGCTCGAAAACGACCTGGCGATCGAGGCGGAGGCGGTGACCCTCTACAACGACTACATCCGCACCGCGTCTGAAGCGGGCGACAACGCCTCACGCGAGCTGTTTGAGCGGCTGCTCAAGGTCGAAGAGGGACACGTGGACTGGATCGAGACCCAGCTCCATCAGATCGGCGAGATCGGGCTCGACCGCTACCTCTCGCAGCAGATCCGGGAAGCCTAGGCCGCATTTCTCACCAACAATCTGCTGCGGCGCGCGACAGCAGCCCGTTGCACGGGTGTGCGGTCACAACAGGCAGCGCTGATGCTGGCCGCGTGGCAAAACGGGTACAGGCAGCTCTGTCCACTCGCTGCGCTCGGGACAGAGCTGCCTGGCCCCGTTTTGCAGAGTGGTGTCTGGCCCCGGTTTTTGTGAGGGTGCTGCTGACGCGAGCGCTTTACTGCGCGTTCAATGGCGGTCCGCCCTCGTAAGCCTTGACGACCTTGCCCAGCGGGCCGTCCATGACCACCTGCCCGTGCTCCAGCCACACGCCGCGCTCGCACAGGTCCAAAATGCCGGCGGCGGCGTGCGACACGCACAGCAGCGTCCTGCCCGCGCGCTTCAGCTCCAGGATCCTTTGGTGGCACTTGGCCTGAAAAGCGTGGTCGCCGACCGCGAGAATCTCGTCGACGAGGAAGATGTCCGGATCCATGTGTGCCGCCACCGAGAATGCCAGGCGCATCGTCATCCCGCTCGAGTAGGTCCGCAGCGGCTCGCCGATGAACTCGCCGATGCCGGAGAAATCGACGATGGCATCGAACAGCTCCGCGGTGCGCCGGCGCGACAGCCCCAGCAGGGCCGCATTGAGGCGCAGGTTCTCGGCGCCGGTGAGGTCGGGGTGGAAGCCGGAACCGAGCTGCAAGAGCGCGCCGACACGGCCGCCGACGCTGACGCGGCCGCCGTCGGGTTCGGCCAGACCCGCAACCACGCTCAGCAGCGTGCTCTTGCCGGCGCCGTTAGCCCCCACCAGCGCGAGGCCTTCGCCCGGCTCCATTCGCAGGCTGACGTCTTTGAGTGCGTAGAACCGCTCTTTGTGTCTTCCGGTGAACCAGTGCGCGACGCGCCGGCGCAGCAGCTCGCGGCCCGTATGCAAGTAGAAGACCTTCGAGACCCGCTCCAGCTCGATTGTGCCCGCGCCGCTCATAGGTAGTCGTAGAACCGCCGGCGGAGTCCCCGGAAGACCAACAGCCCGGCCAGGAACATGCAGGTCGAGCTGACGGCGAGCTTGATCAGCAAAGCGGTGGGCGGCGGCGCCGCCTCCAGGAGGATGTTGCGGCAGGCCAGCACCAGCGCCGCCACCGGGTTTAACTGGTAGATCTCGCGGTAGGCCGCCGGAATCACCGAGAACGGGTAAAAAATGGGCACCAGCCAGAACAGCACCATGTTGGCGGATTCGACCACGTAGCGCGCGTCGCGCATATACACGTTCAGGCTGGAGAACATCAACGCCAGGCCGCACACGAAGACAATCTCGAAGCCCCACACCAACGGCAGCCACAACCAGTAGCGGTTGACGCTCCTGCCGGCCAGCATCACCGCCGTCAGCAGCAACCCGATCTGGATGAGCAGGTGGATGCAGTTGGATAGCACCGAGGCGATCGGCACGATCTCCCGAGCCACCGGCACGCGCTTGATCAACGGGGCGTTGTCCACCAGCGACGTCGTCCCCGTCATCCAGGCCAGGCTGAAGAAGTTGTACGGGACCAGCCCGCAGAGCACAAACGCGCCGAAGTGCGGAATCCGGTTGTTCGGGAAGATGCGCGTGAAGACGAACCACAGCACGCCCATCATTACCAGGGGATTCAGCAGCGACCACCACACGCCCAGCGACATGTTGCGGTAGCGCACCTTGAAGTCCTTGACCGTTAGTTCGCGGGCTACGAACAGGCGCTCGCCGTGCCACTTGGGCGCGCCGAGCACTTGGCCGTCTTTAGGCGTATGGACCCCCCTCGTCAGCAATGCCGAACAACTCCTGAGATCAGGGCGGCGGCCGAAAGCGGGCCAGCCCCTTCCGACTCCGACTACTGTAACAAAGAACCCGCCGGCCGCCGGGCACGGTGTCGCGGTAAAATCGACAGCCAGCATGCCCGCCGCCCGCCACTCGCTCGACGCCGCCGCCGGCGGCCTCACGCGCTACCAGGCCCTGGTGCTGTTCGTGGCCTGGCTGGGATGGATCTTCGACTCGATGGACGCCACCATCTACAACCTGGTCCTCACCCCGGCGCTCAAGGACCTGCTCGGGCCGCGCGGCACGCCGGAGAACATCGGCTGGTACGGTGGCATCATTTTGGCGATCTTCCTGGTCGGGTGGGCGGTGGGCGGCGTTCTGTTCGGAGTGCTGGCCGATTACCTGGGCCGCGCGCGCACGCTGGTCATCACCATCCTGATCTACGCCGTGTTCACCGCCCTGGCAGGACTCTCACACGCCTGGTGGGAGCTGGCGCTCTATCGTTTCCTCACGGCGCTCGGCATCGGCGGCGAATGGGCGGCCGGCGCGACCCTGGTCGCCGAGGTCTGGCCCGAGCGGCTGCGCGTGAGGGGCGCGGGCCTGCTGCAGTCGGCCTGGGGCGCGGGCTACTTCCTGGCCGCGGGAATCCAGTTGCTGCTATCGCACCGGGGCTGGCGAGTGATGTTCTTCATCGGTCTGCTGCCCGCGCTGGTGGCGCTGCTGGTGCGGCTGAAAGTGCGCGAGCCGGAGCGGTGGCGGCAGGCGCGCGCGGCCGGCAGGGGACGCCTAACGCTGTGGGAGCTGTTCACGCCCGAGCGCCGCCGCGACACGCTGGTGGGGTCCGCGCTCGCCTTCTGCGCCGTCTTCGGCCTGTGGGGCGCCACGGTCTGGACGCCTTCGCTGGTGGAGGAGCTGCTCAAGCCGCGGCGCCTCGATCCGGCCACCATCAAGCAGATGGTCAGCTACGCCGTCATGACGCTGAACGTTGGGGCGATCATCGGCTACTTTGCCGTTCCGCCGCTGGCCGAGCGCCTGGGCCGGCGCGGCGCGTTTCTGGTCATGCTGCTGGGAGCGGCGGCGATCGTGCCGGCGGTCTACGGCGTGCCGCGATCCTATTCCACGGTGCTGTGGATGCTGCCCGCGATCGGCTTCTTCACCAACGGTATCTTCAGCGGCTTCCCGGTTTACCTACCGGAGCTGTACCCGACCCGGATCCGCGCCACCGGCGCGGGCTTTTGCTTCAACGCCGGGCGGCTGCTGGCCGCCAGCGGCCCCTTTCTGACGGGCTTCCTGATCGTCCACCTGGGCAGCTACGGGCGCGCGGCCAGCGCTGTTTCGCTGATCTACGTCTGCGGCATGGCGGTCCTGCTTTTCGCCCGGGAGACGAAGGGCCAAGTTCTGACGTAGCCGTGCCCGTTCCGTGGTCCGCATTTCTCACCAACGGCCCGCCGCGCCGCGCTACAATCCGGGGCAGGGCCGAGCGTGCCGAAGCAGAATCAGAACGTCTGGAGCCAGGTGAGCCGCTATACCGGCCTGGCCTTCATTCTGCCCGTCAGCACGGTGGTGGGATGGGTCATCGGCCACCTGCTCGACAAGCTCTTCAAGACGAACTTCCTCTACCTCGTCTTCATCCTGCTCGGCGCCGCCGCGGGGTTCATGGACCTCATTCGCACGGCCCGGCAAGAGGTCCAGCGGGATGACGGCTGA
>JBEKLJ010000114.1:0-11004 GCA_050010255.1 Bryobacteraceae bacterium
CCCTCTTCGACCTTGCCGCCCGGAAACTCCCACTTGAGCGGATGGCGGGAATCGGCGCGGCGCTGGCAAATCAGCACGCGCCCGTCCCGCTCGATGATCCCGGCCACCACCAGCGTCGCTGAGCTCACGTCTGCTTCTCTCCAGCATACGTAAGGCTGCGACGCCGGTGTCGCGCGGCGGTGCGGCTCATGCCGGTGTCGCGTTGCGGCGCGGGCTTTGCCGTCGTTTGGCATCCGCAATCGGACAGCTTGCAGCGTCGGCTTTGCCGTCATTTGGCATCCGTAGACGGACAGCCGACGTCTGGCACAGCGCTTACCGGGCGTGTCTCCGCACTCGCCCTGCGTCGCCATGAGTGGCGACGCGGCACGCACGAGTGCGCGCGCTACGACGGATCACGCAGGTGCGGAATGTTTTCGAGAGAGTGACCGAGCGGCAGGCGGAAGTCGCCGGGCTACTTGTGCGCCCCGGCCTCACGGGCCAGCCGGACGCGCGCGCTCTCGAGCTTCTTCTGGACCTTGGCGATCTCCACCGGGTCGTTCTCCGCCTTCGAGGTGCGCTCCCACTCCCGGAGTGAGATCTCCCACTGTGCGATGGCGTCCTTGAGGCGGCCCATCTCCAGGTACACGTCGCCCAGATGGTCCCGGACGATGGGGTCGCGGCCCATGTGCTCCAGCGCCCGGCGCAGGTAGGTCTCGGCGTCCTCCAGCTTGCCCATGCGGAAGCACGCCCATCCCAGGCTGTCCAGGTAGGCGCCGTTGTCGGGATCGATCTCCAGCGCCTTCACGATGAGGTCGTGCGCTTCCTGCAAGCGCAGGTTGCGGTCGGCGAGCATGTAGCCGAGATAGTTCAGCGCTCCTGCGTTTCGCGGATTGATGGCGAGCACCTTGCGGAATTCCCGCTCGGAGGCCTCCAAGTCCTTCATCCTCTCGAGCATCGCGCCGCGGAGGAAGTACACCGTTTCCCGGTCGTCCGGAGCCTCGGAGAGCTTCTCGGCGGCGTCCAGCGCCTCAGCCTCCTCGCGGAAGCGCTTGCCCCGCTCGTAGATCTGAGCCAGGGCCAGGTAGGTCTCGCGGTCGTTTCTGCCGTCCAGGAACTGCCGGGTGGCGGCGGCGGCCTCGTCGGTGCGGCCGAGATCCGCCAGCAGCGAGGCGCGCACCATCCTGAGCGTGCGGTCGCCGGGGTACTTCTGGTAGCCGGCTTCGGCTTCCCGCAAGGCCCGGTCGAACTCCCTGGCCTGGCGGAGGGTCTCGACGATCTGCGCGCTGACCTTGGCTCCGGCGTCGGCATCCAGCGCGGCGAGGGCGCGGAAGGCCTCCACGGCCTCGTTGTACTGCTCGGCCGCGCGGTACAGGATGCCGAGCTCCTCCTGCAACCTGGCGCGGTTTCCCTCCTCCGTGCCCGGAGACCTTCTGGCCATCGCGGCGAGGATCTCCTTGAGCTTCGGGATCGCCTCAGCGGGCGTGCCCTCGGCTCCCAGCAGTTCCACGTCGTTGTAGCGGATATCGACGTTGTCGGGATCGAGCGCCCGGGCGCGCTCCTGCGCGGCGCGGGCCTTGCCCAGGTCGCGTCTCTGGCGGTAGATCTGCGAGATGCGCACCAGAATCCGCGGGTTGGAGGGTTCAGCTGTGGCCAGCTCCTCGTAGAGCTTCAGAGCCTCATCCAGCTGGTCTGTCAGAAGCAGGTCCTCGGCCAGGCCGGCCTTCAGCTCGGAGTCGCGCGGCGCCATCTCCAGGGCGCGGCGAAGCGTCGCGACGGCGCTCTTGTAATCGTGCGTCTGCTCGTAGGCCCCGGCCAGCGCCCGCAGGTGCTGCGGCCGCGGGTCTCGGTCGGCCAGCTTGCGCCACATCTCCAGCGCGGCCCCCGCGTCCCCGAGTTCCGTGTAAACCAGGGCCAGGCCTGAGACCGCGAATTCGTTGTCCGGATCCAGCTCGAGAGCCTTCTTGAACGCCCTCTCGGCGTTCACCGAGTCCTGCGCCCCCCTGTACAGCCGCCCCAGCATCAGCCACGAGTCGGTGTCCTTGGGATCCTTCCCGACGACTATCTCGTACTGCTCGATCGCCTTCTTGAGCATCTGCTCGTTGATGCGGTTCTGCTGCTGGTCGCCGATCAGGCGCGCGTAGATGCGGCCGAGCGTGCGCCGGGCGTCGAGGTTTTCCGGGTTGCGCTTGAGGGTTTCCTCGGCTTCCGTCACCGCATCGCGCAGCTTGCCGGCTTGCATGTAGAGGTCGGTCAGCTCCTCGTTCACGAAGCTGGCGCCGGGGTCGGCCTCCAGCGCCGCCCGGTAGTGCGCGATGGCCTTGTCCACGTAATCGGTCCGATAGCCGTAATTGGCGGCCAGCGAGGCGTACATGTGGCCCATCGCGAAGTTGAAGTAGGCCGAGGCGCGCTGGTCCGGCGGCTTGGCCGCCGGCGTGGCGCCCTGCTGCGCCCAGAGGCCACAAGCCGCCAGGCACACCAGTCCGATCAGGGCGACGACCATCCTGAGCTTTGCGATCATCGGGGAGCGAAATTTACGCATGGGGGTGGAGGAACCGTCAGACGCCGGCCCTTTCCCTATCAGGATAGCACCCGCGCCTCGCCGCTATTCCCAACCTGCTACTGATAGATAAGTGGGAACGGCGGAACAGGAAGCGGCCCCGCTGGTGGCGATTGTCGGCCCCACGGGATCCGGGAAGAGCGCACTGGCGCTGAGCCTGGCCGAGGCTTACGGCGGCGAGATCGTCAACTGCGATTCGTTGCAGCTTTGCCGCCACCTGGACGTCGGGACGGCCAAGGTGCCGCCCCGGGAGCGCCGCGCGATCCCGCACCACCTGCTGGATGCCCTGAACCCGGATGAGGTGTTCACGGCTGGCGAATACGCACGGACCGCGCGGGGCGTGCTGCGCCAGATCCGCGAGCGCGGCGGTCTGCCGATCGTCGCGGGCGGCACGGGCTTCTATCTGCGCGCGCTCCTGGAGGGGCTGTTTCCGGGTCCCCCGCGCAGCCAGCGCCTGCGCGCGCGGCTCACCCGGCGCGAGGCGCGGCATCCCGGCTGGCTGCACCGCCTGCTGGCGCGCTCGGACGCGCCCTCGGCGGCGCGCATTCACCCCGCCGACGTGCAAAAGCTGGTGCGCGCCGTCGAGGTGCTGCTGCTGACCCGGCGGCCGCTCTCGGCTTGGTTTGAAGAGGGTCGTGATTCCCTCACGGGCTTCCGCGCGCTCAAACTGGGCCTCGATCCCCCGCGCGATGAGCTTTACGCGCGCCTGGATGCCCGGTGCGAGAGCATGTTCCACTCCGGCCTGGTGGAGGAAGTGCGGCGCGTTCTGGAGTTGGGCTTCCCCGCCACAAGCAAGGCGCTCGAAGCACACGGCTACAAACAGGCGCTCCAGTACCTCCAAGGCGAACTTACCTGGGAGCAGGCGCTTGATTCTGCCCAACGCAACACACGCCGCTACGCGAAGCGGCAGTGGACGTGGTTTCGGCGCGATCCGGAAGTGGTCTGGCTGCGCGGCTTTGGAGAGGACCCTGGCATCCAGGAGCAGGCCCGGCTGCACCTCGAAGCGCTGCTCGGCAATCCAGGGGCCGTCTGTTAGACTGAGAGTTCCGTCAATGCAGCGGCTTCTGCTCCTGGCCTTTCTGCTGTGCGCTTCCCTTGGCGCGGCGCCCGCCGGCACGGTGCTGGTGCTGCCCTTCTTCAATCAGTCCCGGTCGGAGAACCTGGACTGGATCAGCGAGAGCCTCTCGCAAACGGTGCGCGAAGCGCTGGCCGCCCGCGGCATTCTGGTGCTCGAGCGCGAGGACCGGGCTGAGGCTTACCGGCGCCTCTCCATCCGCCCCAAGGCGGCTCTGACGCACGCCTCGGTGATCAAGGTGGCGGAGGCGCTGGACGCCACCGACGTCGTTTACGGCCAGTTCGACTTCTCCCCCGGCCCGGATGGCGTTCCGGCTGAGCGCGGCACGCTGCACATCGCCGTCGCGACGCTGGACATGACGCGGATGCGGAAAGGGCCGGAGTGGGTCGAATCCGGCGCGCTCGAGGACCTGGCCTCGCTCGAATCCCATCTGGCCTGGCAGGTGCTGCGCTTTCTCGACCCGGAGACAACGCCCTCGGAGGAGGAGTTTCTCAGAGAGCGGCCGCAGGTGCGGCTGGATGCGATGGAGAGCTACATCCGGGGCCTGCTGGCGGCCAGCCCGGCGCAGAAGCACCGCTACTTCACGCAGGCGGCGCGCCTGGACGAGCGCTTCTCACAGCCGAACTTCGAACTCGGGCGGCTGTACTGGACGAGCAAGGACTACCGCCTGGCGGCGGAGTGGTTCGCCAGGGTGAGCGCGGCCGGACCGCGTTACCTGGAGGCGAGCTTCCTGCTGGGGCTGTGCCGCTACCACCTGGGCGACTACGCCGGCGCGCAGCGGGCCTTCGAGCTGGTGGCGGCCTCGGTGCCGCTCAACGAGGTGTTCAACAACCTGGGCGCGGCGCAGTCCCGGCGGAACCTGCCCGCAGCGCTGGAGAGTTTCCGCAAGGCGCTGGAAGGGGATCCGGCCGATCCCGACTACCACTTCAACGTCGGCTATGCCCTCTGGAAGCGCGGCCAGTTCGACGCCGCCGCCGCGAGCTTTCGCGCCGCGCTGGACCGCAATCCCGATGACGCCCAGGCGACGCTGATGCTCGGCCGCTGCCTCCAGAAGGCCGGCCCGCGGCTGGCCGAGGCCTCCAGCGGCCTGGAGCGCGTGAAGCTCAACTACGAAGAGGGCGCCTGGCGGCAACTGAAGGCCGCGCTGGCGGCGGGTAAGTCGGCGGCGGAGCACTAGCCCGGATGTTTCACCAGCAATCTGCTGCGGCGCGCGATGGCAGCCCGCGGCACGGGTGGGTGGTCACAAAGACCGGCCTCAATAGGCGCTCACCCCTGAGACCGCAACGAACGAAGCAGAAGTCAGGAGGGAACCGGAGATGACGACCAAAATGTGGGCCTCTTGGTTTCTGGCCTATTCGTGCTTGGCATGCTTCGGATATGCTCAGCAGGAAAAGGCGGACGAACTGATTCAACAACTCAAAGACAGCAACCCAGAGGTCCGTTACAACGCGGCGCGGGAGCTTGGTCTGCGAAAGGAGGCCCGTGCCTTAGAGCCGCTAATTGCCTCGACCAAGGACAGTAACGCGCAGGTGAGGGCAATTTCAGTTGTGGCGTTGGCCGCGATAAAGGATGCTCGGGCGATTCCGCACATAATAGCGACCCTGCACGACCCAGAGGAGCGGGTTCGGAGTGACGCCGCGGGAGCATTGCAGGGACTCAACGACCAGAGTGCCGTGCAGCCCTTGATCGGCGCTCTGAAGGACAACTTTTGGCTAGTCCGATCCTATGCTGCCAGCGCGCTCGGAAAGATGAAGGCTGTCGAAGCCGTGGAACCTCTGATTGCCGTGCTCAGCGGACCAAGTAGGATGGAGGGGTTCCTGGGAGATACGGATCGACAGGCCGCAGCAGAGGTTCTTGGCGAGATAGGAGATCCCCGTGCTGTGGGACCACTGATTCGTGCTCTGCAGGATAAGGATTGGCGCATGCGGCACGCGGCCGCCAAATCCCTGGGGGACATAGGGGACCCTCGCGCTGTCGGCCCGCTAACTGAAGCGCTGAAGGACAGAGATCAGCGCGTCAGTTCCGAGGCGGCAGCATCCCTGAAGAGACTCAATACAGGACCGGGGAAGTGAACAGTTGAACGAGATCTCTTGTCCAGCCACCGCCGCCGCAAAGCGGGGACCGATGGGCGTGAGCCCCCGTCAGCCGAGGATGTCCAGCTCGACCACGCCCTTGCCCCAGACCGTCTGGCGGCCGACGCCGACCCACTTGGCCGCATACAGGTACGGCATGAACTCGGTAAGGGGTCCTTCGTACTCGACCTCGCCGACGAAGCCGCCCAACGGGTGGCGCTCGCCCGTCTTGGCCGAGCGCCGCTCGGCGTCGCTGAAGCGCAGCTCACAGCGGGTCATCTTCACCTGGGCGGCGCGCTCGCCCATCTCCTGGAACTCGATCTCGAGCGGGCCGGGGCCATAGAGCGCGCGCAGCGTGCTGAGGCGATCGCGGATGCGGCCGAACAGGATGGGGAACTCGGGGCGAGTAGCCAGGAGCTGCCCGTGCTTGAGCTCGGTCGGCGTGACAAACCGGAGCCGGATCCTCGAGACCTGTTCCGCAGGCGGGCTAAGATCGAGATGGATCGGCGGGGGCAGCTCGCCGGTGACGAAGCTGTGCCCGTCGTAAATGAGCGCCTCCGGGCGGCCGCTCTCATCCAGTTGCCGGGCGCGCACCAACGCCGCGCGCCCGCGCCGTGGGCCCAGCCCCTCGGTAGCCACCTGGGCGAAGGCCAGGACGAAGTAGACAATCGCCGGATCCCGCAAGTCGAACAGGTGAACGTCGAAGAAGAAAGGCTTGCCCGGCTCGATGGTCTCGCCGTCCAGGTGCGCGGCCCGAAACACAAACGGGCGCGGCCAGTCATGCAGGCCGCTGGGGCCTTCCGCGGACGCCACCGGCTCGAAGATGCGCGCGTAGGCGCAAGTGGCTCGCTGCTCGCAGGTGCGCGCGTCGTGGCACTGCGGCGCGCAGACGAGCTGGCGGAAGATGGCGCCGAAAGCGCCGCGGACGATGTTGCCGGCCTTGCCGGGCGGGAAGTATACGGAGTCGCGCGCCACGAACTCCAGCCGGAAGGCCAGCAAGTCGAGGCTCCAGGCGGTCGACGCGGCGAGCGTGCTTTCGACCGCGCCTTCCTGAACCGCCTCCGTGCCCGACAACGTAGCTTGCTCCCGCCGAACCTACCAACGATACCGCAACTGGGGCGCGGATGCTCGTCCCAAGTTCTCCAATGCGGGATGAGCCTGAAGAGGGCCGGAGGGGCGTCCCGGGCTACACTGGAGGCTTATGCGAGTCACCTTCTGGGGCGCCGTGGGTACCGTCACCGGCTCGATGCACGAGGTCCGCGCGGACGGCGCGCGGCTGCTTCTGGATTGCGGCCTCTACCAAGGCCGGCGGAAGGAAGCCCACGAGATCAACAGCAACTTCCCCTTCCGGCCCTCGGACATCGACGCCGTGGTTCTCACCCACGCGCACATCGACCACAGCGGCAATTTGCCCACGCTGGTCAAGAACGGCTTCAAAGGCCCGATCTATGCGACGCCGGCCACGGCCGACCTATGCGCGCCGATGCTGCTTGACTCGGCGCACGTCCAGCAGGTGGACGCCGAGTTCGTCAACAAGCGGCTGGCGCGGCGGCGGCTGCTCGATCCCAACGCGGGCGACGGCACCGTCCCGCCGCTTTACAGCCAGGAAGACGTCGAAGCGACGCTGCCGCTCTTCCACCGCGTGCCGCTCGACACGCCCCAGGAACTCGCGCCCGGCGTTTCCTACGAGGCGTACGACGCGGGCCACATCCTGGGCTCCTCGGCGGTCATTGTGACCGAGCGCGCCAACGGGAAGCAGGTCCGCCTGGCTTTTTCCGGCGACGTCGGCCGCCCCGGCCTGCCCATCATTCGCGATCCGGAGCAGCTCTCCCCGGCGGATTACCTCATCCTCGAGAGCACTTACGGCGGGCGGCTGCACAAGGACATGGGGGTCGTGGCCGACAAGCTGGCCGCCGTGATCGGCCGGACCTGCGCGCGCGGCGGCAGGATCATCGTGCCGGCCTTCGCCGTCGGCCGCACGCAGCAGCTCGTGCTCCTGCTGCACGAGCTGGCCGACGCAGGGCGCATCCCCAGCATCCCGATTTACGTCGACAGCCCGCTGGCCATCACGGCAACCGCGGTGTTCCGGCAGCACCCCGAGCTGTTCGACGAGGAAACGCGGCAGTTCCTCGAGCGCGGCGAGGATCCGTTGGGCTTCGGGCGGCTGCGGTACACGCGCGACGTGGCCGAGTCGAAAGCGCTCAACGATCTGCGCGGCCCCTGCGTGATCATCTCCGCCTCGGGAATGTGCGAGGCCGGCCGCATCCTGCACCACCTGCGGAACAACATTGGGGACCCGCGCAACACCATCCTCATCACCGGCTTCCAGGCCCAGAACACGCTCGGCCGCAAGCTGGTCGACAAGCTGCCCGAGGTTTCCATCTTTGGCGAGTTGATGCCGGTGCGGGCCGAGGTCCAGACCCTCAACGAGCTCAGCGGCCACGCCGATCAGCGCGAGCTGCTGGAGTGGATGAAGCCCTTCGCCGCGGGTCTCAAGCGGGTCTTCATCGTCCACGGCGAGCCGGCGCAAAGCTCCGCGCTGACCGTCGCCATCAAGGATCGATTCGGCCTGGACGTCGTCATTCCGACGCGCGGCCAGAGCTTCGATCTGGCCTGATCGGCGGCGCTGCTCGGCAACGATCTGCAGCGGCCCGTTCGTCGCGCCTCGCCACGGTTGTGGTGAAAAAGGCGGGCCAGCGGCGTACCGGTACCGAAATCGGCTGTACTCTTACGGTCGGTCTATTCACCTCCTTCCGGCACGCCGCTAGCCTCAGAAGAGCCGCGCCAGCGGTCACAGATCACCGTGGAGATTCGCGCTGTGGCGCCGAGACTAGCTCGCTCTTCTCACCACGACCGTGGCGAGGCTCGATGAGAGACGCCCGGAGCATCGAACCACGCCCCGAGGCACGCCTGTCGCGCGCCGCAGCAGGTTGTTGGTAAGAAATGGGGGCTAGCACACGCAGCCGCGGCCCACAAGGCGGGGTCGTTCCCGCGCCCGGCTCCGAGCGGCTGTCGATTCTGTTCCCGCAAGGCGTGGCCCTCCGGCCGGCCTGGATGCTCGCGCAGTTCGCCTACCTTCAGGTGCTGGACATACTCACGACGCTGGCCTTCCTGAGCAGCGGCGTGCGCGAGGCGAACCCGCTGGTGCGGCTCGCCCTGGTTATGGCGGGCTCTCCCGTGGCCGGCCTGCTGGTGCTCAAGGTTCTGGCGTTCGCCGGGGGCATCTACTGCGTGCTCTCCGGACGCTTCCGCGTGCTCCACTGCGTGAACATGTTCTTTGCCTGGCTGGTGATCTGGAACCTGGTCGCGCTGCTCGGCCGCTAACCCGCATTTCTCACGGCAACCCCGCGGCTGATAGAATTGGCACCCGGAGGAAAACGTCGCCCATGAGGCTCCCCATCATTGCCATCCTCGTTGCCGCCACGCTTGCGGCCCAGTCCAGCGGTCCGCTGGCGCCCACCAGTTTGAAGTGCGAGTACTTGCGGGATCCGGTTGGCATCGACGTCGCCCAGCCGCGGCTTTCCTGGGTTCTGAATCACACCGAGCGCGGTCAGGGGCAGAGTGCATACCAGGTGATCGTCTCCACCTTGCCCGAGTTCGGCGGCAGCGTGGCCTGGGACAGCGGGCAGGTAGCCGCGACCGAATCCACGCACGTGGTCTACGTTGGCCAGCCGCTCGAAAGCGACCGCAGCTACTACTGGAAAGTCCGCTACTGGGACCGGAACGGCCGGCCAAGCCCGTACAGCGCGGCGGCCCGGTTCGACACCGGCCTGCTCGCGCGGGCGGAATGGAAGGGCCGGTTCATCGGCGGCGGCAACCAGCTCCGCAAGGAGTTCACGCTGGCGCGGCGGCCTGTCCGCGCACGGGCGTTCATCTCGGGCCTGGGCTACTACGAGCTGCGGATCAACGGCCACAAAGCCGGCCATCGCGTGCTCGACCCCGGCTGGACCACCTACGCCAAGCGCGTGCTCTACTCCGCCTACGACGTGACTGCGCTGCTCCAGGAGGGCAACAACGCCGTCGGGGTCATGCTCGGGCAAGGCCGCTACCGGAACCGCGAGGCGCTGCTTCAGCTCGCGATCGAGCTCGAGGGCGGGCAGCGGGTCGAGGTCGTCACTGACGGCTCCTGGAAGGCGGCGCAGGGCCCGATCCTCTCCGACGACGTCTACAACGGCGAGACCTACGACGCCCGCCTGGAGACGCGCGGCTGGGACCGCGCCGGCTTCGATGACGGCGCCTGGAAGCCGGCCGCGGTTGTGAACGGCCCGCAGGGCGTGCTGTCGGCGCAGATGATGCCGCCGATCCGCGTGGTGGATACCATCGTGCCGCTGAAGATGACCAGCCCCAAGCCGGGCGTCTACGTGTATGACATGGGCCAGAACTTCTCCGGCTGGGTCGAGCTGCGCGTGCGCGGACCGCGCGGCGCCCGCGTGACCATGCGCCACGCCGAGCTGCTTTACGAGGACGGGACGTTGAACGTCGAAAACCTGCGCCCGGCCAGGGCCACCGACGTTTACATCCTGCGCGGAGACGGCGGCGAAGAGGTTTGGGAGCCGCGCTTCACCTACCACGGTTTCCGCTACGTCGAGCTCAGCGGCTTGCCGGGCGCCCCGAAGCCGGACACCATCCGCGGCCGCGTGGTCCACACCGACGTCCAGCCGGTGGGCGGTTTTGCGAGCTCCAAGGCGCTCCTCAACCAGCTCCAGAGCAACATCGTCTGGGGCATCACGAGCAATCTGTTCAGCATCCCCACCGACTGCAACCAGCGCGACGAGCGGCTGGGCTGGATGGCCGACGCCCACCTCTACTCCGAGCCGGCGATGCTGAACTTCGACATGGCGGCGTTCTACAGCAACTTCCTGCGCGACATCCGGGACCTTCAAGGCCAGGACGGCACCGTAGCCGACACCGCTCCGGGCGGACAGTGGGGCAGCCGGCCGGCCGATCCGGCCTGGGGCGCCGCCTACCCGCTGATCACCTGGTACATGTACGTGTACTACGGCGACCGACGCATACTCGAGCAGCATTACCCGGGCGTCCAGGCCTGGACGGATTTCCAGCGGACGCGCGCCGAGGATGGCATCCTGAGCTACAGCTACTACGGCGACTGGGTGTCGATTGTCAGGACTCCCGGCGCCCTGGTCTCGACCGCGTACTACTACTACTCCGCGCGGATCACCTCGCAAATCGCAGCCATCCTCGGCAAGAAGGAAGACGCCGAGGCTTACTCCAGGCTCGCCGCCGAGATCGCCCAGGCGTTCGACAAGAAGTTCTGGAACCCGGAGACCGGCCTCTACGGCAACGGTTCACAGACTTCGCAG
>JBEKLJ010000115.1:0-10901 GCA_050010255.1 Bryobacteraceae bacterium
TGCTGGATTTCCGGCGGCACGGTGGGAAACATGGCCAGCATGCCGCTCACATGAAACCCGCCGATCATCACCGCGACGCCCTCTCGCCGCAGCTCCAGCGCAATGTCGGCCGCCCGGCAGAACTGGTTGGTTTGCACTCCCACCAGGCACACCAGCACGCGCTCTCCGGAGCGGCGGTTGAGGCGGGAGATTCTGCGGAGCGGGAGCCTGGTGACGGCCTCATCCAGCACCTGAACTCGCAGCTCCACCTCGCCCAGCAGGCGCCGCTGGCGAACATCCTCGGTGAGGGAGTTGAGACAAGCGAGGCTGTTGGTGGGCACCACCGCCCGCCAGTGGCGGATGACGAAGCCTTCGTCGTCGTACTTCGACGGCCGTACCAGAAACACACGGAGTATGGCAGGCCGTCTGGCGGGATTCATCCTGATCGCCCTCTTCCCCATCAGCTTAGCGCACACGGGCGCTCCGTGCAGGGCCAGGCCGGGCTAGACACCCAGTTGCGCCGGGGAGACGTCGCCGAAACTGGGAGCAGGAGCCCGGCCGGCGCACAGACGCCTGTCAAGGAGATGGTTGGACCGGAAGCTCAGGTTGGCAACCAGTGCGCCGAAGAACTGTCTGGGACTGTGCGTGTTCCTGGCGGCGCGCAGCATCCGTCGCAGGATCTGCGGATAGGAGTAGAACCGGTCGTTGAATTGGTTCACCTCTTCCAGTAGTTCCGCCCAGGTAAAATTCCTGTAGTCGGCCACGGGATAAGTCAGAGTGTAATATGTCCAGTCCCGCGGGTAATCGTTCGCACGGATCCTGCCCTCGCGCTCCATCTGGGCATAGAGCTTGGTTCCGGGAAGTGGAGTGAGGATCAGGACGTTTGCGGCGTCGACGCCGTATTCCCTGGCCGCGCGGGCGATCATCTCTCCGGCCCCCCGCTTGTCCGTGTCGATCCCGATGATGAACGAGCCGACAACGACCAGGCCGTGCCGTTGCATGCGGCGGACCGATTCGTGGAAGTTTCTGCCCTTCTGGATGTTGAACTTCTTGTTCAGGGCAATGAGCCCTTCGACGGTCGGGGATTCGAACCCGATGAACGCGCCCTGGCATCCCGCCCGCGCGGCGAGCTCCAGCAGCTCTTCATCGTCCGCGAAGTTGATCGTCGCCTGGCAGATCCAAGGCCGGGTCAGCCCTTCCCGAATCATCGCCCGGAAGAGCTCCTTGGACTGTGCGAGATGGTCGCGGCGGGTGCCGATGAGGTTGTCGTCCACGAACAGGATGACCTTCTCCTGGATCAGCCGCAGCTCCGCAATGACGTCGGCGACGGGCCGGCGGCGGAACGTGCCGCCGTTGAAAACGGTCACGCTGCAAAAGCTGCAATTGAGCGGACAGCCGCGCGTGGTTTGCAGCGCACCAAAATAGTACCTGCCGCGGAGCAAATCGTGGCGAGCGGGCGGGACTTCGGCTATCGCACTGATCCCGCCCCGGTACACCCTCTGGAGCGCATGGTTTGCGGCGTCCTCCAGAACCTGCCTCCACGCCGACTCCGCCTCTCCGGTGACCACCGCATCGGCGTACCGCAGCGCCTCATCGCAACACAGGGTGGCATGGATGCCTCCCATGACCACTGGCACCCCCATCGCGCGGAAGATTGCGGCGACCTCGTAAGCCCGTGTGGCCTGGGAGGTGAATGCGGTGACGCCGACCAGATCGGGTTTAGGCAGGCGCGCGTAATCGGGGCGGCCCAGGTTCTCGTCGATCAGTTCCACCTCCCACTGCGATGGAGTCAGTCCGGCCACCACGAGAAGCCCGAGCGGCTTCCAGACCCGATAACTGTTCAGACGATTCCAGCGGACCTTGCTGAGGCTGACCACCGGATTGTCCGGATTCACAAGATACAGCCGCATCCGCTTCCTCTCGGCGGCAAGCAGTGCAATCGAGCCGCTCCGCGGGCCGACTGACCAGGAGGCCTGATCGCTCTACCCCGCCCCCTAAGACCCAAGTGACGCGCTCGATACGAAGAGCTTCCAGCCAGGGTTTCCGTTGTGGCTCTCCTAGGGGCGTCCCCAGAAGCCCCGCTACCCAGCCTGCACTTGTGCCCCCTGGATCCGGGCAGATGCGTCAGAGATCCCCCTCGCAGGCATCTGGAAGCGGCTCCGCCCGGCGATGCTCTACTGAAGAGCATACCGCACACGGGCTTCCCGCGGGGCGAAAAGGCTCCGCTCCCCTACGGTCGCGGCTCCCTCAGAGGGCGCACCCTGAAACTGGGCCGCGCGCGCAAGCCAGCGGAAGGGTTTCGAGCGCGGGGCGAAGAGGGCTGAAACCCGTGGCGCCAAACGGGGATCGTTGGCAGTCCAAGCCTGCGGCGAGAGGGCGGAAAAGTGCTATACTTGATCTGCGTTTGATTGCCCCGCACAACTAGGCCGAGATTCCATCCTGCCTTGTCTGGCTCGCTATCAAATGGCAAGGAGAACAGTGTGAAGAACATCTTTGTAGGCAACCTGGATTTCGGCGCCACCGCAGAGTCCATCCGCACCATGTTCGAGGCGTATGGGGCGGTGGAACGCGTCAACTTGATGACGGACAGGGATACGGGCCGCTCACGGGGCTTCGCCTTCGTGGAAATGACGGACACCGAGGAAGCCGACCGTGCCATCGCGGCTTTGAACGGCACTAACCTGGGTGGCCGGACGCTCAACGTCAATGAGGCCCGGCCCAAAGTGGACCGCGGCGGCGGCGGATCGCGCGAGCGTCGCGTCCCGCGCTGGTAAACCAGCTCCCGTTTGGACCGGCCGACTCTCATCCAGCCGGCCGGTAAGAGATCCGAAGGTACTCCATGGCCTCGCGACCACACACCACCCAGAAGAAACGCCAGCGCGAGTTGGCTCGCCTGGAGAAGCAGCGCGACAAGGCCGCGAAGCGGCTGCAGCGCAAGCTGGAGCGGCGTCCGCTCGGGGACGGCACAGAGCTAGAGGCAGAACCCGGCGCGGCGGCCGACACAGATGCTGGTGCAGAACCCGGCGCGCCGGCTGACACAGTTGCTGGTGCAGAACCCGGCGCGGCGCCCGGCCGAGAGACGTAGAACGCCGCTGGTGTCGAGCGCGAGTCGCACACGTGAAGCGCGTGCGCGCGCGTGGATTCTACGCGATGGCGGTTTGGTAGGGTGACTACAGCGCCGCCGGCGATCCGTGGGAGGAGGCTCGAGTCAATGACCGGAAGGATCAAGAGCCTGAGCGCCAGCAGCGCCTCAGGTCTGATCGCGGCGGAGAACGGCCTCAGCGTCCATTTTCAGCCCTCCGCGGTCCTGGCATACGACATCACCTGTCTGGCCGTCGGTCAATTGGTGACCTTTGACCTGGCGGGCGGCATTTGGCCCAGGGCGACCAACGTCTGTGTACTGAGACAGCATCATCTGGCCGTCACTGCGGGAAAGCATCCGGAGGGCCTGTGTCTTCGGTACATGGGCTTCGACCAAAACGGGAGCATTCGAGCCTACCGGTACGACCGGGTTTCGCCGGGCGAGGGCATCCGGACGTTCGTGGTAAACGCCGACCTGGCGCTCTTCCGAAAGCACCGCGTCGGGGTGCAAGACGGCCCAGCCTTGTGTCTGCACGCGCTGACGGCGGAGCTGGGCGCCGCCGGCTCACCGCAGCAGGCGAAGTGCGAGCGCGTGCTGACAGACCAGGACATGCTCGCGCATCTGGCCAGGCGACCCGTTCCCACAACCAGACCTCGCCCCCGCTGGCCACGACGCACCCCCGTCGCATCACACGCCGAGTGAGCAGGCCGAAACCGAACGAGCCGCGACGGTTTGACTGTTCCGCGGCCTCCCGTCCCTGAAACTCGAAACCAGGCTAGCCCCTAGTCCAGATCGATGTCGCGTTTGGGTGGGGGCTCGCCGGCGGTCTCCTGGGCCTTTTTGAACAGCTCATCGAACTTCTTGGCGAGCACCTGGGGCTGCATGCGCTCGGCCTCGACGGACTTGCGGAAGGCCTCCTCGCGGCGGGCCGCCGCGCCCTTCAGGCGCTCCAGGCCGGTCTCGAGGTCGGCGAGTTCGCGCGGCCTCTCGGCCGCCTTGAAGGTGATCACGGCACGGGTCTGGGGGTCGATCTTCAGCTCGGCCTGGCAACACGGGCAGATGACGTCAACCAGCGCTGTCCCTTTGGCTTTGGCCATAGGGCAATCTTAGCAGCCCGTGGCAGCAGGAGTCGCCCACAAGCGGCGGGCCGCGGCGCTAGCCGCGCGGCAACGCGGCTCACGCCGCAGTGGCGTGCCGCGCAAGTCAGCCAGCCGCTCCATGACAGTCGCGGCTCTGCGAGTGGCATTACGCCGCTAATCGTGTCGTACGTTCCGTGAGCGGCCGCATCCCGTGGCTGAGCCGCGCGCGGCGCTAGGGCGCGCGCCGCTGATGGCGCTCAGGCGGCGGCGACGGCTTCGTATTCGCGCCAGGCGGTGAGCAGGGGAAAGTAGAGGCCCATGCGGATGGGCCGCGAATCCAGGCGGCCCATCAGCCCGGCGTAGCGGGTCATTTGCTCGCGGTAGCGTTCGAGCTCGTTGTCAAGAAACGCCCGCAAATCGCCGCCCGCGTGGGTGCTGGTCTTGAAGTCGACGATCCAGCGCGCGCCCGCGTCATCCACAAAGGTGCGGTCGATTCTCACGGAGAGCAGCGTTGCACCGGCCAAGCCGCTGAGCGCGTACTCGGACTGCGCGCCGTCGTGCTCGCCGAGGATCCAGCGGCCGCGCGGGTCGGTGAGTGTGTTGAGCACGGCGCGCTCGACCGCCGCGGCCGCGCCCGCCAGCTCGCTCCGGGGCACGCCGAGCCTGCGCAGCGCGGCCTCAAACGCCGGACGGCGCGCGCCGGCGTGCGCTTCATCCCAGGCGGCGAGACCCTCAATGGCGACTTGGTGCAGCACGCGGTGGACAACCGTGCCGACGTGGCGCAGCGTGTCGCCGACCCACTCGAACGCCGGGGCGTGGCGCTCCACCATCGCTTCGGCGGCTTCGACCGCAACGGCCCGCGGAGGATCGGGCAGCACCCAGCCCGAAACCAGGCGGCGGATCGGCGGCGACGAGACGGCGACGGCACCGGCGGCAGGTGCGGCCACAGCGGAGGGCAGCGCGCGCGCGACGGCGGCGGCGAATTCATCCTTGACGGCCGGCCAGAGCTTTGCGAGCAGCGAGCGCCGATGGGGCGCAACCAGCGTGGCCGCTGCACTGTCCCAGGCGGCTCGCCCGAGCAGGTGCAACTGCCTTTTGGCGCGCGTTGCGCCTACGTAGAGCAGGCGACCGACTTCGTTATCCGCCTTGGCCTTCTCGATCGCCTTCACGTAGTCGTAGAGGCGGTCGCTCTCTGTGCCGGCGGGCTTCACGGGCGCCAGCAGTAGGTCCGGCCCGTACTCGCCCGGCCGCTCGAGCCAGGCCAGCAGGCGCGGTTCATCGCCCCGGACCCAACGGTCGAGGCCGGGCAGGATGACAATGTCGAACTCAAGCCCCTTGGCCTTGTACATGGTCATGACCTGGAGCGACTCGCCGGCTTCGGGGTCCGCCGCGGCGAAGAGCCCCTCCATGCGACCGGCCAGAGCGTCCGTATCGGCGTCGCCGCCCTGCTCGGCCCCTTCGAGCAGATCGAAGAAAGCCTGGGCGGTCTCGAGGTCGCCGGGATTGACGGCCGAGGCCGGGCCGCCAAGCGACATCCAGACGCCCTCGACCCAGCGGCGCAGGCTGGGGCCGCGGTGGGCGAGCGCGGCAGCCAGCGCGGCGCGCACGCGCAAAAGCCGCGCGCGGCCGTCGGCGCTGAGCGCCGCCAGGCGCTCGGCGTCGTGCATGAGGTTCCAGATCGCGCCCTCCGGGTCATCCGAGGCGAGCGCGTGCAGATCGTCGAGCGTCAGCCCGCACCAGGGCGCGCGCAGGAGAGCCAGCCAGGCGATGCGATCGGCCGGGTTGAGGAGTGCCCGGGTGAGCGCCAGCAAGTCCTCCGTGATGGCGACCTCGGCGAGTTGGTCGATCTCGACCGCGCGGTAGCAAATGCCGGCATCGCGCAGCGCCCTAAGGATCCAGGGGATGTGCGCTCGCGCGCGCACCAGGATGGCGATGCGGGCGGCTGAGTCACGCTGGCGCGCCTGGCGCACGATCTCGACCACGCGCGCGGCCTCGGCGTTGTCGTCCTTGGCCAAGAACGGATGAACCGAGACGGCCGGCTCGCTGCCGGCGCCGTGGACTGCTTCGGAAGCGGCGAAGCGCACGGCGCCCCTCACCACGTCGTCGGCCTGGGCGAGCACGCCAGGGAAGACGCGATTCACCCAGTCCACAATTCCCTGCTCCGAGCGGAAGTTCGTCGTGAGTTGCACAGGATCGAGCGGCACTTGGGGGAGGCCCTCACGGGCGGCGCGAAGAAACAGGCCGACCTCGGCCTCGCGGAAGCGGTAGATGGACTGCATCGGGTCGCCGACGGCGAACAGCGTGCGACCGTCGTCGGCCTGCCAGCCGGCGGTGAGCCTGCGCAGCAGCTCGAACTGGGTGACCGAGGTGTCTTGGAACTCGTCGACGAGCAGGTGCTCGATGCGGGCGTCGAAAGCGAGGCCCAGATCGGTTGGCTCGTCCTCCTCACCAAGCGCCTGGAGCGCGCGCAGCGAGACCTCGGTGAAATCCACCTGGCCGCGCTCGCTGAAAACGAGGAGCAACTGGGCGGCCGCGGCCAGGAGCACCGGCACCACGGCCTCGAGAGCCTCCCACTGCTGGGGGTCATAGGCATGCGGTGGGAGCTTGGGGATCTCAGCCAGCCGTAGGCGGAATTCCTCGTGTTCGCCGAGGCTGGCCAGCAGCTCCTGGAACCACTGCTTCTGGAGCGGGTACTGAGGAGGAAAGCCGATGGTGCGTTTCACGCCGCCGGGCTTCCGCCAACCGCCCTCATCAGTCAGCAGCAGCTTGGCTAGCCCGCGCCAGGCTTCGAACTCCTCCACTCCGGCCGCCGGAAGCGCGACCAAGCCGGCGCAGGCCGCGATCGGGTCGCCCGCGTCAACGTTGCGGGCCGCATGAGCGGCCAGGGCGACGATCTCGTGGGCCAGCTCAGCCGGCACAGCCGCCCGCAGGCGCGCCAGAGATTCCCCGATCACGTTCCGCAGGCTGCCTTCAAGTACCGGGCGGGCCTCGGCGGGCTGCACGCCGGCCAGGTGGCGCAGCCACTGGTCGCGACGAGCCAGCATGTTCGCGAGCAGCGCCTCAAGCGCGGAGGCATTGTTATCCAGGTGCAGCAGGACGCGCTCGAGGTGCGGGCTCAAGGCGTCGCCGGAGAGCAGCGCCACGGTGCGGCGCGCGGCCTCGGCGTAAAGCGCGGAGGCGTCCGCGGTGACTTCCGGCGGCGCGCCGAGGCGCGAAAGCCAGGGCATGCGGCCGGTGAGTGACGCCGAGAGCGAGTCGATGGTGCGAATGTTGAGCCGGCTCGGGTTCTCGCTCAAGCGCCAGAGGCGCGCGGCGTCGCGGGCGGCGACGGCGCGGGCCAGGCGATGCGTGAGCGCCTCGTGCGGTGCGTCCGGCGCGGGGCCAGAGGCGCTCGCGAGCGCGTCCAGCACGCGGCGGCGCATCTCCCCGGCAGCCTTCCGCGTGAAAGTGATCGCCACGACCGATTCCGGCTGCTCCACCCGCGCCAGCAGGACCAGGTAGCGCTGGATGAGCAGCTCGGTCTTCCCCGAACCGGCCGGTGCTTGGACGATGAAGGACCGCGCGGGATCGAGCGCGCGCTCGCGCTGGGCCGCATCCGGAGCACGTCTCGCCTCAGGCATCGTCTTCCTCCGCGGAGTCGAGCGCCGAGGCGGAGACCTCGGCCTCGTGGATGCGGCAGAGCGGCATGAGCGAGCAGGTCCGGCAAACGTTGAGAGACTTGGGATCGACCTCGGCGGCGCCGGCGCGGAAATCGGCGCCGAGCCGTTCCAAAACCGGCCGCCATTCCGCAATCAGCGCTTCGGGATCGCGCTCCTCTGCGCCCGGCACGAGACCCGCTCGCGCCGCAAAGCCTCGGAAGGCAATATCCCCAGTGCGAACCTTGCCGAAGAGGACCGCGGCGAGCGGGCCGGTGTGCGCGGTTGCATAGACGGGCAGTTGCGGCTCTTCGGGCCGCTCGCCCTTCCAATCGGAGGGTGTCGCGCGACCAGTCTTGTAGTCGATGATGACGTCGCCGCCCTCGGCGAGGCGGTCGATGCGGTCCACGCGGACCTTCACGCGGATGCCGCCGAGGTCAGCGTAGTGCTCGCCCTCAACCTCGACGACGGTGAAGGGCGCGCGGCCCTTTTCGTTTTCAAGCCAGGCCAGCAGCAGCCGCTCGAGCCGCCGCTGCTCGAGGGCGGCGAAGCGCGCGGGCAGATCCTGGTCGCGGCGCTCGGCCAGCCAGGCCAGCGCGCGCTCGATGCCGGCGCGGACCACCTCGGCGAGTTCCTGATCGGAGGCCTCCACAAGGCGCGAGTGGGTGCTGAGCTCGTTCCAGACGTGCGCCAGCGCGCGGTGGACGAGCTGGCCGCGGTCCGCGGGGCTGAGCCCGGGGACGGGCTGCGCCAGCGGCTCCGCGCCCAGACGCAGCGCGGCGAAGGCGCGGAAGGGGCACAGCGCCTGAAGCTGAAATATGCGCGTCCCACCGGCCTGATGCGCGGCGCCGGCGAGCGGCGGGCCGCGGCGGTCTTCGAGCGCCTCCATGGCAGACGAACGGCGGATCAGCTCGGCATAGCTGGGCGGCGCATCTTCACCGAACAACGCGGCGCTGATCTCGGGCACCCGCCGGATGAGCGGACTCGGGGCCAACTCGCGATCGTCCTGGCCGCGCAACGCGTGGCTGACGACGATATCCGACGCGCTCGAAAGCAGCCGCTCAGTGACCATGCGCGCGAAAGCCAACTCGCGCTCCGGGGAGGCGTGGGGCAGGCCGCGCTCGCGCTGGAGCCGGAGCGGAAGGAACGGATCGGGTCTCGACGCGGTGGGCCAGGACTCATCGTCCAGGCCGGCGATCCAGAGGTGATCGAAGCGGAGCCCCGCGGTTTCTAGCAGGCCGAGAATCTGAACTGGTGCGGCCGCGCTCTCGGGCTGGAAGATGGCCTGCTCGGCCATGCGGCGCAGGTGGCTCAGCGCCTCGGAGCGACTCATCTGGGCGGAGACGGTCTCCAGGCTGGCGAACTCGGAGAGCAGCCTGTGCCAGCGCTCGACGGTCTGGAACTCGGCGCTCCCCAGCGGCCGGCCTCCCGGCCAACCCAAGGCGCCGAGCAGCGCGGAGAAGGTGCGCGCCCAGCCCGCCGGCGCCTGGCGGTGCGTAACCGCCGCGACCTCGCGCGACCAGCCCGCCAGAAGCCGCGCCAGCTCGTGGCAGCCGCAGCGGCGCGCCAGCCGCTCAATGCGGGCTGCGGAGACTTCGAGGCTGCCATAGCAGCGCAACTCGGCCTCCAGGGCGGCGCGAAGCGTCCATTCCGCCTCCGCTCCGCGGAAAAACCGGGAGCGCAGCAGCGCGCTCACGAGCGCCAGCTCGTTGCGCTCCGGCTCGAGCGAGAGCGCCAGCAAGGCGGCGTGCACCAACGGATACGAGGCCAGCGCGGAGCTTGCGGACATGTTGAACAGCGAGGCGTGCACCGCGGCACCGGGCAGGACCGACGGCGGGTCGAGCACCTCGGCGAAGATGCGCCCAATGCCGCGCGCGGTCTGGAGATCGCGGACCACAACGGCGATCTCGCCCGCCTGGCCCCGCTCCAGGAGACCGCGCACCCAGCGCGCGGCGGCCGCGAGCTCAGCGGCGCCGTCGGGGAACGCAATGCGGCGCGCTACCGGTTCCGCCTCCGGCGATGCTGCCGCAACAACGGCCAAGTCGACGCCGGCCCGCTCCAGCGCGTTCAGAAAAGCCCGCTGCTGCGGCGTGAACTCGTCGAAGCCGGCGAGAATGACCCGCGCGGGCAGATGCAAGCCGGCGAGCCGTTCGGCCAGAGTGTCGGGCAGGCGAGCCCGGTCTAGCCAGCCTTCAGATCGGCACGCTTCCTCGAATGCACTGGCCCAGGCCAGGAAGGCGCGAGCGTCGTCGGAGGTCTGGGGCTCCACGGCGGAGCGCTCCAGCCGCCAGGAGTGCATCAGTTCCCAAGATTGCTCGGCGGTGGTAGCCGTGGGCGCCACGTGCAGCAGCCCGTCGGCGTGCGGGGACTGCTCGATCGCGCGCTGCCAGACCAGGTGCGCCTGGTGGGCTTCGAGCAGCACCGGAATCGCGCCGGCGGCGGCGAGAGCGGCGGTGTCCCAAAGCTCCGCCAGCCAGGCCGGCCAGTGCAGAATGACGGGCGCGGCCCAGACCTGGCGGCCGGCGGCCTGCTCGCTCCGGTTGTAGTGCTGCTCCAGCGCGCGCGCCAAGCGGCGGCTGGCGGTCAGGATCAGAGCGCCGGCGCGCGCCTGCTCGAGCGCGTCCTCGAGCGACACTTCGCGGCGCGTCTCGAAAGCCGGCCCCATATCGAAGACCGACCATTGTAATGCCCCACTACGGCGCTCTGTGGGGCGGAGCGCCAGCTCCGCGGCCGACCGCCGGGTCGGCCTGGCCCGGGCTTGAGAGCCCGGCGGCGAGTTTGAGAACTCGCCCTACACGTGGGGCGAACCCTCTGGTTCGCCAGCCGGCCCTCTGGCTGGCCGTGCAGGGCTTGAGAGCGCACCGGCGGGACGTGGCCGTCCCGCGCGGGCGTAGCCGCCCGCCCCACCGTGCGGCTAGCCCTCGCCGGTCAATTCGTAGCCGCGGGGGGCGATTTCGGTCCAGAGCACTTCCGCCGCGCGGCCGTGCAGGGCGAAGACCTGGCACACCAGATCGCAAACCTGTTCGTAGCCGCGCTCATAGAACACCAGGATGGAAGGACCCGCGCCGCTGAGCACGCAGCCCAGCAGGCCCGGCGCGCGGAGCTTGACGATTTCCTCGAGGCCAG
>JBEKLJ010000116.1:0-10762 GCA_050010255.1 Bryobacteraceae bacterium
GTGATCTCCGCCGCGAGCAAAGCCGGGACGATTCCGTCTTTGTCCGTCGTCCAGACGCTGCCATCCAGACGGACAAACGACGCACCCGCGCTCTCCTCTCCGCCGAAGCCGAGCGAGCCGTCGAGCAAACCATCCACGAACCACTTGAAACCAACCGGCACCTCGTAAAGCTTCCGGCCAAGCTTCGCTGTCACACGATCGATCATCTGGCTGCTCACCACCGTCTTGCCCACCGCCGCCCCCTCGCCCCATTTCGGCCGGTGTTGGAAGAGGTAGAAGATCGCGACTGAAAGGTAGTGATTGGGTGGAAGCAATCCCGCGCTCCGCGTGACAATCCCGTGCCGGTCGTGGTCCGTGTCGCAGGCGAAGGCGATCTCGAAGCGATCCTTCAGGCCGATCAAGCTCTGCATCGCATAGGGCGAAGATGGGTCCATGCGGATCTGGCCGTCCCAATCCACCGTCATGAAGCGGAAGGTCGGATCGACTGCCTGGTTGACGACCGTGAGGTTCAACCCGTACCGCTCGGCAATCGGACCCCAGTAGTGGACCCCGGCGCCGCCGAGCGGATCGACTCCCAGGCTGAGCTTCGCGCCACGAATCGCATCCATGTCGATCACATTGGCGAGATCAGCAACATAAGCATTCAGATAGTCGTGCCGGTGCGTCGTGGAAGCGTGCAGAGCTTTCTCGAAAGGAATCCTTCTCACATTCCGCAGGCCATTCTCGAGAAACTCGTTCGCCTTCGCTCTGATCCAACCGGTGACGGCGGATTCCGCCGGCCCGCCGTTTGGCGGATTGTATTTGAACCCGCCGTCATGTGGCGGGTTGTGTGACGGCGTGATGACGATGCCGTCGGCGAGTCCCGTCTTGCGCCCGCGGTTGTATGTGAGAATCGCGTGGGAGACGGCAGGGGTTGGGGTATACTCGTCGCCCTCCGCGAGCATGACTTCCACTCCGTTAGCGGCCAGCACCTCAAGCGCGCTGGCAAGAGCCGGCACGGAGAGCGCATGCGTGTCCATGCCGAGAAACAGCGGGCCATCGATCTTGTGCAGCTTTCGGTGGAGACAAATGGCCTGACTGATGGCGAGGATATGCCATTCGTTGAAAGCCCTTTCGAATGCCGACCCACGATGCCCGGACGTGCCGAACGACACCCGTTGTCCCGGCACTGAAGGGTCAGGCGTTTCCGTATAGTAGGCCGTCACGAGTCTGGGTACGTTCACCAGCATCGATGCTTCGGCCGGCTTTCCCGCGAGAGGGCTCAGTTTCATGCCTCACCGTCAAATGCGTGATGACTTGTGCGCCAGAATCTCCATCAGCTTGTCGAACGGATCGATGGATTCGAGCCACCGGCCGAGCCTTGGAGCGAAGTGAGGACGCGATTCGCCACTGGAATATACGCTACTCACTGAGCGAAAAACTCGCCGATGGCGGCCGAGGTGCGCTCGATATCCTCGTCGGTGTGCGCCGTCGATACAAACGCCGCCTCGAACTGCGATGGCGGCAGGCAGATCCCGCGATCCAGCAGGAAGCGGAAGAAGGCCCCGAAGCGGCCGCGATCTGAGGTCTGGGCCGATTCGTAGTCCACCACCGGCCCCTCGGTGAAGAAGAACGTAATCATCGAGCCGACGCGGTTGACCCGGATGGCTTCCGGCGCGGCCGCGGCCAGGCGCCGCGTGCGGCGGTCCAGCTCAGCGTAGACCTCCGGGTGGGATCGCAAGTAGCGCAGCGCGGCCAGACCGGCCGCCACCGCCAGCGGGTTGCCCGACAGCGTGCCGGCCTGATAGACGGGACCCGCCGGGGCGATCATCGACATCACGTCGCGACGGCCGCCGTAAGCGCCGACCGGCAGCCCCCCGCCGATGATCTTCCCGAGCGTGGTGAGGTCCGGGGCGATCCCGTAGAGGGCCTGCGCGCCGCCCCAGGCCACCCGGAAACCCGTCATCACCTCGTCGAATATCAGCAGCGCGCCGTGACGCCGGGTCGCGTCGCGGAGGGCTTCCAGAAACCCCGGCAGCGGCGGCACGCAGCCCATGTTGCCGGCCACGGGCTCGACGATGGCGGCGGCAATCCGGCCGCCGTACTCCTGGAAACACCGCTCCAGAGCGGCCGCCGAGTTGAACGGCAGGGCCAGCGTGGTGTCGGCGAAGCACTTCGGCACGCCCGCGGTGTCCGGGATGCCGAGCGTGGCCACACCGGAGCCGGCCTTGACCAGGAGAGAATCGACGTGACCGTGATAGCAGCCCTCGAACTTGAGGATCAGGTCGCGCCCGGTGAAGGCCCGCGCCAGGCGCAGTGCGCTCATGGTGGCCTCGGTCCCGGAGTTCACCAGGCGGAGCATCTCGATCGACGGCACCGCCTCGCGGATCGCCTCGGCCAGCTCGGCCTCGCCTTCCGTTGGCAGACCGAAGCTGGTGCCGGTCTGGAGCGCGCGCTTGACCGCTTCGACGATCGCGGGATGACGGTGGCCGAGGATCAGCGGCCCCCAGGAGCAGATGTAGTCGATGTATTCGTTGCCGTCGGCGTCCCAGATGCGCGAGCCTTCGCCGCGCTCGATGAACGGCGGAGTGAGGCCGACGCTCCCGAACGCCCGCACGGGCGAGTTCACGCCGCCGGGGATGGACTCGCAGGCGCGGTCGAAAAGCTGCCTCGAGCGGGCAGTGACCCGGGCGCGGCTCATAGCTGGTGTTCGCCGGCGGCCTCGCGGCCGAGGATGAAATGGCAAAACGTATCCACCAGCGTGCCGTGCAGGTTGCGCACCAGGCGCGCCTTCAGCCCGAGATAAGTCTGGCTGCCCGCGAACAGGTCCTGCATCAGGTCGTAAAACCGCGGGCTGAGGCGCAGGAGCTGGACCATGCGCTGCGGCACCGTGCCGAAGAGGAACTTGCCCAGGAACACGCGGCGGGCGATGCCGGCGCCGAAGGCCAGGTCGGCGGCGAAGTCGCGGTGCAGCAGCGCGCGATAGGCGCGCGATTTCTCGGCAGGCGGATGGGAATCGTCGAGGACCACCTGGCTGGCGAGGTCCGCCGAGCGCAGCGCGTAGTAGAGGCCCTCGCCGGTAAGGGGATCCACCAGACCGGCCGCGTCGCCCACCGCCATCCAGCCCTGCCCGGAAACCCGATTGTTCTGCCAGCGGGAGGCCCCCAGCGACGGCAGCACGTGGCTGAAAAAGTCCGCCCCCTTCCATGAGATCGCGCGCTCGTCCAGGAACCTCTCCAGGCGCCGGCGCAGCTCCTGCGCGGGCACGCCCTTGCCGCAGATGCCGGCCGAGAGGTGCCCCGAGCGCGGAAAGACCCAGATGTAGCCCTCCACCTGGGGTATGAACTGAATGTCAATGTGCTCCTGCCGGGCGTCGATGTAGTAGCCGATGGCGCGCATGGTGTCGTCGGGCGTCCACTCGGTGCCCATGTTCCGCAAAGAGTTGCGCGCTCCCGTCGCCACGATACAGAAATCGGCCTCGACGGCGCCGCCGGTGGTGCGCACGCGCCAAGCCCCGTCGCGGCGGGTCACGTCCAGCACGCGCGCCTTCTCGATCTCGGCGCCGGCGCGCTCGGCGCGCTCGAGCAGCATTCGGTTCAGGTCCCGCCGCGAGTAGATGACCAGCGGCTGGCGCAGCGCTAGCCGCGCCGCTCCCGCCCCCGGCGCAGAGAGCATGGTCTCGGTGACGAGCCGCTTCGGATAGCGGTTCTCCAGCAGGAACGGGTAGCGCTGGTAGGCTTTGCAAGTCAGCCCGCCGCCGCAAGGTTTCTCCCAGGCCAGCTTCTCGTCAATCACGATTGTGGCCAGACCCGACGCGGCCAACCGCTCCGCCGCAAGCGCACCCGCCGGGCCGCCTCCGAGTATGGCGACGCGCTTCATCGCGGCCTTCCGCCGGGCGGATTCTGGCCCCCGATCGGCGGATGACCGGGTGGAAGCCCGGAGCCTCCCTGCCCCCCGGGGGTCCCGGCCGAGGGGGCGCCCGCGCCTCCGGGCATCATCTGCCCCATGCCGTGCGGAGCGGCGCCCGAGAGGCCGCGGCCCCGGCCCTTGACCACCCAGCGATTCCCCTGCCGCTCCAGCGTGTAGCGCATCGGCATGCTCACGCCGGCGGCGCCCCTGGGGTGGAACGAAACGGTGGCGTCGGCTTCGTTCTGCCGGAAGGAGACCGAGGTCACGTCCACCTGCATAGAGGATAGGTTCAGATCGGAGCGCTTCGAGAGATAGTCAATCACGCCCTGCCGCACGGCGGCCTCGTTCTGAATGCTCCGGCTGCCGGTGCAGCCCAGCAGCACCAGGCTGATGGCGAGGAGCGGAAGCTGGCGTAGGTTCACAACCCGATTATAAGCTCAGCGCGAAACCCACCGGCGAGGTGGGGTTTGCGGCTCAGCGGCTTGCCTGAAACCTTCCGGCGCGGCAAAGCATCTTTATAGTTAGAGTTAGGGGGGCATATGAACAGACACATGCTGGGACTGGGGCTGGCAGTGATGGTGGCCGCCTCGCTGGCCACTCCGGTGGTTGCCGCTCCAAGCCGAAGTCCGAGAACGGGGCAGTTGGATCTCGTGCGCGAGGTCAGGCACGAGCTCGTCATGCTGCCCTACTACACCATCTTCGACAACCTGGGGTACCAGGTTGAGAACGGCACGGTGATCCTGAGCGGGCAGGTGAGACGGCCGACGCTGAAGACCGACGCGGGAAATGTCGTCAGAAGAATCCCGGGCGTCACGAAGGTCGTCAACAACATCGAGGTCCTGCCACTCTCGCCAATGGACGACCGCATTCGCCTGGCGGAGTTCCGGACCATCTACAGCTTTCCGACCTTGAATCGCTACGCGCTCGCCCCGGTACCGAGCATCCACATCATCGTCAGGAACGGACACGTAACCCTGGCGGGGGTTGTGGATAACCAGACCGACAAGAATGTCGCCTCCCTGGAGGCGAATTCGGTGCGGGGCGTGTTCTCGGTGACGAACGACCTGAAGGTCGTAAAGTAGCGAGACAGCCTGCGGTCCGTGCCGAGCGGCACGGGCCGCAGGTAGCAGGCACGCTCAGACATCCGCGAGCTCTCTCGGAAACGCAAAAACCTGCCGCTTCTCGGTCGCACACCCGTTAACAGTCTGCGCGTACCGGCAGCGCCAGTTATCATATAGAAATGGGAAGCGTGACCGAACCCAGCTCCACCGCCAGCGGACAGCAAGTCATGGAACTGGAGCGGCAGTATGTCCTCCAGAACTACGCCCGTTACCCGCTCGTGCTGCACCGCGGGAGAGGATGCTACGTCCATGACGTCTCTGGCAAGCGCTACCTCGACCTGATCGCCGGCATCGGCGTCAACGCGCTCGGCCATGCCCACCCGCGCATCCTCCGCGTCATCCGCGAGCAGGCGGCGCTGCTGATTCATACTTCCAACCTGTACTACCACGAGTATCAAGGCCCGCTGGCCAAGCGCTTGGCCCAGATCAGCGGCTTGCAGCGCACCTTTTTCACGAACTCGGGAACCGAAGCGATGGAAGGCGCGCTGAAGATGATCCGCGCGCACGGCCGCCGCATCAGCCCCGAGAAGTACGAGATCGTTTCGCTGGACAACTCCTTCCACGGCCGCAGCCTGGGCTCACTCTCCGTGACCGGACAGGCAAAGTACCGCGCGGACTTCGAGCCGCTGCTGGCGGGCGTGAAGTTCGTCCCGCCGAACGACGAGGCGGCGCTCGAAGCCGCCGTCACCGGCCGCACCGCCGGGATTCTGCTCGAGTGGATCCAGGGCGAGGGCGGCGTTTATCCGCTTCGGACCGAGTACGTCGCGCGGGTGCGCGAGCTGGCCAGCCGCCACAACGCCTTGCTGGTGTGCGACGAGATCCAGTGCGGCGTGGGCCGGCCCGGCCGGTACTTCGCCTACCAGCTCGCCGAGCCGGTGATCCTGCCGGACATCATGGTGGCGGCCAAGCCGCTGGCGTGCGGCCTGCCGCTGGGCGTGATCGTCGCCAACGAGAAGGCCGCTTCGGCGATCGGGCCCGGCATGCACGGCGCGACCTTCGGCGGCGGCCCGCTGACTTGCCGCGTGGCGCTGGAGTTTCTCGACATTCTGGAGGGGCTGCTGCCCTCGATTTACCGCCTGGGCGGCCATCTCAAGATGCAGCTCTCCGATCTGATGCGCCACTACGGCTTCATCCGCGAAGTGCGCGGCTACGGTCTGATGATCGGCTTGGAGCTCGACATCCCCGGCAAGCAGATCGTGCTGGATGCGATCGAGGAAGGCCTGCTCATCAACTGCACGCACGAAACGGTGCTGCGCTTCCTGCCGCCCTACATCATCACCGAGCCGGAGATCGACCGGGCCGTGCGCACGCTGAGCCGGGTTCTGAAAAGAGTTAAGTAGGCTTTACCGCGAAGAGGCAGTGGGCCGGGAATGAGGCCTGTGGCCAGTCTCTCTCCGCAGCTCCACGGTTACAGCAAGTCTTCTCTGTTTCTCTTCTCCAGCGCCTTGACGATGTCGCTGACGTGCTGCGCGCGGGAGCGGTCGGCCACCAGCAGCGCGTCCGGGGTGTCCACGACGATCAAATCGTTGACGCCCAGCAGCGCCACCAGCTTCCTTTCCGCATCGACGTAGTTCCCCGTGCTGTCGCGCGCCAGAACCTCCGCCGCGCGCGCGGCGTTGCCGTCGGCGTCGCGCGGCAGCAGCTCATAGACGGCGTTCCAGCTTCCAACATCGCTCCACTCGACGTCCGCACCCGCCGCGATGCCGGCCACGTTGTCGGCCTTCTCCATCACGGCGTAATCCACCGAGATGTTCTCGCACAGCGGGTAGACCTCCCGCAGCAGCGGCAGGAAGCGGCGGCTGGAGAACGGCGGCAGCGCGGCCAGCAGGGCGGCCGTCTTGGGCAGGTGCCGGCGAAGCGCCTTGAGGAAGGCGTCCGCGCGCCAGAAGAACACGCCCGAGTTCCAGTAAAAGTTGCCGGCCTCCACGTAGCGCCGGGCCGTGTCTACGCCCGGCTTCTCGTGAAAATGCTGCACGCGCACGGCTTTGAGCCCGCCCGGCTTCGTGCTCCTGGGAAACTCCAGGTAGCCGTATCCGGTCTCGGGCCAGCGCGGCTGGATGCCCAGCACGACCAGGCGGCCTCGGTTCGCCGCGCGGTAAGCCGGACCGAGAAGCCGGCGAAAGCGCGCGGGTCTCGCGAGGACATGATCGGCCGGGAAAACTCCGATGACCGCCTCCGGGTCGATCGAACCCAGGATGTGCGCGGCCAGCCCGTTGCACGGCGCTGTGCTTCGCTGCGCGGGCTCGGCGATGATCTGGCGCTTCGGAACGCTCGGCAACTGGCGGATGATCTCGTCCTGAAGGTACTCGTTCGTCATCACCCACATGCGCTCGGGCGGCAGGAATGGCGCCAGCCGCTCAACGGTGTCCTGGATCAGCGTGCGCGAGCCGAAGACGTTCAGCACCTGCTTGGCGTGGCAGCGCCGGCTGCGCGGCCAGAAGCGGGTGCCCCGGCCGCCGGCCATGATCATGGCGTAGTAGTTGCTCTTGGGCACGAAGAGCAGCGTAGCAGAGCGCGGCGGGTCGTAGGAGACCCCGGCTTGTGAGGTTGGGCCGCGCCGGGCCTGGAGGCCCGGCGGGGGCTCTGGAGAGCCGCCCTACCGGGTGGCCCGGGCGGAGCCGGAGGCTCCGCCGCGGGCGGGAGCGCCCGCCCCACGCTTTTCACGGGAGGCCAAGCAGTCAGGTCCCAGCTCTCGGCTCCCAGCTCTCCGTTCCCCGCTACCGGCGGTGTCCGCCGAAGTGTCCGCCGCCGCGAAAGAACCCGCCGCCACCGTAGAACCTCGGTCCGTAGTAGAAACCGAATCCGGATCCCCAGTAGTAGTAGGGGTAGTAGGGGTAGTAGTAGGGGTAGAAGCCCGGCCCGTAGTAGTAATACGGCCACAGCGATGGCCCGCAACCGTACCATCCGCAGTTGAGACGCTGAGGCGCGGGCGCGCGGGTCTGTAGACGCGCGCTGCGGTCGTAGTCATCCGGATTGACGTAGCGGAAGGCCTGCGGCGCCCGAGTGGTCGAGATGACCACTGGCGCCGTAATCCGGAACGTCAACATCGCCTCCGGATAGAGAACGGTCGGGTGGCCACGCGTCAGCAGGACGCCGACCACTCCCGCGGCGGCTCCAGCCGCGGCGCCAATGCCAGCCCCAACGCCGCCCTCCGCCGCGGCGCCAATCGCCGCGCCCAGTCCGGTCGTCCCCACAATCGCGGTCGCGTCCCGCCCCTTCGACGTCGGACCGCTCAGGCTCATCAACTGCGACTGGATCCGCACCTGCTGGCCGTCCACGAGCGTCAGGTCCGTCAGCTCAATCCCCAGGCGCGAGACGTGCTGCACGCGGCCTGCCTTCTGCGCTTCCACCACACGGCCGCCGATAACCTGCCCGGGCTGAGCTACCACCACGCCGTCCACCACGACGGGCCGCACCAGCGTGGCCGAGAACGCGTCCCCAGCGTCGTTCTGGTCGGATGACAGTTCCTGATCGAGCCGCACCGTCACAAAGATGCCCGGCTGAATGGTCAACCGCGCCGGGAGCGTGCCACCCGGTGTCTGGTTCCATGGAGCGCCCGCTGGATCCGGATCCGTTCCTCGGCTCATTGAATCGTTTGCGTTCGCTGAGGAATCAGGGTTGAAAGCGGGCTGGCTGGCCGGCGCGTCACTGACTCGCCGCCATCCGGCGCTGGGCGCCGCACTCTGTTGCAGCGCTGGTGCATTCGCCGGCGGGGGCGCATCCTTGGGAGCCTGCGCGAACGCAAGACCGGATGCCGCCACCAGACCCAGGGTCAGGCAGTAGGCTAAACCTTGAAGCGTGTGCCTCTGAGTTCTCTTCATGGTCGTTTCCTCTATTGGCTTGGACGCATGACACAGTGCATCCGTATAACCACTTCTGCGTCGCCCCAATCTCATTGAAAACGAAAGCCTTCTGTAATCCTTTCCCTGGCCGGAATCCACCGCTGCTGGTGGATTTCGGCCACTCGCGCGGCCGATGATGCCGGGAGCGGCAGAATCGGTGCGTGCAAGCCGCGCCCGCTCTTGGCTCTCTCCCCTCGGCTATCGGTTCCCCAGCGCCGCCTCCACGTAGCTCCCGCCTGCCGGCTTAGCCAGCGGCTGGCCGCCACCCACGCTGATGACTACCTTGCCTGGCTTTGCGGCGCCTGCCAGGCCGGCCTCCTCCGGGGAAAGCAGGAACTCGACCACGCGGCTCTCGCCCGCACCGAGAGAAACGCGTTTGAACCCGCGCAGCGCGCGAATGGGATCAGCGGCGCCGGGCTCGCCCTGGACGTACAACTGGACCACCTCGTCTCCCTTGCGCCCCGAGGTGTTCCTCACGCGGGCAGAGATTCGGAGCGCCCCGACGGGTTCCACGGATGGCGCAATGCGCAAGTCGGAATACTGAAAGGTCGAGTAGCTGAGGCCGTAGCCGAAGGGGTACAGCGGCTGCCCGCGGAAGTAGCGGTACGTGCGCCCCTCCATCGAGTAATCCTCGAACGGCGGCAACTGGCTCACCGAGCGGTAGAACGTCACCGGCAGCCGGCCCGCGGGATTGTTGTCTCCCGCCAGAGTCTGCGCAATGGCCGTGCCCGCTTGTTCCCCTCCATACCAGGCTGCCAGGATGGCCGCCGCATGCTCTTGGGCGTAGTTCACCGCCAGCGCGCTGCCACTGACCAGCACGACCACAACCGGCTTTCCCGTATCGATCACTTTTCGCAGCAGTTGCTCTTGGACGGCGGGGAGCTGGAGGTCGGTGCGGTCGCCGCCGGCAAAGCCCGGAACGGCGGTCGTCAACTCCTCGCCTTCCAGACTGGAATTGAGACCGACAAACGCAACCGTCAGATCGGAGGCTCTGGCGGCCTCCACGGCCTCCTCCAGCAACGTTTCCGCCGGCGGCCTCCACAGGAGCTGCACATTGGCGACTCCACCCTTCTGACGGTATTCCATGCGCAGCTTGTGGTTCCGCCCACCCTCCAGGCGAACCCGTGCCTCCACCGGGACCAGGCCGGGGGAGGTGGGCGCATTGTCGTCAAGAACCAAGCGGTCATCGATGAACAGCCGGGCGGAGTCGGTCCCAGGGCACTCCCAGCACCCGCGCCGGCCCGTGGCAAACCAGTAGTCCCCCGTGCGCGCCACCCGGATAGCGCCGGTCCATCGCACCGAAAACTCCTCGGCCCGCAGCCCCGCTATCCCGCCCGCATCGCGCCAGTTGTACCAACTGACGTAGGCCCGCGGCTCCACGCGCGAAATACGCGGCGCCCCGCTCAGATCGGCGTTGTCGAAGTACTCCGCCAGCAGACCGTGCTGCGCATCCTGTCCGCCAGCCGGGGGCGCCAGCACCCCGCCGGGCACGGGCGCGGTGGTCTCGGCCGTGTAGACGCTGCCCGGCGCAAAGCGGATCTCCGCCTTCCCCTGGAACTGCCGCTCCATGCCCTCGAGCGGCGTGATGATCGTCGCCGGGACGCCGTTGTAGTTGCCAAGCAGCGCGTCCGGATCGTCCGCCGAGGGGCCTACCACAGCGATGCGGCGGACCGAGGAACCAACTGGCAGCGTTTGGTTCGCGTTCTTCAGCAACACAATCGACCGCTGCGCAGCTTCGAGCGCCAGGCGGCGGTGCGCCGCCGAGGCGACCTCGGATATCGGGATGCGCGCGAACGGCACGCGCTCCGGCGGATCGAACATGCCCAGGCGAAAGCGCGCCACAAAGAGCCGCTCAACCGCCCGATCGATGGTGGACTCCGAAATCAGCCCCCTCTTCACGGCTGCGAGGAG
>JBEKLJ010000117.1:0-10700 GCA_050010255.1 Bryobacteraceae bacterium
CGAGATGGCGCCATTGACGGTGCCGAGCGAAACACTTCCGGAGGACAGCCGCTCGTAGGCCGCCTCGACCCGGCCGTTCACGGTCGAGGCATCCACATCTCCAGAGACGCGTTGGATTTCGACGTTCCCGTTGACGGTGGACGCCTTGATGGAACCGGTCACGCCCTCGATGGTCACGGCGCCGTTCACCGAAGCGATGTGGTCGAGCGCGGCCTGGCGGGGAACCGTGAGGGTGTATTCAACCGACGCCCCGTGGCAGTCGTGGCAGTCCTCGGGGTACTTGGTGTGGATGTCGATGGCGTTGGCGCTGGCTTCGACGACGATCTGCGCCCGCTTGAGCGCCTCGGCGTCGCGGCCGCGCTTGACGGCATCGACCCGGACCTCGTTGCGGTCCCAGGCGGTGACGTGGATCGCGCCGTTGATGTTGTGGACGGCCACCTGGCCGGTAGCGGCCAGCGGGTAGGTCTGGTGGAACTCCTCGCTCACGGTGTCGCTGGCGAATGCCAGGGCGACTCCGAAGAGCAGCAGGGGCGCGCAGCGGGCGAATCGCTTCAGCATGAATGAGATCTCCTTCGGGAGGATGGACGCGGGGAAGGGAGAAACGTCACGCACCGGCTCAGTAGAGCGGCGGCTCGCCGGGCGGGCGGGTCTTCCAGCGGCGGTGGATCCACAGCCACTGGTCGGGGTGCTCCCGGATCACCGCCTCGAGCTGCCGCTGCATTCGGCGCGTGTCCTCCTCCGGCGACCCGCCCATCTCGACCGGCGGGTAGAACCGCAGCACGTAGCGCTTCTCTTCCTTCGACCACAGCGCGAAGCCCGGGATGACCGCGGCGCCGCTGCGGGCAGCGATCTTCGCGAAGCCCATGCCGGCGCACGCGGGGACCCCGAAGAAATCCACGAACACGCCCTGGTCGGGGTTCGCATTTTGATCGATGAGGATGCCGACGGCCTGGTTGGCTTCGAGCGCCTTGAGGATGGCCCGGGCGAAGTCCCGCTTCTCTATGACGCGGTTGCCCGAGAGGGTGCGGCGGCGCTGGATGAGGCGGTCGATGAGCGGGTTGTCCAGCGGGCGGACGACGACGTGGATCGGCTCCGCCAGAAGCGCGTGGGCGAAGGCGCTCAGCTCCCAATTGCCCAGATGCGCGGTGGCGAACAGCACGCCCCGGCCGGCCCTGCGCGCGGCTTCGACGTGCTCCAGGCCCTCCGAGCGGACCCACCGCGAGAGGTTCTCGCGCCGGATGCCCGGGAACTTGCTCACGGCGACCAGCAGCCGGGCGATCGAGTCGAAGACGCCGGCGGTGATGGCCCTATGCTCGGCGGCGGTCTTCTCCGGCATCGCCAGGGCGAGGTTGCGCATGGCGACGCGGCGTAGGCGCGGCAGGGCCACATCGAGCAGGCGCGTGTAGAGCCGGGCTAGCCGCTCGGCGGCGGGCCGGGGCGCGACTCGCAGCGAGCCGACCACCGACAGTGCGGCGGCGTATTCCAGCCAGTTGCGGAGGGCAGAGTGCCGAGCCAAACGCTTAGGATACCGGAAGAAGCGACCGGTGACAGCGGTGTCAGTCACCCCTGTCGCGGCTTGCGATCCAGCCGCCGCCGAGGACCAGGTCGCCCTGGTAGAAGACCGCCGCCTGGCCGGGGGTGACGGCGCGCTGCGGCTCATCGAAGACGGCTTCGACCCGGGCGGCGTCGGAGGTAGGGTAGACCGTCGCGGGGGCGGCCACGTGCTTGTTGCGGATTTTCACTTCGGCACGCACGGGCGCCTTGAGCCGCTCGAAGGCAATCCAGTTGACCCCGGTGACGGTGACCTTCGACTTGAGCAGCTCCTCATCGCGCCCCACGATGACGCGCCGGGTAGCCGGATCGGTCGCGACCACGTAGAGCGGCTCGCCGGCGGCCACGCCCAGGCCGCGGCGCTGGCCGATGGTGAAGCGGTGGATGCCCGCGTGCTCGCCGAGCTTCCGGCCGGCGGTGGTGACGATCTCGCCAGGGGCGGGCTCGATGGCGACGCCTTGCTCGCGGGAATACGCGTCGATGAACGCGGCGTAGTCGCCGTTGGGTACGAAACAGATCTCCTGGCTGTCGCCCTTATCGGCCACCGGGAGGCCCCACTCGCGGGCCATTCGGCGCACTTCCGCCTTGCGCAACTCACCCAGTGGGAATAACGTGCGGGAAAGCTGCTCCTGGGTGAGGCCCCAGAGGAAGTAGGTCTGGTCGCGCGCCTCATCCGCGGGGCGGCAGAGCAGCCAGCGGCCGCTGGCCTGGTCCTGGCGGACACGCGCATAGTGGCCGGTGGCGATGCGCTCGGCGCCCAGCGAGGCTGCCAACTCCAGGAGCTGGCCGAACTTGATGTAGTTGTTGCAGAGGATGCAGGGAATGGGCGTGCGGCCGGCCAGGTACTCGTCGATGAACGGCCGGACCACCTTCTGCTCGAAGCGCTCCTCGAAGTTCAGCACGCAGTGTGGAATGCCCAGGCACTGGGCCACCTGCCGGGCGTCGTGGATGTTGTCGCGTGAGCAGCACGGGGCGGCGGCGTCAGCCGGTGAAAGCTCCGGCAAGCGGCGCTGGTTCCAGAGTTGCATCGTGATGCCCAGGACGGGCGTGCCCTGGCGCGCCAGCAGCGCGGCCACGGTCGAGCTATCGACGCCGCCCGACATGGCCACGGCGATCAGGCCGCTGCTGAGGGCCTCAGGCATGCGCCCCGCCGTCCGGCGACACCCGCCGCAGGCGCTCCACCGTGGCAACCGCCGCCTCGACGAGCGCCCCCACCTGCCGGCGGGCGGTCTCGAGAGAGTGCTTCGCGCGCTGGCCGCAATGATGGATACTGGAAGCGTTCCCGAAGCCCGGACCGAGCGCGGGCAGCATCGCCTCGAGCGCTTCGGGAGCCACGGGCGCGGTTGCGTTGTGATCGAAGTAAGAGCGCGTCATCGCGTGTGGCTTGTGGCTGGCAGCTTGTGATCGCCGTTTCCCAGGCAGCATGGGCGGGGCTGCCAGCCCAGCGCACTTCCAATTCTAATCGCGTGACGATATGCGGCGAGCGATCATCACTCTGACCACCGATTTCGGGCTTTCTGACCACTTCGTCGGCGCGATGAAGGGAGTGATCCTGGGGATCGCGCCGAACGCCCAAATCGTGGACATCACCCACGCGATTCGCCCGTTCCAGATAACCGAGGGCGCCTTCGCGATGGCCGAGGCCTGCCGGTTCTTTCCGAAGAAGACGGTGCACGTGGTGGTGATCGATCCGGGCGTGGGCACGGCGCGCAGGCCGATTTTGGCCGAGGCGGGCGGACAGTACTTCGTCGCGCCGGACAACGGCGTGCTTTCGCTGGTCTACGCCCGCCAGAAGCACCGCGTGCGCGCGGTCACGGCCGCCAGATACGTCCTCGAGCCGGTGAGCCAGACCTTTCACGGCCGGGACGTATTCGCGCCGGTGGCGGCGCACCTGGCCCGGGGCGTGCCCCCGACGCGGTTCGGCAAGCGAATCGAGGACTACTGCCGGCTCGGCTTCGGCCAGCCGGTTCGCACCGGCAAGCGCTTCTGGCAGGGCGCGATTCTCAAGGTGGATCACTTCGGGAACCTGATCACGAACTTCCACATCGCCGAGTTCCCGCTGCTGGAGACGCGGCCGTTCCAGTTCAACGTGGGCCAGGCGGCGATGGGCGAGCTGGCGCGGACGTTTGCCGGCGGTGCGGCGGGTGAGCCGGCGCTCATCGTGGGCAGCTCGGGATACCTCGAGGTGGCGATCAACCAGGGCTCGGCGGCCGAGCGGCTGGGCGTGGCCGCCGGTGCGCCGGTGGATCTGACCATCTGGTAACAGAGGGCGCAACGGGCTCGGGGAAGCTGTTGAATCTGCTACGATTGCTTACAACCGCCCCTAGGGAATCGCGCACATGATTGCGCCCGCGCACCAGGTCACCTCACGAGCCGGCGAGTTCCGCGAGCAGCTCGGCCAGCGTGTGCTGGTAGCCGATGGCGCGATGGGCACCATGCTCTATTCCAAGGGCGTGTTCATCAACCGCTGCTACGACGAGCTGAACCTCTCCGCTCCCGCCCTGGTCAAGGAGATCCACGAGGACTACGTCAAGGCCGGCGCGGAGATCCTCGAGACCAACACGTTCGGCGCCAATCGCCTGCGGCTGGCCGCCTACGGCGTCTCCGACAAGCTCGAGGCGATCATCCAGGCGGGGGTGCGGCTGGCGCGCGAGGCGGGGCAGGACCAGGCGTTTGTGGCCGGCTCGGTGGGGCCGCTGGGCGTGCGCATCGAGCCGCTGGGGCCGACCTCCTTCGCCGAGGCCCGGGCCGCGTTTCGCGAGCAGATGAAGGCGCTGGTCGCCTCCGGCGTCGACCTGCTGATCCTGGAGACCTTCGCCGGCCTAGACGAGCTGCGCGAGGCGGTCCTGGCGGCGCGGGAGGCCGCGGGCAACGACATCGTGGTCGTCGGCCAGGTGACCATAGACGATTTCGGCAACATGCCGGACGGCGCCGACACCGCCACGTTCACGCGCCAACTGGATGAGTGGCCCGTGGACGTGATCGGGTTGAACTGTTCGGTGGGGCCGAAGGTGATGCTGGAGACCATCGAGAAGATGGTGCGGTATTCGCGCAAGCCGGTGAGCGCGATGCCCAACGCCGGTCACCCGGCCACGGTCGAGGGGCGGAAGATCTACCTGTGCTCGCCCGAGTACATGGCGCAGTACGCGCGGCGGTTCATCTGGAGCGGTGTGCGGATCGTGGGCGGCTGCTGCGGCACCACCCCGGAGCACATCCGGATGATTCGCGCCGAGGCGCGCTCGCTCCAGCCAGGCCAGCGCAAGCTGACGGTGACGGTGGAGGAGCCGGCAGCCAGGGAGCAGGCGCTGCCGAAGCTGCCGCTAGCCGGCAAGTCCGGCCTGGGGGCGAAGCTCGCGGCGGGGCGCCTGGTGGCCTTCGTCGAGATTCTGCCGCCGCGCGGAGCGGATGCCTCCCGGGAGATCGAGGGAGCCAGGCTCTGCGCCGCCGCCGGCATCGACTGCATCAACGTGCCCGACGGCCCGCGCGCCAGCGCCCGCATGAGCGCGCAGGTGACCGCGATGCTCATCCAGCAGCAGGCCGGCATCGAGGCCGTGTTGCACTTCTGCTGCCGCGACCGGAACATCCTGGGCATCCAGTCCGAGCTGCTGGGGGCGCAGGCGGCGGGGATCCGCAACCTGATGTGCATAACCGGCGATCCGCCGCGCATGGGCGCCTACCCGGCGGCCACCGCGGTCTTCGACGTGGATTCGATCGGCCTGGCGAACATCGTCAACAACCTGAACCACGGCCTGGACCTCGGCGGGAACCCGATCGGCTCGCAGACCAGCTTCGTGCTGGGTGTTGGGGCCAACCCCGGGGCGGTGAATCTGGACGATGAAATCCGCCGGTTTGAATGGAAAGTGCAGGCCGGCGCCGAGTACGTGGTGACCCAGCCGGTGTTCGATTTACGCCTGCTGGAGCAGTTCGCGCGCCGAATTGAGCACGTCCGGATCCCGCTGCTGGCGGGCATCTGGCCGCTGACCAGCTACCGCAACGCCGAGTTCATGGTGAACGAGCTGCGCGTGCCGGTGCCGGAGGAATACTTGGAGCGCATGCGGCGCGCCGACAGCGCGGACCGCGCCCGGCAGGAAGGGGTGGCGATCGCGCAGGATATGGTCCAGCGGGTGCGAGGGCTGGTCCAGGGAGTGCAGTTGGGGGCGCCGTTCGGGCGGTACCAGATGGCCATCGAGGTGGCGCAGGCCATCGGCTCACGGCAGGAGCCGGGCCGCCCGGTTGACATGCCGTAATAAACTACTGTTGATTCGATGGCCACGGACCTGATCGTGATTGACGCTGAGCGGCCCGCCGCGGAGGCGCTGGACCGGGCGGCCGCCGCCATCCGGCGGGGCGCGGTGGTCGCCATCCCCACGGACGCGCTCTACGTGCTGATCGCCGACCCCTTCAACCTGCATGCCGTGGGCAAGGTGTTCCTGGCCAAGGGACGGGAGCCGCACCGCTCGCTGCCCCTGCTGGTCAGCGACTTCATGATGGCCGCAGACCTCGCCAAGGCCCCGCCGGAGTGCTTCTACGTGCTGGCGCGGCGCTTCTGGCCCGGGCCCCTGACGATCATCGTTCCGGCCTCGGCGAAAGTGCCCTTGCGGGTCACGGGCAACACCGGGCGGGTGGCGATCAGGCAATCGCGGTCGCAGGTGGCCAACGGCCTCCTCGAACGGTTGAGCCAGCCGCTGGTGGCCACCAGCGCGAACATCTCGGGCCAGCCGACCTGCCGGAGCGGCATAGAGGTGTTCGGGGTGATGGACGGCCGGGTGGACCTGGTGCTGGATGGCGGCCCGCGCACCGGCGAGGGCAGTACGACTGTTTACGTCACCGAGTCTAGCTGGAAGGTGATCCGCGAAGGGGCCGTGGCGGTGAAAGACATCGCGGAGTGCATGGGGTAGCGGCGCCGGGCGCGGGAATTCTGGTATGATCGACACCGGAGCGTGTTCGTTAAGCCGTTAGCCGGCCTCCAATAATTTGATCCAACACTCAAATATTGGGGGTCCGACTCGAAACTGGCGCCCGTGAGCAGGCTCCCGCCGTTGGAGTGGGAGAAGCCTAAAGGCGCCCGGGGGACACCCGCCCCGTGTACAAGACAGGGGTCAATGACGGGGTCCGGCTCACGCTTGCGGGGCGCTCCATTTCTCCCCAGTCCTCAATGCCGCCCAGGACCGCATGAACCTTCTTTTCGTCGGGGATATTGTCGCTTCCCCGGGACGCCGCATCATCGCCGAGCGTCTCTCCGAGATCATCTCCGCCGAGCGCATCGACCTGGCGGTGGCCAACGCCGAGAACGCGGCGGGTGGTTTTGGGATTACGCCCCTGGTGGCCGAAGAGCTGTTCACCCTGGGGTTGGACGTGCTCACCACCGGCAACCACATCTGGGACAAGCGCGAGATCCTGGACTACCTGGACCGCCAGCCGCGCCTGCTCCGGCCGGCCAATTACCCGGGCGCCATCCCCGGCCGCGGCGTGCACGTCGGGCGCGCCCGGAACGGGACCGAGGTGGCCGTGATCAACCTCCAGGGCCGGACGCACATGCTGCCCATCGACGACCCGTTCCGCAAGGCCGACGAGATTCTGAGCGCGCTGGACCCGGCGGTCAAGGTGCGCATCGTGGATTTCCACGCCGAGATCACCAGCGAGAAGGTCGCCATGGGCTGGTATCTGGACGGGCGGGTGTCGGCCGTGCTCGGCACCCACACCCATGTCCCCACCGCCGACACCCGCATCCTGCCGAAGGGCACGGCCTACCAGACCGACGTGGGCATGACCGGGCCATACGATTCCATCATCGGCATCGAGAAGGAGACCGTGCTGCGCCGTTTCCTGACCGGCATCCCCGTCCGCATGGAGGCGGCGCGGGGTAAGGTAGAATTGCATGCTGTGATTGTGGAAGTGGACGATGCCACGGGCAGCGCCGTCTCCATTCGGCGCCACGCCGTGGCCCGAGACGGATAGGGAACGATGTCGCCGGGGCTGGGTCCTATCATCGTTGAGTTGTGCATCACCCTACTGTTCTGCGGGGTGCTGATCTACCTGCGGAAATCGCTCACGCCCACGGGCCTGGCGTTCTGGATCTTTCTGTGGCTGGCACGCGGCGCCGCCTCGCTGTTCGCGCTGCAGTACATCGCGACCACCGAGCGGCTGATGTTCGTCTTCTACGCGCCGCTCCAGATCGCCTTCTCGATCGCCCTGGTGATCATCGCCGTCCGGCTGGAGAGCCAGAAGGGGCAGCTCCGGGATATGGGGCAGGAGCTGACGCGGCTGCGCAAGGAGGCTGCCGCGCGGTTCGATTTCGATCCGCTGACCGGCTTGCGGAACCGCGCGGCGCTGGAACGCTGGATGGAGGAGCAGGAGGATTTCCCGGGGCTGGTCGTGGTCTGCGACATGGACGACTTCAAGCTGCTCAATGACCGGTACGGCCACATGGTCGGCGACGAGATACTGCACGGAGCCGGCAAACTGATCCGGAAGTCGATCCGCGAGGAGGACCTGGCGTTTCGCTGGGGTGGTGACGAGTTCGTGATCTTCTTCAGCACCCCGGACGTGGACCTGGTCGGGGCGCGCTTGCAGGGGATCGAGGAGCACTTGCTGGGCTTCCATATCCGCCATCACGGCACCATCCCGGTGCACTTCAGTTGGGGCGTGACGACCGCCTCCGGCCGGCCGTTGCGGGAGAGCCTGGCGGAGGCCGACCGGCTGATGTACGAGATCAAGCGCAACCGGCGGGTGGCGCAGCCCTCCGAAGAGACCCCGGCGGGCCCATAGCCCGGCTTCCTCCCCGCCATCCACCTGCGTGCCGGCGCCGTGTGGCGCGCGGCGCCGGCCTCACGCCCCCGTTCCGTGCCCCGGTGGCATAATGACTTCGGAGGAATCGCGCCTATGGATGCGGCCACATCCGCCGGCTCGTTCGAGCTCGAACAGGAGCTGAATCCGTGGCTGGCGCAGGAAGCCAGATTCGACGAGGCGGCCGACCGGCTTGGCCTCGACGACGGCCTGACGAAGGTGCTTCGCACGCCTTCCAAGGAAATCATCGTGCATATCCCGGTGCGGCTCGACGACGGGCGGCTGGAGGTGTTCACGGGCTACCGGGTGCAGCACTCCATCGCGCGCGGCCCCGCCAAGGGCGGCGTGCGCTTCGCCCCGGACGTGACCCTGGACGAGGTCCGGGCGCTGGCCGCCTGGATGACCTGGAAATGCGCGGTGGTGAACATCCCCTTCGGCGGCGCCAAGGGCGGAGTTATCTGCGACCCGCGGCTGCTCTCCGACTTCGAGCTGGAGCGGATCACGCGCCGGTACACGGCCGAGATCCTGCCGGTCATCGGTCCAGAGCGCGACGTGCCGGCGCCGGACGTGAACACCAACGAGCAGACCATGGCCTGGATCATGGACACCTACTCGATGCACGTCGGCCATACGGCCACGGCCGTGGTCACCGGAAAGCCCCTCGATCTGGGCGGCTCGCGGGGCCGGCTCGAAGCCACGGGGCGGGGATGCATGATGGTGGCGCTCCAGGCGCTGAAGCGGTTCGGAATCCGGCCCGAGGATGCCCGCGTGGTGATCCAGGGCTTCGGTAATGTCGGCGGCATGGCCGCCACGCTGATGGCGCGGGCCGGCTTCAGGGTCGTCTCGATCCTCGAGATCGATGGCGCGGTGCACAATCCCCACGGCCTGGACATTCCGGGCCTGATGGCGCACCGCAAGGAGACCGGCTCGATCACCGGGTTCCCCCAGGCCGAGGATATCGATCCGGCCGAGGCCATGTTCCTGGACTGCGACGTGCTGCTGCCGGCGGCCAAGGAGAACGTCATCACCTCGCAGAACGCGGCGCGCGTTCGTGCCAGGATCCTCTGCGAGGGGGCCAACGGTCCGAGCACGCCGGTGGCGGACCAGATCCTGGCGGCCAACGGCGTCTTCGTCATCCCCGACATCCTGGCCAACGCCGGCGGCGTCACGGTGTCCTATTTCGAATGGGTGCAGGACCGGCAGGGCTTCTTCTGGAACGAGGATCTGGTCAACCAGCGGCTTGAGGAAATCATGGTGGAGAATTTCGGCCGCGTGGTGGACTATGCCGGCAAGCACGGGGTGAACAACCGCATCGCCGCCTACATGCTGGCGCTCGACCGCGTGGCCTTCGCCATCAAGCTGCGGGGGATTTACGCGTGAGCGCACTGCCGCGGCGGCGTGATGGGACGGTGAGCCTCCGATGAGCTCGCAAGCCTCCACGCCGCTGATGCGGCAGTATCACGCCATCAAGCAACAGGTTCCCGGGACGTTGCTGATGTTCCGGCTGGGGGACTTCTACGAGCTGTTCTACGAGGACGCGGTCACGGCGGCACGGGAACTGGAGATCACACTGACCTCCCGGAACAAGGAGCAGGGGCAAGCCATCCCCATGTGCGGCGTGCCCTACCACGCGGCGGAATCCTACATCGCGCGGCTGGTCCAGCGGGGCTACCGGGTGGCGATCTGCGACCAGGTGGAAGACCCGCGGTTCGCCAAGCAGCTCGTCAAGCGCGAGCTCACCCGGATCGCGACTCCGGGCACGGCCACCGAGGCGGGCCTCCTGCGCCCGCGCGAGAACAACTACCTGGCGGCGCTAGTGGCCGGGGGCGGCCGCGCGGGCCTGGCCTGGGCGGACGTCTCGACCGGGGAATTCCGGGCCACGGAACTGGAGGCCCAGGAGGCCGCCGCGACCCTGGAGCAGCTCGGCGCACGCGAGGTGCTTTGCCCCAGCGGAGCGCCGCTGGCCGGCGACGTATGGCTGCGCACCGAGCTGGACGGCTGGGTCTTCGGCTACGACCACGCCGAGCGCAGCTTGCGGGAGCACTACCGGCTGCTCACGCTGGACGGCTGCGGCCTGGCCGGGCGGCGCCTGGCCATCGGCGCGGCCGGCGCCATCCTGCACTATCTGAAGGACACCCAGAAGGCCGCGCTCGACCACCTGGACCGGCCGTCGTACTTCGACCGCGCCGGGTCGATGATTTTGGACGCGGTCACGGCGCGCAACCTGGAGTTGCTGGAGCCGATCTTCGCCGCGGATCTCGGCGCCGCCCGGGAGGCGACGCTGGTCGGCGTCATCGACCGCACGCTGACCGGCATGGGCGGGCGGCTGCTGCGCGCGCGCATGCTGCGGCCGTCGCTCGACC
>JBEKLJ010000118.1:0-10456 GCA_050010255.1 Bryobacteraceae bacterium
CTACACTGCGGCCGCGCCGGCCTGGCCGGGTGCGTCGATCTCGACGGTCTTCGGCTGCAGCCCCGCCTTGGCCAGCAGCGCGTAGACTGCGAAGCCAACGACGTAACTCCAGAGCACTTCGGGCTTGCAGCCGTTCTTCACGGCCTCGGAGACCGGCAGGAAGTCCACGATGCCGACGGTGAAGCCGAGTGCCCAGGCGATGTAGCCGGCCCAGTTGATGCCTTGGCGCGGCCCGGCCCACTTGCGGCCCGAGAGCAGGTAGTCGGCGGTCATGGCGCCGCAGATTGGGCCGAAAGAGGCGCCGACGATCTTGAACACGCCCACCAGGTTCAGCGCAGCGCCGGTCACGGCGAGCGTTATCGCGATCGCGGCGCCCACCATGGTGCTGGCCATGCGCGGGATCTTGGGCATCATCGTGGCGAAGCTGTTCCCGGCAATGAACGCGCAGAAGCAGGCTGGAGCGACCGAGGCCAGAGCGAACAGCAAGAACATCGGGCTGGCCAGGAACCTGACCGTGGCATCAATGACGCCCGAGTAGGTTACCGCGCTGTGGCCCGCGGCATTGGCTCCCGCGACCGACATCAGCGGCAGGCCGCCGGCATACAGGATGGCAACGGTGATGCCGACGAGGCCGCCCCACTTGACGTCGCGGGCGTTGCGCGAGTTCATGCCGAAGTCGGCGCCCGCCGCGCCCGCAGTCGCGAAAAAGCCGATGACGATTTGCACCAGCATCGCCATGCCGAGCAGCGGCGCGGGGTCCGGCGGCTCGTATGCCGCCACGCCGCCCACGTTTCGCAGGAAGACCAGGAGGACCATGAGGAACGCAATCAGGCTCAGGTACAGCGAGACCCTGGCGACGTACTGGATGCCTTTCACGCCGATGTAGGCCATGATGGCGCCCCAGGCGATGGCGATGAGCTTGAAGGCCAGCGCGTCCGGCACGGCCGCCTGTTCGCTCCAGCCGGCGCCGCGGAGGATGTAGGTGGTAGACAGCGAGGTATTGACCGCCAGCCAGCCGATCTGCAACAAGCCCATGAGCAGGCCCGGCATGAGGTACCCGCCCGTCGTGCCGAAGGTGGAGCTGCCCACGACGTAGAGCGGGTAGCCGGTCTTCATGCCCAGCATGGCCGGCGCGAAATAGTAGAAACCGAAGCAGAGCAGGCCCGCCGCGAGCAACGCCAGCAGGCTCAGGCCCACGCCGGCTCGCGTCAAAGTGCCGCCGGCGAGCTGCTCATAGAACACCACCCACAGGAAGACGCCGGCGTAGCTCGGCGCCGTGTTCTTGAACCACGCCCCGCGATTACCCTGCGGGTTGGGAAGCGCTTTGGCGATGTAGTCGGGCAGCATCACACGCTCCTTCTCGAAGGACGGTAAAACGGGGTGAGTATAGCAGAAGCCCGGCCGGGCCGGAAACGCGGCGGGCGCCCTCAGCCGCCCTTGGCGTCGTGCTCGCCGGTACCGCCGAGGTCCTCGACCTTGGTCCCGTGGCAGTCGATGCGCTGGGGAATCGAGCCGCGCACGTTCATCTGCTCCTCGGTCGCGCCGAGGCCCCCGCCGTGCTGAGCGGCGGCGGCAGCGCGGGAAGCGGCCGGCGTCCGCGCGGCCTCCTCCATGACGGCGCGCAGCAGGTCTTCCAGCGGCGCCGCCAGCGGCGCCAGGTCAGGGCGGTTCAGCAGGCGGCAGGCATCGATCGGCGACATGGCCTCCAATGTCACTTGCCCGCCCCGCGCGTAGGCGGCAATCCGCCAGGGCAGGAAGGCTGTGGCGCGGATGTCTCCCTCCATCAGCGCCGCGTACAGCTCGGGCTGGCAAAGGCAGAACACGAAGGCATCTTCGGCCGATCCGGCCTCCTGGAGGTGCTGGCCGACGTGGGTGACTGTCAGCACACTCGCCTCACGGCGTTGCGCGGCGCGCTTCAGCGCGGCCTCGATGGCCTCCAGCCCGAGTTCGCATGAGACTTGCAGCATGGCGGTGGACCTCCGTCAGCCGAATTATACGGCGGCGAAGGCGGAAGCCGCCGGCGAATTTGACCTGCCGCCCGAAATTCTATATGCTGGGGGTTACTTCGGTAGAGGCGCGGAAGCCATTAGTAGCCGGGTCCGTTGCTCCGAGGCGCTTCGGAGGGCCCGCGTGAACGGGGCGTGCTGAGTTGTTTCCGCCGAAACCGTTACGGGAAGCCGCTCCCGGGCGGTTGGGGGGTAAGGTTAAGACCTGCCCACTGTCATTCGGGTCTCACGCCGCCGAATGGAGCGCTATCGAAGGGAAGACCGTCCCGTTCTTCCCTCCCGCATCGCTCCCTTCGCAACCGGCCCGGAGATGGCATGGCCATGAACGTATTCGAGCTGACGCGAGCGCTGGTAAACATCGAGTCCGTTACGAACAACGAGCAGGAAGTGGGCGCGTACCTGCTCCAGTACCTCTCCGCGCTGGCCGCGCGCACGGGCGGCGTGGCCGAACGGATGGAGATCGAGCCGGGCCGGTTCAACGTTCTGGCGTCGTGGGACCGGCCGCTGGTGACGCTCTCGACGCACATGGACGTGGTCCCGCCGTTTTTCCCCTCGCACGAGGACGCCGAGTACATTTACGGGCGCGGCGCCTGCGACGCCAAGGGCATCCTGGCCGCGATGATCGGAGCCGCCGAAGGGCTGCTGGAGGCGGGCCGGCGCGGCTTCGGACTGCTGTTCGTGGTGGGCGAGGAGCGCAACAGCGCGGGCGCGTTCGCCGCGGCGCGCCAGGGGCGCGGCTCGCGGTACTTAATCAACGGCGAGCCGACGGAGAACAAGCTGGCGCTAGGCTCGAAGGGCACGCTGCGCTACGAGATCGCCGCGCGCGGGCGCATGGCGCACTCGGCTTACCCGGAGCTGGGCGAGTCGGCGATCGAGAAGCTGCTGGACGTGCTCGAGCGCGTCCGCCGCATCCCCATGCCCGAGGATCCGTTGCTCGGCCGGGCCACGCTGAACATCGGCACGATCTCCGGTGGCCGCGCGCCGAACGTCGTTCCGGACAAGGCCCGGGCGGAGATCCTCATCCGCCTGGTCTCCGACGCCGAGCCCATGCGCCGTGCCGTTGAGGAGGCCGCTTCCGGCCGTGCTGAGGCGAACGAAGTGCTCTCGATCCCGGCGGTGCGGCTGAATCCGCTGGGCGAGCTGCCGACCACGGTCGTGTCGTTCACCACCGACATTCCCGCGTTCGGCGGCGCCTGGGGCGAGCCGTTCCTGATCGGCCCCGGCAGCATCCACACCGCGCACACGCTGGAGGAGAGGGTTTCCAAACGGCAGCTTCTGGAAGCTGTCGACATCTATCGCACGCTAGTCGAAAGGCTGCTGTCGGCTAAGAGCTGATGGCAGATAGCTTATGCAAAAGATCGAAGTCGGCATACTCGGCGCCACCGGCATGGTGGGCCAGCATTTCATCAAGTTCCTGCGGAATCATCCCTGGTTCGAGGTCAGGTGGGTCGGCGCCAGCGACCGCTCGGCGGGCAAGAAGTACCGCCAGGCCACGAGCTGGCGCCTGGATGGCGCCCTGCCGGAGAACGTCGCCGATCTGATGGTGGAGGACTGCAAGCCGGGCAGCGCGCCCCGCCTGCTGTTCTCGGCCATGGACGCCTCGGTGGCCACCGAGATCGAGCGCGCCTTTGCCGAAGCGGGCTACGTCGTCGTCTCGAACTCGCGCAACCACCGCATGGAGCGAGACGTGCCGCTGCTGGTGCCGGAGGTGAACCCCGGCCATCTGGAGCTCTTGCCCATCCAGCAGCGCGAGCGCGGCTGGAAAGGGAAGATCGTCACCAACCCCAACTGCGCGGCCGTGGTGCTGACGATGGCCCTGGCGCCGCTCAAGCCCTTCGGCATCACCCGCGTGGTCGTGACCACCATGCAGGCCGTCTCGGGCGCGGGCTACCCCGGCGTGGCCAGCATGGACATCCTGGGCAACGTCATCCCCTTCATCGGCGGCGAGGAAGAGAAGATCGAGCAGGAGACGCAGAAGATCCTCGGCGAATACCAGGACGGCCACATCGAGCCGCTGGCCGCGCGCGTCTCGGCGCACTGCAACCGCGTGCCGGTGGTGGACGGGCACATGGTGACCGTCTCGGTCGAGTTGGCGGCGAAGCCGGCGGAGGCCGACCTGCTGGCGGCGTTCGGCGCGTTTACAGGCGTGCCGCAGCAGCGGAAGCTGCCCAGCGCGCCGCCGCAGCCAGTGATCTACATGGAGCAGAGCGACCGCCCGCAGCCGCGGCGCGACGTCGAGCGCGAGCGCGGCATGGCGGCCTTTGTCGGCCGCCTGCGCCCCTGCCCGGTGCTGGATTGGAAGTTCGTCGCGCTGGGGCACAACACGGTGCGCGGCGCGGCCGGCGCGGCCGTGCTGAACGCCGAGCTGATGCACTCGGAAGGATTGCTGGACGCATGATCGTCATGAAGTTCGGCGGCACGTCGGTGGAATCGACGGCCGCTCTCGATGGGGTTGTCTCGATTGTTCAAGCTCGGGCCGGGCGTCAGCCGGTGGTGGTGGTTTCAGCGATGGGGAAGACCACCAACCGCCTGCTGGCGCTCGCCTCGGATGCGGTCAGGGGCAAGCGCGACCATGCGCTTGCCCAACTGGCCGCTCTCCGGGACTATCATCTGGAGCAGGCGCGGCCGGTCGTGGCCGCCGCGGACCGCGCGGCGCTGGAGCGGACCGTGGAGGAGCACTTCAGCGAGCTGGGAGAGCTGGTCCGGGGGCTGGCCGTGCTGGGCGAGCTGACGCCGCGGTCCGTGGACGCGATCTCCAGTTACGGCGAGCGGCTCTCGAGCCGGATCGTGGCGCTGGCGCTCCGCCGCGCCGGCCTGGACGCCGTGCACGTCGATTCCCGGCGCGTCGTGGTCACCGACCGGAAGCACACGCAGGCCGCCCCGCTCTACCCCCAGACCTACGCGCGGCTGTCCACCGAGGTGGCCCCGCTGGCCCTCCAGGGCAAGGTGGCGGTGATGGGCGGCTTCATAGGCGCCACCGAAGACGGCGTAACCACCACGCTCGGCCGCGGCGGTTCGGATTTCACGGCCTCCATTGTGGGCGCGGGCATCGGCGCCGAGGAGATCCAGATCTGGACCGACGTGGACGGCATGCTGACCGCCGACCCGAGCAGCGTCCCGGGCGCCCATCGGCTGAAGGTGATCTCCTTCGCCGAGGCGGCCGAGCTGGCCTATTTCGGGGCCAAGGTGCTGCATCCCTCTACCGTCCTGCCGGCCATCGAGAAGAACATCCCGGTGCTCATCCTGAACTCGCGCCGGCCGGAGGCGCCCGGCACGCGCGTCATCCGCGAGGCGGCGCCGTCGAGTAACCCGGTCAAGTCGATCGCCTCGAAGAAGAACATCACCGTCGTCAATATCCACTCGACGCGCATGCTGATGGCCCACGGCTTCCTGCGGCGCATCTTCGAGGTGTTCGACCGCCACGAGACGCCGGTCGACATGCTGGCCACCTCCGAGGTGAGCGTCTCGGCGACCATCGACGACCCGGCGCGCCTGGAAGCGATCCGCCGGGAGCTGGAGCAGTTTGCCGAGGTGTTCGTCGAGCACAACCGTGCGATCATCTGTCTGGTAGGCGACAATATTCGTTACACGCCCGGGCTGGGCGCGCGCATTTTCGGCGCCCTCAAGACGGTCAACGTGCTGATGGTGTCGCAGGGCGGCTCGCAGTGGAACCTCAGCCTGGTGGTCGCCGAAGAGGACCTCCAGGAGGCGGTTCGCCTCCTGCACCAGGAGTTCTTCAGCCAGCTCGACCCGGCGGTATTCGACTAATCATGAACTTAGCCATCGTCGGCTACGGCAAGATGGGGCGGCTCATCGAGCAGCTCGCCCCGGAGCACGGCTTCGCGGTGGCGCTGAAGCTCGACGAGTTCAACAACGTCCGGGGCTCCGGCATCACGGCGGAGAACTTCCGCGGCGTGGACGTGGCGGTCGAGTTCTCCATCCCCGAAGCGGTGATCGAGAACGTCGAGCGCATCGCCGGGCTGGGCGTGAACCTGGTGGTCGGCGCCACCGGCTGGCTTGGGGAAATGGGCCGCGTGAAGGCGGCGGTCGAACGCCACGGCGTGGGTCTGGTGTGGAGTCCGAACTACTCGATTGGGGTGAACGTGTTCTCACGCCTGGTGGCGGAGGCGGCGCGCCTGCTGGCCCGCGAAGAGGAGTACGGCGCCTGGGCCTGGGAGATCCACCATTCAGCCAAGAAGGACGCGCCCTCGGGCACGCTGCTCAAGCTGGTGGCGGAGATGAAGAAGGCCGGCTACGCGCGGCCCATCGACACCGCCTCGAACCGCGCCGGGCGCCATCCGGGCACGCACGAAATCGGGTTCGACTCGGCGGCGGACACCATCACGCTGCGCCACGCCGCACGCAACCGCGAGGGTTTCGCCCGCGGCGCGCTGAAAGCTGCACAATGGATCGTGGGCAAAGAAGGACTGTACGAGTTTAGCGAGATCCTGTTCCAGCAGGGGGCCTGAACCGATGTTCACAGGATGCGGGACGGCGCTCGTGACGCCGTTCCGGCAAGATCAATCACTCGACGAGGCGACGCTCCGCCGGCTGGTGCGGCGGCAGATTGAAGCGGGCATCGACTTCCTGGTGGCGTGCGGCACCACCGGCGAGAATCCGACGCTGACGCGCCGGGACCATCTCCGCGTGGTCGAGATCACGCTGGAGGAGGCCCAGGGCAGGATCCCGGTGGTGGGCGGCGCCGGAGGGTACAACACCGCCGAGGTGATCGAGCTGGCCCGGGAGGTCGAGGCGGTGGGCGCGCAGGGCCTCCTCTCCGTCACGCCCTACTACAACAAGCCCACGCAGGAGGGCTTGTACCAGCACTACAAGGCCATCGCGGCCGCGGTCCGGCTGCCGATCATCGTCTACAGCGTCCAGAGCCGCACGGCGCTAAACGTCGAGCCGGCCACGCTGAAGCGCCTGGCCGGGATCGACAACATCGTGGCGGTGAAGGAGGCCTCGGGCATGATCGGCCAGATCTCGGCCGTCATCGCCGAAGTGCCGGAGCAATTCACCGTGCTCTCGGGCGACGATGCGCTGGCCCTGCCGGTCATCGCGCTCGGCGGCCGCGGTCTGATCTCGACCACGTCGAACGAAATCCCCGCCGAGATGACGCGCCTGGTCCAGCTTTCGCTCGCGAACGACTTCCCGGCGGCACGGGAGCTTCAGAAGAAGCTGCTGCCGCTGATACAGGTCAACTTCATCGAGACCAACCCGATTCCGGTCAAGGCGGCCATGGCGCTGATGGGCCTGCTCGAGCCGGTGTGGCGGCTGCCGCTGGTGCCGCCCAAGCCCGAAAGCCTGGCGAGAATTCAGCGAGTGCTGGAATCCCTGGGCCTGCTCCCATCCACGCATGCAAGCTGAAATCGAAGCCCTGTTCGAGGCGCAGCCCGAGGTTTACATCGCGGAGCACTTCCGCCTGTTCGAGCGTTTCAAGGACGCGCTGAACCGCGGCCAGGTGCGCGCGGCCGAGCCGGACCCGGCGGCCAGGAGCGGCTGGAGGGTCAACGCCTGGGTCAAGAAGGGCGTGCTGCTGGGCTTCCGGATGGGCGCGCTCGTCGATATGTCGATCGACGCGGTCAGGCAGCCGTTCTTCGACAAAGCCACTTACCCGGTGAAGCGCCTTTCGCCGGAGGATGGCGTGCGCATCGTGCCCGGCGGATCCAGCATCCGCGACGGCTGCTACGTGGGCCGCGGCGTCACCTGCATGCCGCCGATGTACATCAACGCCGGCAGCTACGTCGGCGAGGGCACCATGGTCGATTCGCACGCCCTCATCGGGAGCTGCGCGCAGGTGGGCCGCAACTGCCACATCTCGGCCGCGGCGCAGATCGGCGGCGTGCTCGAGCCGGTGGGCGCGCTGCCGGTGATTATCGAAGACGAGGTGCTGGTGGGCGGCAACTGCGGCGTCTACGAGGGCACGGTGGTGAAGCGCCGCGCCGTGCTCGGGACGGGAACCATTCTGAACCGCTCGACCCCGGTCTATGACCTGGTGCGCGGCCAGGTGTACACGGCCACGGAGACCGAGCCGCTGGTGGTGCCCGAGGAAGCGGTCGTGGTCGCCGGCGCACGCGCCATCCAGCGCGGCCCCGGCAAGAACTGGGGCCTCTCTCTCTACACCCCGGTGATCGTGAAGTACCGCGACGCCCGGACCGACGCCAAGCTCCAGCTCGAAGACCTGCTGCGGTAGAGCCGGGAGCGGTCAGCTAACAGCGGGCCGTGTCCTAAAGGTGCGTTGGCAGCGGCGGGCAGAGTGTTTCAGCCGTGGAGGCGGGCCGCAGACCCGTGGTAGGCTCAAAACAGGGAGAGGGGGGGCTTGCAATGTATCTAGAGATGCGTGTACACTCAGCCGATATGCGGATCGTGGAATCCGATGCTCTAGCGCTGGAATACCAACGAGACTACGGGACTGCCTGGAGGCACCTGAATCTCTCGGATCTCATCGATGACCCCACAGGACAGAGCCCAATTCGCATCTTTGGTTTGAGCCTCAAGGAACAGAGTTTCAATTGCCGTTTCGTCGAGGCGTGTACGGTCTTTGATGATGGCGCCAATGCGATTCTGGTCAGCCTGAACGGCACCAAGCCGCTCCCGTAGTTCCTTCTCTCCGAGCACCGTCAGTGGCCCTGTGTTGCTGGCCACAGTAGCTTGAAGATGAGCCGCTACACCGTGGAACATGAACGTTGAGGCTCGGCAGGCATAGCGCTTTGCGCCAGCCATGAAGACCATGTTCCCAATGGAATCCACGTTGCCGACGTTATGGGTGATGAGCTCAACGGGAAGCCCGCGGAGCACATTGTAAAGATTGAGACCGTTCATGACCTGTCCCCCTGGCGTAGACAGCATGAGGTATACGGTCTTCACGCCTTGGTTTGAGGCATTGGCAACGGTCGCAATCAGGGTCTCAGTGGTGCCCGGAATGATCTCCGCCGAGAAGTTGATGTAAATGGTGTGCGGAGGATTCTGTTGAAGCTGCTGCTGGAAGAATGGCGGCAATGCCTGAACTGGAAGTTTGATCGATGGTGGCTGCATCTGTTTTTCCCTACACTGCAAGTAATTCTCCCAAATCCCAGACGTGGTCCGCAATCCCCGCTTCCATTGATGAATTTAGCCTTTACTTTGAATGGCTTGGATTGGTACAATCTGAATGTTCACCACGGCCCCGCTCCTCCCCCAAAGGCAGGATCGGGGCCTTCTTGTTGTGGCCCTCCGTCCGGTGAACTGGGAGCGGCGGGCTATAGTTGGTATCTTCAGCACGGCATCCTCCCGTAATCAATTCCAAAATATAGCCTTAGCCTTCGGGTGTCAGTACCGGCATGATCCTAAGGAGTACGGCTGTCCAGTTGAATCGCTTCTGTTCGGTATGGTTTTGGTACGGGTTTGGTGCGGGTTCAGTCCCGATTAAGTCCCGATTTGCGATCTATCTTGTTGAATATGCGAGACAAGTAGTTCTCGGTCTTTCTGCGGGACTTTCTTCCGCCGCGCCCAGCCTTGACCTCGAAATACACCGTCCTGGAGATGCCGATCCTGTGGGCTTGTTCTTCATGGGAAATGCCTTCATCGACTGTGGCCTCGTCGAGCCGTTCGCTGATGGTCGGGGATGCTGGCTGCGGTGGTTGCTGCCGATCAAGAGGTGACTCGGCCACTTGCCTCAGCGCTTCGTGGATCGCTCGCCACCCTGCCCAGTTCTTGCTCGCTTTGTTGAGTGCGTCGCTAAACCGCTCGCTTCTGTTATAGAAGCCAGGATTAGGGTGTTTGCTACAAAAGGCCTGGTGGCCGATGTGCTTCAAAAGTCCTCTAGCGCTTGGCGTATTCTCTCGCCGTCCCAGATGCCTTCCCTGCCGGCTTCTACCGCTTGTGTTGCGAAACCGAAGAAGACGGTTTCTACATACCTTAGAATGAGTCTATCCGCAAATGCCTCGAAGTGCCCCTCGGGAAGTTCCTTTTTCGCATCTATGAACTGGATCTCTGCGGCGTGCATGGCCGCATCCACTTTGCGTTTTAGATGTTCGGGGAAATCGCGCGGGTAGTCCATCGGTCCCCTTGCGTGCCGAGCTTTTCGTTTTAGAACCCCCGATTCTATCAGTTCGTGGAACTATCCAGCTTGCTTGCGGGGCCTTCCGCCCGCCCGCGTCTTCCGCATGGCCGCAATGCGCTTGAAGTACTCCGGGCCGCGCTCGGCGGTTTTCATCCCCCCTCGCTTGCCTAGGGCAGCGGCGGGCCGGATCATGAGCAGATCATCGGCAAGGGCTACAGCGGAGCGCAGGAGTTCGTGAGCACGTTGGGATCGACTTTCAGGCAGTGTGGTTGTGGAGAGGATTAGATGGGCTTCGGAGATGAGGTTTCGTAGGGCGCGGAGATCACTCTTTGATTTCGCCATGCCTCCACGTTAACAGGGATCAGGGCTAGAAGCAAGCGGTTGCTGTTATCCCATCAACGCACATTTC
>JBEKLJ010000119.1:0-10451 GCA_050010255.1 Bryobacteraceae bacterium
CGGCGATTGCGTTTCTGGCGTCAAGTGGCAGCGCCTCCTCGCCGGACGTGCCCGGCGCCGTGCCACTCCGCTCGGCGGCCGCGGCGGACGCTCGATCAACGTGCCCGCACCCGGTGGGTCTCGCTGGCCCCAATCTACTATTCCGGTCTCCCGCCGCCAGTTGGTCTAAACCTGTAAGTGGTTGACGATCAGTCGGAAAGAATCCCCCCACTGCGGTGACTCCATGAGCAAGAATCTGCATCTTGAGCCCCAAACAAGTAAAGTATACACGAGTTCTCTCCACGCCACAAGCGATGTCAGCCTACACCGAGCGGGTGGGGGCGGACAGCCAACGTCACATGAGATGGTAGAGAAGCGTGATCAAGTGGGGGCCCGCACTCCCGAGGCCGCCACCAACGGATCAACGCTGCACTGCACACCAGCTCAGTGCGCATCGATGCTCCTTTCCTGTTGGAGTTGGGGTACTGATGGCCCCGGGAGTCGTGAATACGGGTATTCGCCTGCCGGCCGCCGGGCCCCGGCCTGTGCGGGCCCGCAACTGCTCGACTCCGAGCCGGATGGATTTCCGGACCTACGGTGATTGCAGAAGGTTCCTTCGGCTGGGCGGCGGAGCACGCTCGGGCACAGGGAAAAGGGCTAGGCCAGGGAACCTTCTGCGGTCGCATTCCGCCGCCCCCGCATGCCGCACGACGGGGTACGGCGCGCGCGGCTGCTATCTTTGCGCGAACAGCCGCAGTCTCGCCAGGTACGAGTGGACGACGCGCTTCTCGCTCTGGTTGAGGAAATCCGTCAGAACCAGGAGAGTGGCGTAACCCAGAAGCACGCAGGCGCCGGCAGCGACTTGCGCAACCGTACTGTGCAGCGGGAGGCACTGGCACACGACTGCCAGCGCCGCCGCGGAAACCACCACCTTGGACAGTCGCCCCCACTCGCATTGCACATGGATGAACCGGCGCGACCACACGATCCCGAGAAGCAGCGTGACCGCAAAGCTCAACAGGGTCGCTGTGGCCGCGCCCCAGAGCTGGTACCGAGGGATGAGAATCAGGTAGGCAAGTCCTGCCGTGAGCGCGCCCGCCCCGCTGAGGATCGCGTCGCTCCCGGGCCGCTTCCGGACGTAAAACAGCGTCTGAAAGTAGGCTGAGAGGCCAAACGCCACGTAAGCGGCGCAGATCAGTGGCACCAGAGGTGCGCAAGCGGCGTATGCGGGAGGAGCCAGCAACCTCAGGACTGGCTTCACGAACGCCGTGATCGCCAGCGTCGCCCCGCATAGCGCCAGCGTAAGGTAGGTCAGCGCCCGCCCCAACAGTACGCTGCTCGAGGGACGCTTCGCGATCTCGAACACCTGTGCGTTCCAATAGGCTTGAAACGCATACTGCATGAGCGTGATCAGCATCCCGAACTTGTATGCCAATGAGTAGATGGCCAGCTCGGACAGCGACACCGAGCGTAGAAGGAAATAGCGGTCGCCAAAGTGGCTGAGGAAAGAACACAGCCCCACGAAGATGCTTGGGGTCGCGTAAACCAGCATCCTCCCGAACAGCCGCGGATCCACTCCCATGCCGTTCCGCCGGAGTCCATACACCAGCAGCACGGCTGCGCCAGCGCCCCCAGCCAGGACGCTGCTCCAAAGAACTCCGGCAATCCCCAAGCCGCAGACCATCAGCAGGAACACCGCGCCTGCAACCTGCAGGACCAACCGTCCCATGCCGCTGGCCACGTACTTGACCGGTTCGTCGATGACTCTGAACCAGTTCAGCATCACTTCGAACGGGAACGCGCACGCCATGCCGGCGAAGAGAATCCACAGGAGCGCTGCATTGCGTCGCGACCCCCACAGCAGTTCGCTGATCCACGGCGCGAGCGCGCTGCCTGCCAGTGCGCCGGCCGAACCCACGGCGAGGGCTCCCAGCACCGCCGTGGTGACCACCCGTCTTCGTTCCTGCTCGGTGTTCCGGTTCGTGTAGAAGTACCAGAAGGCGTAAGGCAAACCTCCCCACAGCAGCTTGGTCGCGGCCTGGAGCGTCACATCCAGCAGTTCCAGAGTTCCGTACTCCGCCTGAGTGAGCCGGTGCGTGTAGAGGGGCACAAGAATGACGCTGGCCAGCTTCGCCGCGACAATGCCGCCTGAGTAGACCAGCAGGCTCTTCAGCGCTCGCCGGTAGCCCGAGGTCCCTGGCGGCGCCTCCTCCTGGAGCGTGGGCTCTGGCGCGGATTCAGCATTCCACGCGCGGCCCGCGTCTTCGGTGGTGGCCTCCCGAGATGGCGGGCCAGGTGAGGAATTCGCGCCCATAAGCGGGACCCCGGCGCTCACTCCACGCGGGGCGCGGGCAGCGGCGTGCACGGCCCCGGAAATTCGAATGGCTCCAAATACCGCACGATGTCAAGCCAGTATTGCGGCGGTGTCACGGCGTCGGCGCAGATTTGCGTCGCCAGGAAGCAGTAGAACAGGAATCGCGACTCATCCCCCGAACTCCCGTCGGCCTCCATCTGCTGCCGGACCAGTCCGTTCACCCGGGAATCGGAGAAGAACACATGGTGGTAGTTTTCGATGAGATGGCAGATGTGGCCCCGCCGAGAATAGTCGCTGTTCACCAGGAACGAGAACGCATCCTGTAAAGGGAATCCCGGCCCAAACGCCGACCAATCGACAACACTCAGTCCTGGCCGCACAAACAGCACGTTGGTCGGGTGGAAGTCCCCGTGAACCGGGACCGCACTCCGGCGGCCGGCGGCCCCGTGGCGCCGCAAAACGTCCATCAGGCCGCTTAGCCCGCCCCCGAATACGCTGCGGCGGCTCAGGTCTTCGATGTAGCGCTCCGCTAGCGTGCCGGCCGGCATGGCGGCACGGAGCGGGACCTTGGCCTGGAACTGCCTCACCCAGGCCAGAGCATCCTGGAAGCTCCTCCTCAGGTCCGCGTCGCCGGCGTTGATCGGCAGGGAGATCTTCTCCCGCCTTCCGCGCACGCCGCTCTGAATCAGGACGGCCTGCCCGCCGGCAGCCTCCCACTCCAGGACCTCCGGAATGCCCAGTTCGCGACACCACGGCGCCAGATAGGTGAGCGCCTCGTATTCATTTCGCAGTCGCTGCACGTCCTCCGGACGGCGCGCCGTTTTTGCGATCCACAAGGGGTGGGGCGTGCGAGCGTCGAACGCACTCACGATCGAGGCGCGTCCCGATGCGATCCGGCCGAGCGACACCGCGGACCCGCCTCGCAGCCGTGTCAGGATGGCGCTATGCATTTCGCGGCCTGAGGAGAAACGCCAGATCCGATCCAAACACCCGCCACATGGACGGCCGGGCGAGCAGGCGCTTCACTCCGTTCTTCACGCGGTCCCGCCACTCCAAGGGCGGATGCATCCAACTCCAAGCCGCGTAAAGATCGATCGCCGCCTGGTTGAGCGGCACCATCTGCGTGGGCAGGTTATAACCGAGCGGAACAACCCACGTCTCTTCGATGGCCAAACCCGCCCGGCGGAACAGCCGCTGGTATCCGTAATAGCTGTAAATATAGGTGCGATACCCGCGATTCAACCGCGCGCGGTACCCGCTTCCCCGTCGGCAGACCCAGCGCGCGACAAACCGCGGCATCAGGCTGGTGTATCGAATCCCGCTATGGTCGCGCACGCCACGGATCTGGTCCCACCCGATTCGGTTTTCGATGCCGATGTAGAGAAACCCCGTGGGTTTCAGAGCGTCGCGCAGGTTCCGGAGAAACCGCGCCTGGGCCTCCTGAGGCGGTACCGTTAAGTCGAACAACCCCACCCACTCCAGCACCCCGTTGATAACGATGGCATCGAACTGTGCCCGGTCGAACCGCACCGCGTTGAGGTCCGCATTCAGCACCGTCAGGTTCTGCAGATTGTCCTGCCGCTTCCGGCACGCAATGAACCGGGCCCGCTGCGGCACCCCCTCCAGGGCGACCACGCCATGGTGCACCGCGAGCTCGGTCGCGATGCAGCCCAGCCCCGCTCCCACGTCGAGCACGCAACTGCCCTCCGGGATCGGCAGCACGTCCTGGAAAGCGGCGCGTTCCGCCTTCATGACGTTGTCGCGCATGCCCTGGGACAAACCCTGCACGGCTTGCCGCCAGCCAGCGCGTTCGCTGGCGGCCAGCAGCGCCGTCATTTCCTCTTCTCCGATCTCGCCCCAGTACGGCGCGACCGGTGGCACCACCGCCACGCCCTCCGCCATGCATCCGAGCTCAGCCCCGCAACCGCACACAAACCGTTCTCCCTCGATCGGCACGGCGCGCCCGCATTGGCACAGCACACGGACCGCCGGCGCCGAACTGCACGGAGCTTCGCCGGCGCAGGGAGATCTCCCGATGGGATTCGATTCCATCGCTGCAATTATAGCCAACCGCATCGTGAGAGCCCAACAACTGAAGCCTGCGTGGCCGGCCTGTTTCGAAGATACGGTGGCCCGGTGGAAGAGTCCTGCGGGGCATCGGCGGGCAGGTCGAGGCAGACGGCTTCGGTCACGGAATGCGCGTCAGGCGAATCGGAGACGAATCCGGCTCCAGCAGCCTGCGGCACGCTCTCGGGATCCTGCTTCGATCCGGCGGCGAACACAAGGTTTGCTGCCTTCACTTCCTCGTTGCCTGGCCCTATTCGTACCGTAAGGCCACCACGGGAGCGACCCGGGCGGCGCGGCGGGCCGGGACCCAGGTGGCGATGAGCGCCACTGCGGCTAGCACCAGCGCCACGCCGATAAAGGTCACCGGGTCGCCTGCGTTGACGCCGTAAAGCATGCCGGCCATCAGGCGGGTGAGCCCGAAGGAGGCGGCGAGGCCGATGGCCAGGCCGGCCAGAACGGGAAGCATGCCCTGGGCGACGACAACCTTCAGCACATCGGCCTGACCGGCCCCCAGCACCATGCGGATGCCAATCTCGCGGGTACGCTGCGCGACCGTGTAGGAGATCACCCCGTAGATCCCGACCGCAGCCAGCAACAGCGCCAGCCCTGCGAAAATGCCTAGGAGCAGCATGGAGAAGCGCCGGTCCGCGATGGACGCCGAGACGATCTGATCCATGGTCCCCACTCCGTAGACCGGCTGGTCATTGCCGGCTTCGAGGATCGCGCTGCGCACCGCCGGGAGCAGGGCGAGCGGATCGACTCCGGTGCGCACCACAAAGGTGCTGGAGCCGGCCATGCCCTTCATGAACTGATCCGGGATCTGCGACAGGGGCAGGTAAAGCTCGCTGCGGACCGGGGCCGTGGCGTCGTTGTCCAGTCCCCAATGGCTGACGTGGCCCACGATACCCACGATCTCCATCGGCACGGAAGTCTCGGGGCCGAGATCGCCGCTCAAGTCGGCAACCACGATGCTCTTGCCAAGCGGGTCCTCGTTCGGGAAGACCGCGCGCGCCATGACGTTGTCGATCACCACCACATGGGAGCCACGGTGCATGTCCTGGGGCCCGATGTAGCGGCCACGCAGGAGCGGAATGTCCATGGCCTTGAGATAGCCGGGACCGGTAGCGTACAACAGCGCCCACAGCATGTCGCCCTGGGAGGTGGGGCGAGGCCGTCCGCTCACGTAGAAGGGGATCTCGCTGTCGCTGCCGCCCAAGGGAACGAGCGAGGTCACTGCCGCGCTCGTGACTCCGGGCACGTTGTGGATGCGATCCACCGTCTGCTCGAAGGTCTGGAGGATACGATCGCTGTTGCTGGTGTTGGCCGGAGACAGGCCCACCGAAAAGCTCAGGACGTGGTCGGGGTCGAATCCTGGATTGACGCCGCCGAGGGTCCAGATGGTGCGCAGCATCAAGCCGGCTCCGGTCAGCAGCACCAGCGCGGCGGCCACTTCGGAGACCACCAGCAGGTTGCGCACGCGCCGATGCCCGGCCGACGAACCACGGCTGCCCTCTTTCAGCGTCTCATGCAGATCGGTGACAGAGACCTGCAGGGCCGGAACCAGCCCGAAAACGATGCCGGTCAGGAGCGAGACGGCCAGCGTGAAGGCGAGCACCCAGCCATCCACGCCGATGTTCTCCATGCGCGGCAGGCCGCCCGGCACGGCCGCCAGCACCGCTTGTGTGCCCCAGCGGGCGACGGCCAGCCCGGCGATGCCGCCGGCGAGCGCCAGCACCACGCTCTCGGTCAGCAGTTGCCGGACCACGCGGCCGCGGCCGGCGCCAATAGCGGAGCGGATGGCAATCTCCTTCCGGCGCCCGGTAGAGCGGGCCAGGAGCAGGTTCGCCACGTTGGCGCAAGCGATGAGGAGCACGAAGCCCACCGCGCCCAGCAGAACCAGCAGGGTGGGACGGACGTTTCCAACGATCACGCCCGCGAGCGGCGCGACATTGACGCCGTGCTTGGAGTTCGATTTCGGATAGGCCTCGGCCAGGCGGGCCCCGATGGCGGTCATTTCCGATTGCGCCTGGGCTTGCGTCACGCCGGGCTTGAGCCGCCCCACTACATACATGCCGGGATGCATCTCGCGCGACCTGGCCAGGATGTCGTCCCACTGTTCCAGAAGCGTGTAGACGTCGGCTTTGCCTGCAAGCTGAAACCCGGCGGGGACGACGCCCGCGACGGTGTAGCTTCGGCCGCTGAGCGTGATCTGACTGCCGAGCACGGCGCGGCTTGAGCCGAACCGCCGGCTCCACAGGCCGCCACCGATGAGGACTACGGGCGAGGCTCCGAGCCGGTCTGCCCGGGGGTCGAAGTCGCGGCCCAGCACCGGATGGATTCCGAGGACGCGGAAGAAATCGGCCGAGACCATCTTGCCGCTCAGGTGCTCGGGCGGCCCTGCTCCGGTGACGTCGTAGTCTTCCCAGCGGAACGAGACCAGGCCCGCAAAACTGCGGCTCTGGTCTTTCCAGTCCACGAAGTTCGGATAGGCGACGGACATCGTTCTGAAGTCGGGCGAGCTCTCACTGAGCCACATGAGGCGGTCGGGATCGCGGTAGGGCAGCGGCTGAAGCAGCACGCCGTTGACGACGCTGAAGATGGCGGTGTTGGCGCCAATCCCGAGCGCCAGGGCAATCACTGCCACCGCCGCGAAGCCCGGGTTCTTGGCCAACATACGCAAGCCGTAACGAAGGTCCTGAATGAGTGCCGCCATGTGATTGCCTCCCGACCCTGGGACTTACCGGCGTGCCTGGCGCCTTATCGATCACTACGGGCGGCGCCGGGGCGATGTTCCTGGCTATCTTGCTGGCTGCAGGGCGGTATCTGTGCGTTCTGGCTTGGGCGGTCCACTGCGCATCGCGGGCGGCGGCCGCAAACGGATGAGACCATTTGGTCGGGGCGGTCGGATTTGAACCAACGACCCCCTGCGCCCAAGGCGGGGGTGCCTTGGTCCATCAGTTTCCAATAAGTGCTGTCCATTCAATGGATTATGGGCGCACCGTCTACACCCGGCAAACTGGCCTGTAGACGATTGTGTAGCTGCTGCAATCCTCAGACTTCAACAACGTCATCCGTTTGCGAGCAGGCGGGCTTCGATCATGCGGTGGCCGCCTTCGGCGTTCATCTTGGCCCGCGCCACCTTGGGCCGACTGGGTGACGGAGGCCCGCGCAGGGCGTATCTTTGTCCGGATGGCGACCTCAAACAGCCGCGGGACAACATGGCGCCAGACGGCTGAGCATGCGGCTGTAGCAGGCCGACATGGATGCCTTGTGCGTGTCGACCTGCCTGCCGGACCGGACGCGGCGAGTTGGTTCTTGCGAGCATCAGCGCCGCCGATTTCCGGCGCTGCCTCGATTCTGGCGCGGCCGTGCCGGTCCCCTTGGACGCAAGGGGTAGCAGGTTCAAATCCTGCCGCCCCGACCAATGGAGTCAATAAGTTGGGCCGTCTTCGTTAGCCGCAGCTAAAGGGGCTCGAGTACATTCTGTGATGGCGATTTCCTCAAAGATCAACAAGGTGGTACAGCTGATAGAAAAGCCTCCGGCCCTACAAACAGGAGGTCCGTGGGTCGAGCCCGCGACCGCCAACCAGTGTTTTCAATAGCTTAGGCCTATCCTTCGGTGCCGCGCGAATCCTGCTGTGGTCGTTCTTGTGGCTGGTGCTTCCCTGAAAGTGAAGCGACGATTGCGGACAACTTGATTGGGGTGCAAGAGGTCCCGATTTCAAATCTCGGCGGCCCGGCCAGCCTTTTCAATAGCTTACAGATGTTTTTCCCGAGGGCTCGAGAGCACCTGTAGATGATTCTGTAGACGGCACGTTCCCTCAAGATCCACCAACTTCAACACCTGAACACTGGCCACCGACTTGGGCGCACGGGTTCGGAGGTTCAGATCCTCTCGCCCCGGTCAATGAAATCAAGCGCTGCGGGCCTTTACTCAGAGAGTACGAAAACCGAGTATGGACAGATGCCAATCGCGGATTGTGAGGGAACGCACAGTAGCGTCCCCCCGTTGACGGCAACAACGAGGTCAAAGCAAGGACCGCCCAGGCCACGAGCTCGGCTGTAGAGAGTCGGCGAACGAAAGTGCAAAACTTCCCTAACAGCCGCAGAGGATTACGCGCCAGGCAAGCGAGAGCCTGAACGCTGCCGAATACGACGTTGCTGGCGACCGGAAAGAACTTCCGGTGCATCAGAGGCTACAGGGATCTGGGGCGCTGAAAGCTATTCTCAACGCTAGAGAGCAGTCGATCCTCGAGAGCGGGGCTGCGCAAGATGCCCTTATCGGCCGCTCAACAACCTTTCACCCTCTTGGTCGGTTCTGGAAGTACTAGAACCGCGCGCTTTTCGTTGGTATTTGCGATCACTTCCCAGCAATGTGGTGTACACTACGTCTCTAATGGCATCGGATCAGCACCTCCGAAACGAAGTTGAGCCGACGCGGAGGCTTTCCACGCGCACGGGAAGCACAGTCGGCGTCGGCTGCCTGCGTCGCTTCAGAAAATGCGCGGAGGCACACGGATGAACCTTTTCTCACGGGTCCACTTAACCTTGCAGCAGAGCCTCGCGATTCTGCTCGCATTGGTCCTCTGCCAGCAGAGCTTGGCCCAAAAGTCCGGCGGCCCAGATAAGCTCATAGAAGCGAACCGCTATGCCGCTTTCGCAACTGACGCTCTGAACTGTCGAGGGGCGAACGATTCCGTACCGCGAGACCCAGTCGCGGAGGCCATCAAATGGACGCAGCGCGCTATCACGACCGCCAAAGAACTGAGAACCTCCGACAAGGACGAGAGGGGCAGGGCCGCCGCTTTCATCGCGCGGCAAACGCGCCAGTTGACCGAACTAGAGGGCAGGCAGGCCCGTTTCGACACCGGCGCCAAGAGTATGGAAAAGGCCCTCAAACAGGCTAGGCTGCTTAGCGCGCAGCGGGTCTTAAGAGAAACGGAACCCCTCGCGTGTGACGCGCGTTTTGAGACGCTCACGACTCAGCTGGATGGGGAGTTGAGGCGCTTCTCTGAGCTTATCGCTGATGCGGATTCCGTTGTGGAGACCGAACCGCAAGCCGCAATCAGCAAGTACGAGGAGGCGCGCAGCGCCAATGTTGAATCTCCAGAGATTACCCAGAAGATCATGCACGCCAGGAGAGTCCTAGTTCAGCACCAAGCGGCCCAGAAGGCCCGCATCCGGGCGGAAAGGAAAGTCCGAGTAGGTTCTCGCACAGCCAAGAGCGTAGCATGGATCGTGGTGTTAGTCGGACTCCTAGGTGGGCTAGGCTATGCGGCTTACGAACAGAATAAGAAGAAGAAGCAATGACGGCGCTGGCAGGCTGTCAAGAGGTGAGCGGCAGTGAGCTTTGGAATCATTTTGCTGGTTTTGATTACGCCATCCGCGATGCTCGCCCAGCAGGGCAGCACCGCAATCAAACCCGGTGACCGCTTTGCCGGGGACCTTTACGCAGGGCTCGGTAAAGAAATGTACGAGGCCTACCGGATCTGGGATGGGGTTAACAGAGCGTTCGACAGCAAGTACAGAGCTTCTCTGACCAGTAGTACGTCACCTGGGCGGAGCCCGGTGTGCGACTCGCCGTGTAAAGAGGATCTGGAGCAGGTGCGGAGAGCGCACGAGGCTTTCGTGAGGAAGAAGATCCTCTTTTACGAGCAGCACTTGCGGGAAGCCACACAGACCATAGAGGACAGGAAGCGCCGGATCGCTAGGCAGCGTGAACGCATATCAAACCTCGAATTGGCTTTCAAAACCGAAAGGGGGGAACTCGATTCGCTCCAGGAACAGTCGAAAGCACTCGACGCTGCTCCGGGGGGCGGGGGAGAAAGGGTAGCGGAGACCCGAAGGCGACTCCTCACAGCTATCGACCAGCAACGGGATATAGCTTTTGACTTACAGGAGAGCAGGAACAATGCCGATGCGGTCCTGGACAGCCTCCTTAGGGGTGTGGTAGACGCCAATGACTTCCGAGACCAGAACAGACGCGACATCACCAGCATTAACGCTAACAATGAGTACTGGCAGTCACATTATGACCTCCGGGCAGCTCAATTTGACCTGCTCTGCCCTCAGACCCCGCCGCCCCCTCCTC
>JBEKLJ010000120.1:0-10451 GCA_050010255.1 Bryobacteraceae bacterium
TGGTTCACGCCTTCCCAGTCGAGCCCGGGATTCGACTGCAACAACTGCGGCCCGAGGAAGTAGACGAACGCCGGCACCAGCAGCCCCCAGGCCAGCACTCCGCCCGCGAAGTTGAGCGCGCCCAGGCGGGGGCCGATGATGTAGCCCACGCCGAGGTAGGCCGGGCTGACAGCCGGCCCCGCCGCCGATGCCACGCCGCCCACGCCGACGCTGGCCGTGGCCGCCTGCGGCGGCTCGCCGAATGTCCACGACAGCCGGACTGCCGTCTTGCCCGCCGTGCCGACGGAGATCGGGAAGGAGTGGCTGGCCGCAAACAGCTTGAACTTGCCGAGCAGGTAGACCACCGCCCCGACGCCCATGTTGGCGAACAGCAGCTTGGCGGCCTGGGCGCCGCGCTGTCCCGCGATGTGGATCTGCGAGGCCGCGACGGATTCCGGGTAAGGCAGCTCGGGGTCGGTCACCATGACGCGCCGCAGCAGCGTCACGAACAGGATGCCGAGCACGCCGCCGACGATCATCAGGGCCGTCGATTTCCAGTACGCCTCCGGCGTGCCAAACGACTTCCAGGCGCCGGAGATGACGAAGGCGGGAATCGTGAAGATGGCGCCGGCGGCCACCGACTCGCCGATCGAACCCACCGTTCGCGCGATGTTCTCTTCCAGGATCGAGCCGCGCAGCATGCGCAACACCGCCATGCCGATGACCGCGGCCGGATAGGTGGCGGCGATCGTCATGCCGGCCCGCAGGCCCAGATAGGCGTTCGCCGCGCCCAGGATGACGGTCATCACCAGGCCCAGCAGCACGGCGCGGAAGGTGAACTCCTGGGCTGCGGTCTTCTCGGGAATGTACGACTGATGTGTGGTCTCGGGCATAGAGGCAATCCTCAGCTTGGGACATGATAGCAGAGGAGCGCCGCGCGGCCGCGCGGCGATTCAGAAACGCGCTTGGGGAGCTGGAACCAGCCCGGATGTTTCACCAGCAATCTGCTGCGGCGCGCGATAGGACTGCATCTACTGCGTTGCGCTCGGCCGGCGTCCTCGATCCGTTACGGACCTGCGGGCGCCGGCCGTCGCGCGCCTTGTATATGCAGCCCTCTCATCGCGCCTCGCTACGATCGTGGTGAAACATCCGGGATTGCGGAGTCTTTCGGCGGGGCTTAGGAGGACGTCCCGACCAGCGAACGGTAGTGCGCCAGCAGCTTGCCTTCCTCAAAGCCGATCTCCCGGGCGTACTGGCGGATGTAGCTGGAGCTGTAAATGCCGCCGGGGAGCTGCTCGAAGTCGCCTTCCTCGATCGCCTTGAGAAAACGCATGCTGATCTTGGTGGTGTCGGCAATGTGCCGAAGCGAGATCCCCTTGTGCTCCCGGAAAGCCGCGAGCTCAAGGTGCTCGTGGGCCTGCGACGCCGCGCCGCTCTTCTTCATGCTGGCTTCCAGTTGCCGGGTCCCCGGGGGGCCGTGCCCGCGCCGGAAAGCACATCGTACCACAAAGCCCGAAACGGCTGGATGAGACCACCCCGCCCGGCGTGGAGCAGCCTTTCCAGGCTGCCATGCCGGCTTTCCCGCCGGCATCGGCATGGGTCGATCATAAGCAACTCCTACGACTCGCCGCGCACCCGGCCGGCCGGGCGGTGGCGGACTTCCGCACCGGTTCGCTACAATGGAGCCAGCTTCACGCAAGGAGGCCGTATGAGACTCGGCGTACAGGAACTGCTGATCATTCTGCTGATCGCGGTGCTCCTCTTCGGCGGCAGGAAGATTCCGGAAGTAGCGAAAGGCCTCGGCCAGGGCATTCGCAACTTCAAGTCGGCCATCAAGGGCGAAGACGACCACGACGCCGAGGAGAAGAAGCAGGGATAGCGGCTTCCCGACCCCGCTGGCAACCTGAGCGGATCGAAGTTTGGGTGTTGAATCAGAACCCCGCGAGAGGGCTCGCGGGGGTTTCAGTCTGCGGCCCCCAAAGCACCGCCGCCCGCGCTCCGGCGCGAAAAACCCCGCGAGCACGAGCCCGCGGGGTTATCGATATCTTGGCCTTTGAGTGAGCGGCGCCAGCCTGGGCGGCCAGGGCGCGCGGCAGCGGCGTCCGCTATTTCTTCTTTGGTGGAACGATCGCGTCCTTGACGGCCTTGGCGACCCGGAACTTAACGACCTTCTTGGCCGGGATCTTGATCGCTTCGCCGGTGGCGGGGTTCCGTCCCATCCGCGCTTTGCGCTCGACCCGCACCAAGCGGCCGAGGCCCGGGATCACGAACACGCCGTTCTTCTTGGTCTCGCGGACCGCGATCTGAGCGAAGGCGTCCAGCAACTGACGCGAGCACTTGTTGTTCACTTCACAGGCGCCGGCCAGTTCCTTGACGAGTTGCGATTGTGTCATGCGTTTGACTTCAGCCATAAACGTCTATTCCCATCCTCCCGAATTGAACTGCCAACCCTTCACAGGGGCTCTCCCGCCCCCGGATGCCGGCCCTTCAGCACACCTCCGGAACCCGGATGCGAGTGAGTCAAGTCGATCATAAGGAATCGAAGTGTCGAAGTAAAGGGAAATATGCACGGAAGGCCCATTTTTCGGGCCTTCGAGCGCGGAAAGCACACGCAAAGCCTGAAAGGGGCGCTCCCCGGCGCTAGCGCGCCGCCACCAGCGCTCGCTTCGGCTCGGGCGACACCACCCCCGCGACGGCGGGCTTCGGCCCGGGTGACGCCCCCGAGAGGGTCTCGGCGGGCAGCCCCAGCGCCTGGCGCAGCTCCGCCTCCAGACGCTCGCGAACCTCGGCATGCTCTTGCAGGAACTGCCGGGCGTGCTCGCGGCCCTGCCCTATGCGCTCCCCGCGGTAGCTGAACCAGGAGCCGCTCTTGTCGATCAGGCCGCGCGCGGCGCCCACGTCGATCAGGTCGCCCTCCCGCGAGATACCCTGGCCGTACAAGATGTCGAACTCGGCCTCGCGGAACGGCGCCGCCACCTTGTTCTTGACCACCTTGGCCCGGGTCCGGCTGCCGATGACCGTGTCGCCTTCCTTGAGCGTTGCGATCCGCCGCACATCCACCCGCACCGAAGCGTAGAACTTCAACGCCCGGCCGCCGCTAGTGGTCTCCGGATTGCCGAACATCACCCCGATCTTCTCCCGGATCTGGTTGATGAAGACCATGCAGGCGTTGGCGCGCGAGATCGAGCCGGCCAGCTTCCGCAGCGCCTGGGACATCAGCCGCGCCTGGAGCCCGACGTGACTATCGCCCATCTCGCCCTCGAGCTCGGCCTTGGGGACCAGGGCGGCCACCGAGTCGATGACCACCGCGTCCACGGCCCCGGAGGCGATCAGCGCGCTGGCGATCTCCAGCGCCTGCTCGCCATAGTCCGGCTGCGAGACCAGCAGGTTGTCGGTATCGACGCCCAGCCGCCGCGCGTAGCCCGGATCGAGCGCATGCTCGGCGTCGATGAACGCGGCGGTGCCGCCCGCTTTCTGGGCCTCGGCGATCAGGTGCAGCGCCAGCGTGGTCTTGCCGGACGATTCCGGGCCGAAGATCTCCACAACGCGGCCACGCGGGAAGCCGCCCACGCCCAGGGCAGCGTCGAGCGAGATCGACCCGCTCGGGATGACCGTGACCGGAACGACATTGGTGGAGCCAAGGCGCAGGACCGAGCCCCGGCCGAACTGCTTCTCGAGCTGCGCGAGAGTGCTATCGATGGCCCGCTGGCGATCTTTTCCATCCACGGCGACACTCCTTCCCCATGGTGGTGGCGCGTGCGCGCCCGGATTCTCAGGGAATGTTCGGTCGCCGGATCGGGATCGACCCCTGCCGGCTACCGGCCTTTAGTCGCCGCGGCCGGCTTCGGCATCGGCGAGGCCTCCGGGCCGGGGCTGGGCGGGGCCGCGGCCAGCCGGGTCAGCCCCAGGATCTGCCGCAACTCGGCTTCGAGCTTCGCGGCCGCCTCGGGGTTGTCCTTGAGGAACTGGCGGGCGTTCTCGCGTCCCTGGCCGATCCGCTCGCCCTTGTAGCCGTACCAGGAGCCGCTCTTCTCGACCACGTTCTGCGCCACGCCCACGTCGAGCAGGTCGCCCTCCCGCGAGATCCCCTGGCCGTAGAGGATGTCGAACTCGGCCTCGCGGAACGGCGCCGCCACCTTGTTCTTCACGATCTTCACCCGGGTGCGGTTGCCCACCACCACGTCGCCTTCCTTGATCGCCGCGATGCGGCGGATGTCGGCCCGCATGGTGGCATAGAACTTCAGCGCGCGGCCGCCCGAGGTGGTCTCCGGGTTGCCGAACATGACGCCGATCTTCTCGCGGATCTGGTTGATGAAAATCAGGCAGGTCTTCGATTTCGAAACGATGCCCGTGAGCTTCCGCAGCGCCTGGGACATCAGCCGCGCCTGGATGCCCACGTAGGCCTCGCCCATCTCGCCGTCCAGCTCGGCCTTGGGCACCAGCGCGGCCACCGAGTCGATCACCAGCACATCGATCGAACCCGAGCTGATGAGCGCGCTGGCGATCTCCAGCGCCTGCTCGGCGTAGTCCGGCTGGGAGACCAGCAGGTTGTCCACATCCACGCCGAGCTGGCGCGCGTAAGCCGGGTCCAGCGCGTGCTCCACGTCGATGAAGGCGGCCATGCCGCCGGCCTTCTGCGCGCTGGCCACCACGTGCAGAGCCACCGTAGTCTTGCCCGAGGACTCCGGCCCGAAGACCTCCATGATCCGGCCGCGCGGGAAGCCCCCCACACCCAGGGCACAGTCCAGCGAGATAGAGCCGCTGGGGATCACCGCCACGGGCACGATGGCGTCGCGGGTGCCCAGCCGCAGGATCGAGCCCTTGCCGAACTGCTTTTCAATCTGGCTCAGGGCCAGCCCCAGAGCGCGTGCGCGTTCCTTCTCGTCCATAGGGGGAAGCCTCCGTGAAGAGGTGATTATACCGAATGCCGCCGCTGACGGCTGTGACAGCTCCGCTGTCTCTGGGAGCGACGCCTCTCGAGCCGCAAGGCGCGCCTCCGCGCGGCCCCAGCGCGCAGCCTGCCACCTTATTTCCGCCTCGCCGTTTCTATCCCTCTATAACCGTGGCGCGTAGTAGCCCTTGCGCGCCCGCACCACCACGTCCCTGCGGTCCTTCACATGGACGCCAATCCTCTGGTAGCTGCCGTCGGTCTTCAACGGCTCGGGGCGGTAGTAAATGCTGTATTGGTGCCGCAGCTCGTTGGCGATGTTCTCGAAGGATTGCGCCAGGTCCTCGACCTTGAAGGGGAAGAACGCCACCCCGCCTGTCTCCGCCGCCAGGTACCTCAACACCTTGTCGCCGTCGGTCTCGGTCCGGCTGATGTTGGTGGAGATGGTGTAGATGACGACGTCCATCCGCTGCGCCATCTCGAGCGCCTGGTCGCGGGTGGCCTCGCTGACCGTGTCGTCGCCGTCGCTGAGCACGATCATGGCCCGGCGGAACTTGTGACGCGGCTGCTCGGCGCCCAGCTTGTCGCGGCAGGCGAGCAGGATGGCGTCGTAAAGCGACGTGCCGCCGCCTGGCCGCAGGTCCAGGATGAGCTGCGAGAGCCGCTCTGAGTCGTCGGTGAGATCCGCCACCACCTCCGCCCGGGTGTCGAAGCTGAACACCAGCGCCTTGTCCTGCCGCGGTCGCACGACGCTCTTGATGAAGTCGATGGCAGCTTCCTGGATGAAGCGGAAACGCTCCCGGATGCTGTTGGAGGTGTCCACCAGGATGGCGAGCCGCAGCGGCAGGTCGCTCTCGGCGGTGAACTCAATGATTTTCTGGGCGTGCGAGCCCTCGACAACCTCGAAGTCGTTCCGGTCGAGGTCGGTGATGAACCGGCCCTTCTTGTCCGTCACCGTGAACAGGACGTTCACGCGGCTGACGTCGACCAGGATGCGCGTCCCATCATCCGGCTGCGGGCGGGCCAGATTCTGCGCTGGCTGCTGGGCCTGGAGCGCGCCGCCCAGCGCGCTTGAGAGCACGATCGCGGCGAAAAGGGACCTCATAGAGCGCCTATCCTCCGATTATAAGCACGGCCACGGCTCGCGCCTCGCAATTCGGCCGCTTCAACATTGGACACCGGCGGCTAGCCCGCCGGTTCCAGGCCCGCCATCCAGATCCGCAGCTCCTCGGGCAGCGGCGACTCCAGGGTGAGGGGCTCGCCGGTCGCCGGCCGCAGGAAGCGGATGCGATGGGCATGGAGGAAGCACCGTTCCAGCGGCGGGCGGCCCTCCACCCGGGCGGGCGCCCCGTACAGCCGGTCCCCCGCCACCGGGCGGCCGATGCTCGCCAAGTGCACACGGATCTGGTGGGTGCGCCCGGTCTTGATCCGCACTTCGAGCAGCGTAAACCCTTTAAAGCGTTGCAGAACCTTCCACTCGGTGATCGCCTGGCGACCTTCGGCCCGGCGCGCGGTCATCCGCACCCTCCGCACCGGGTCGCGCGAGATCGGCTTCTCAATCCGGCCTTCCTCGCGGGGGAGAGCGCCGTGTACCAGCGCCAAGTAGACCTTCTCGACCTGGCGCGAGGCGAACTGGGCGGCCAGGCTGCGGTGGGCGGCGTCGTTGCGCGCCACCAGGATCACGCCGCTGGTGTACCGGTCCAGCCGGTGCACCACCCCGGGCCGCTCTTCGCCGCCGGCCTTTGACAAGGTGCCGAAATGGTGGAGCAGGGCGTTGACCAGCGTGCCCGAATGGCAGCCGGCCCCGGCGTGCACCACCATGCCCGCGGGCTTGTCCACGGCGATGACGTCCTGATCCTGGTACAGGATCTGGAGCGGCAGGTCTTCGGCAACCGCGCGTAACGGCGGGAGCTCGGCTGGCTCGACCTCCACCTTCTCGCCGCCCCGCAGGCGGAGCGAGGCGCGGCCGGCGGCGCCGTTGACGCGCACTCGGCCCCCCTTGACCCACTCCTGGAGCCGCGAGCGGCTGTATTGGCTGAGCTGCTCCTGAAGGAAAACGTCGAGCCGCTTGCCGGCATCCGAGGCGCTGGCGGTCAGAATCAATCGCCTCGATTATAGACCCGCCCCGGGGTGGACCGGCTCCCCGCTCCCAGGCATAATAATGAAGTCTGATCCAGCGGAGGTTCTAAGACCATGAAAGTCCTGGTGCGGATACTGGCCGTCATCGGCGGCGTCGCGGTGCTGTTCGTGCTCTTCATCTTCCTGGCGAGCCTGGCGGTTAGCGTGATGCGCCAGCGCGTGCCGGCGCGAACCGTCCTGGAAGTCAACCTCGAAACCGGGCTGGTCGAGGACGCCCCCGACGACCCGTTCGCCAAGGCGTTTCTCGGCGCCGCACCCAGCGTGCGCGACCTGGTGGACGCGCTCGATCGCGGCGCGGACGACCCGCGCGTGGCGGGCCTCGTGGCCAGCTTCGGCGGCTCCACCCTGGGCCTGGCAAAGGTCCAGGAGATCCGCGACGCCGTCAAGAGGTTCCGCGCGCACAAGAAGTTCACCGTCGCCTGGTCAGAGACCTTCGGAGAGTTCGGCCAGGGCTCGGGCTCCTACTACCTGGCCACCGCCTTCGACCAGATCTGGATGCAGCCCTCGGGCGACATCGGCATGACCGGCGTCCAGTTGGAGAGCATGTTCGTCCGGGGCGCGCTCGACAAGCTCGGCGTGGTGCCGCGCATGGACCATCGCCAGGAGTACAAGAACGCGATGAATCAGCTCACCGAGCGCCAGTTCACTCCGGCGCACCGCGAGGCCATGGCGGCCCTGACGCAGTCCTGGTCCTCGCAGCTGGTGCGCGGGATCGCCGAGGGCCGCCAGCTCACACCCGAGCAGGTCCGCGCGGTCATCGATCGCGGGCCGCTGCTGGGACGCGAGGCGCTGGATGCGCGGCTGGTGGACGGCCTGGCCTACCGCGACGACGTCTACACCCAGGTGAAGCAACGCGCCGGCTGGGGCGCCCAGTTGCTCTACCCCGGCAAATACCTTCAACGCGCCGGGCGCCCGCACCAGCGCGGCAAGACCATCGCGTTGATCTTCGGCGTCGGCGGCGTGCAGCGCGGCAAGAGCGCTTTTGACCCCGTCTTCGGCAGCAGCACGATGGGCTCCGACACCGTGACGGCCGCCTTCCGGGCCGCGGTCAAAGACCCCAACGTCAGGGCTATCCTGTTCCGCATCGACAGCCCCGGCGGCTCCTATGTCGCCTCGGACGCCATCTGGCGCGAGACCGTTCGGGCCAGAAAGGCCGGCAAGCCGGTCATCGCTTCCATGGGCGACGTGGCCGGCTCCGGCGGCTATTTCGTGGCCATGGCCGCTAGCAAGATCGTCGCCCAGCCGGGCACCATCACCGGCTCGATCGGCGTTCTCGGCGGCAAGATGGTCACCGCCGGCATGTGGCAGAAGCTCGGCATCACCTTCGACGAGGTCCACAACGGCGCCAACGCCACTTTCTGGAACGCGAGCTCCGATTACTCACCCGCGGAGTGGGCGCGGCTCCAGGCCTGGCTCGACCGGGTCTACGCGGATTTCACCGCCAAGGTGGCCGAGGGGCGGCGGCTGCCCAGGGAGCGCGTGCTCCAGATCGCCAAGGGGCGGATCTGGAGCGGGGAAGACGCCAGGAACCTCGGGCTGGTGGATGAGCTGGGCGGCTATGCGGTGGCGCTGGCGCTGGCCAAGAGAGCCGCCGGCATTCCGGCCTCCGAAGAGGTGCGCATCCAGGTCTTCCCGCAACGCAAGGGCGCTCTGGAGGCCTTCTTGGACCAGTTGGCCGGCGAGACGCCGGATTCGAGCGAGCGCGACGCCTCTTCGGCCACCCTCCTCCGGGCGCTGGAGCTCATCCGGCCGGCGGCGCGGCAGTTGCGCACCGCCACGGGCGTGCGCGGCGTGCTCGAGATGGAACTGGCGCCGGAACTCGCCGTCCAGTAGGGAAAACGCGAAAGGAGAATGCGGGGCCGGGCGCGGCGCCGCCGCGGGGCGGCGCCGTCCGGGTCGGGGCCGTTTACACTAGAAATATGAGTATCGCACGGTACGTCTACTGGCAGGACGGAGACCACTGGCTGGGGTGCTTTGAAGAATACCCGGACTACATCACTCAGGGTGAGAGCCTGGAGGATCTTCAGGAGAACCTCAGAGACCTGCTGCGTGACCTGACCAGCGGCGAAATCCCCGGAGTGCGGAGGGTGGCCGAGCTTTCCGTCCAATGAAACGGCAGCACCTGATCCGCCGCCTCAAGGAGGCCGGCTGCGTGCTAGTGCGGCATGGCAGCCGGCACGATTGGTACCGCAACCCGCGGACGGGGATATCCCAACCCATTCCGAGACACCGCGAAATCAATGAAAACCTCGCCAAGCACGTTCTGAGGAAGCTTCTCGATTGACGGCGCCGCCTGGCCGGAGGCCGGCCCAGCTCATTCGAGGCTCACGCAGCTTGACCGGCCCAGGCCCGAGTTCGCAAACACCAGCCCGAGGCCGGGGACTCAGGCATCGAAGGTCTTAGGCCTGCATCTTGACATCACTGCATCAGCGTATCAGAATGGAATCGTGAGAACGACCCTGACCCTGGACGAGGACGTCTACCACGCCGCCCGGCACCTGTCCCGCGCCTCCGGCGAGCGCCTGGGGAAAGTCCTCTCCACGCTGGCGCGCCGCGGTCTGACACCGGCTGTCAGCACCCGGCGGCCTGGGCGCCGTTTCCCAACCTTTGACGTGCCCGCGGGCGCCCCCATCATCGCGGCCTCGCGGATCGAGCGCCTCCTCGATGAAGAAGATCTCTTCTGACCTGCTGTTCCTGGATCTCAACGTCCTGCTCGCGCTGGCTTGGCCCAACCACCAGTTTCACGACCTCGCCGTCGGCAGGCTGGAGCGGGGAAACCAGCGCTGGGCCACCTGCGCACTGACCCAACTGGGGTTCATCCGGCTCTCCTCCAATCCCGCCGCCGTCCCCACGGCGAAATCGCCCGCCGAAGCAGCGAGCCTGCTGGCGGCCATGGTGGCCGACCGGCGGCACGTGTACCTGGACCGTCTTCCCTCCCCGGTGGACTCGCTGGAATCATTCGGGCGCATCCTGGGCAGCCAGCAGGTCACCGACGCATACCTGCTGGCGCTGGCACGCCGCCACAACGCCGTGTTCGTGACCTTCGACACGCGCCTGCGGGCGGTAGCGGATCCCGATGCGGCAACAGAGATCCTGGGCTAGCCCGGACTCCGTGATCGCTACAACCTACGCCCAGGTCCGCATGATCTCGCCGAAGCACTCGAGGCCGCTCCAAAGGACGGCGCTGTAACCGCCCCCCGGCCTCGTCCAGGCTCCAGAGAGGTACAGGTTCTTCACCGGCGTGCTGTGACCAAGACGGCGCATTCCGGAATTATCCAGGGTCTGGTCCCAGCCGTAGATCGATCCGCGGTAGTTCCCCGTATAGCGAACGTTGGTTAGCGGCGTGCCGATCTCCTGCACTTCGATCGCCTTGGCCAGGCCTGGCAACACCTTTTCCGCTTGCCGGATATAGATGTCCGCAATCCGTTCTTTCTCCGCGCGGTAC
>JBEKLJ010000121.1:0-3357 GCA_050010255.1 Bryobacteraceae bacterium
GGCGGAGGTCGGATTCCAGTTCCCGGGCGCGGCCGAGCGCGTGCGCTTTCACGAGGCGCTACGTGGACTGATCGACCTGCTGGTGACGGGTCTGGTGGAGGGGACGCGCCAAACGGTCGCGGAGGCCGGCGCGGCCACGCTCGAGGACGTGCGCCGGCATCCGGTGCGCCTGGCGCGCCTGACCCCTGTGGCGGAGGCGACCGGCGCCGCGCTCAGGCAGTTCCTCCGCCACCACGTCTACTTCTCCGAGCCGCTGGTGGAGGAGCGCCGGCGGGTGGCGGCCATGATGGCCGAGCTGTTCCGGTTCTTCCTCGGCCACCCGGACCGCCTCCCGGAGTCCTACCGGGAGGAGACGCGCAGCGAGCCGCTTCACCGCGTGGTGTGCGACTACATCGCGGGCATGACCGACGGCTTCTTCCGCCGGACCTACGAGCAGATGTTTCGGTAGGCCCGGCGGCGGCCGCCCGGGCTAGTCCCGCAGCCGGTCGACGGCACACCCGCGTGCGATGATGGGAAAGAGGCGCGCCGCTTTGCCTCTCACTTCTCTCATGGCCTGCAAAATCTGCAACCTCCGCCGGCCCCGGCGCTCCTGCCCCGGTGTGGGCGGCGAGATCTGCTCGGTATGCTGCGGAACCGAGCGCGAAGTCACGGTGAGCTGCCCGCTGGATTGCGCCTATCTGCGCGAGGCCCGCACCCATGAGAAACCCCCGCGGGTAGACCCCCAGCAGATCCCGAACCTCGATATCGAGGTCAGCGACTCTTTCCTCCGCGAGCGCGAGGCGCTGGTGGCCTTCCTGATGCAGGCCGTCGCCGAGGCCGGGCTGAGGACGCCGAAGGCGGTCGATTACGACTTGCGGGCCGCGCTCGACGCCCTGGTTCGCACCTGCCGCACCCGCGAGACCGGCCTGTATTACGAGACCCGTCCCGACAACCTCCTCGCGGCCGCCGTCCTCGACCGCATCCAGAAGAGCCTCGAGGAGTTTCGGAAGGCAGCCGCGAAGCGTCACGGGATCGAGGTGACGCGCGACGCCGACGTCCTGGGCGTGCTGGTCTTCCTGCAGCGGATCGAGTACCAGATCAACAACGGCCGCCAGCGCGGCCGGGCGTTCCTGGACTTCCTTCGGAGCCAGGTGGAAAGCGCTCCGGGGCCGCAGACCCAGCCCGGGTCTTCGCTGGTGTTGCCTTGAGGATGCAGCCCATTCCAGCTCAGCGGACCCGACATTGGCTGTCGGCGGCTTGAGCCACATCCGGCGGCGTGTTACTGTAGCGGCGTTAGGGGGCGGGTTGCATGCCTTCACTCAAGGACATTCTCCGGGCGCGCACTCTGGAAGCGGCGGAGGTCGGTCAGACCGTGGCCGAAGTCGCCCGGCGCATGGCTGAGCGCAACATCGGCGCGATTGTGGTGCTGGAAAAGGGCGAGCTGCGCGGCATCTTCAGCGAACGCGACCTGATGAAGCGCATCGTGGTTCAGCGGCTCGACCCGGAGGCGACCCGCGTCGAGGCCGTGATGTCGACCGAATTGAGCACGGCGGACGAGTCGGCCACGGTCGAAGAGGCGATGGAGTTGATGCGGCGCCGCGGCTGCCGTCACTTGCCGGTGATGCGCTCCGGCGGCGTCATCGGCTTCATCTCGATGCGCGACCTGATGCTTTGCGAGCTGGAGCGGAAGACCGAGGAGATCGCGCACATGCGGAGCTACATCCAGGGCGCTTGAAGCGCGCCTGGCGCGCCGCTGTGCTGCAAGATCCCTCTGTTGCGGGGCCGCCGCCGGCTACCGCGCCGGCCGCGCCTCGACCCGCTCGTACATCTCCCGGGTCTGGGCCAGCTCGGCGAACCGCAGGCCAGGCAGGCAGGCCGAGGCCGTGCCCGCCGCCACGCCCCAGCGCAGTGCGTCGGTGAAGTCGCTGCCCTGGGTCATGGCCCAGGTGAAGGCAGCCGCCAGCGCATCGCCCGAGCCGATGGGGCAAACGGCCTCGATCCGGGGGGGAACCACCTCGATCATCCCCTTGGCCGTGGCGCCCACGGCGCCGCGGCTGCCCAACGACAGGATCACCGATTGTGCGCCCAGACCGAGAATCCGCGTCGCCGCCTCCAAGAAGTGGTTGCGCGTGATCAGCGCCGTGTCGAGCAGCCGCTCGGCCTCCTGCTGGTTCGGCGCCACCACGGTGGGGCCGGCCTCCACGCCCTCCAGCAAAGCCGCGCCATCGGTGTCCACCAGCGTCTTCACCCCGCGCTCGTGCGCCAGCCGGATCAGCTTCGGAACGAAGCCGGAGGGTACGCCCGGCGGAATGCTGCCGCAGAGCATCAACCAGTCCGCTTCGGCGAGCCGCTTCACGACCGCGGCCTCGATCCGCGCCAGCTCCTCGCCGCTCAGGTTCGGCCCGGGGTGGTTCAGCTTGACCGTCAGGCCCTGGCGGTCGGTGATGGTGAGGTTCGTGCGGATCTCGTTCCGGATCTCGACGAGCTCGGCCGGAAAGCCGCAGGCGCCCACCAGCGCCCGAAAACGCTGGCCGGACTCACCGCCGCAGGGCGCAATCGCGAGGGTCTTGCCGCCGAAGCTGTGAATCACGCAGGATGCGTTGATGCCGCGCCCGCCGGCCGACTCATGGGTTGCCAGAATGTAAGCGCGGTCCTCGAACACCAGGCGCTCGGCGGTCACGTTGTGGTCGATCGCCGGGTTGACTGTCAGAGTCAGGATCAAGCCTTCATTATCGCGCGCCGCGGCAGGTTGCTGGTGAGAAATGCGGGCTGGCGGGAAACCGTGCCTCCGTACTCGCGGATGTTACGCTGAAGGATTGTCGGAACCCTCCGCACTAGTCTCGCCGGGCGCTCTGGTTCCGCGCCCGCGAGGCGCCCGGGCCTATGCGGCGCTGGCCGCGGTGTGTTTCTTCTGGGGCACTACCTACCTTGGCATCCGGATGGCGCTGGAGTCCTTCCCGCCCATCACGCTGGTCGCTATCCGCTTCACGGTGTCCGGCTCGGTCCTGCTGTTGGCGGTACTTTTGGCCGGCGCCCGCATGCCGCGGGGCCGCGAGCTATGGACCACCGCGGTCACCGGAGTCCTGCTGCTGGGTGGCGGCAACGCCTGCCTGGTCTTCGCCGAGGTTTGGATCCCCAGCGGGCTGGCCGCCCTCATCATCACCATTGCGCCCTTCTGGATGGTCGGCATCGAGGCCTGGATGCCCGGCGGCGAACGCCTCCGCAAGGCCACCGTTCTGGGGATGCTCGTGGGCTGCGCCGGCGCCGCCCTGCTGATCTCCGCGGACCTCGGCAGCCAGAGCCTCGGCGCGGGCCTGGTGCGGGGCTTCCTGATCATCCAGCTCGGCAACCTCTGCTGGGGGTTCGGCTCGGTCTATT
>JBEKLJ010000121.1:3371-14490 GCA_050010255.1 Bryobacteraceae bacterium
TATTACCGGCGGCAGCAGACCCGGGCGCACCCCATCGTCACCGGCGCCGTCCAGCAGCTTGCCGCGGGTCTGGTTTTCATCCCCCTCGCCCTGCTGATCCCCCAGCAGCCGATGCACCCCACCTTCCGCGGGGTGACGGCCATCTGCTACCTGATCGTGTTCGGCTCGATCGTCGGCTACAGCGCCTACATTTACGCACTCAGCCACCTGTCGGTGGCCGTGGTCTCGATCTACTCCTACGTGAACCCGGTGGTGGCGGTGTTTCTGGGCTGGCTGTTCTACCGCGAGCCGTTCGGGCTGAGGGAGGCCACAGCCATGGTGATCATCCTGGTGGGCGTCGCCATCGTGAAGCGGTACAGCCCGGAGGGGGCCCACTGAGGCCGCTCGGCTCAGGAGAGGTTCACGGTCGAGCAGGATCTGGCCAGGGCCGCCGAGCCGGTCCGGATGGCGCTGAGAGAAACCGCAAAAAAACTGAATGGTTGGTTCAGTATCGCTTAGCGAATGCCGGCTGAGCGCGGTGCTATCCTGTTGGATCTTGGCAGGCGGCGCCGCCGGCGCCGCCCGGCAAACACCTCCCCTCCCGAGAGGTTCGATTCGCGGCGGAATACGGGGGGCGGGTTGTGCTGAGTTGTCTTACTGAGCAAAGAGGCAATCATATGGAACCGAAAGGCGACATTGCATTGATCGGCCTGGCCGTCATGGGCCAGAACCTGATCCTGAACATGAGCGACCACGGCTACACGGTGGTGGCCTACAATCGCACCGTCTCCAAGGTGGACGACTTCCTGAAGGGAGCCGCCCAGGGACACGCGACCGTCCTCGGAGCGCACTCGCTCGAGGAGATGGTGGGCCTGCTGAAGCGTCCGCGCAAGGTGATGCTGATGGTGAAGGCGGGCCAGGCGGTGGACGACTTCATCGAGCTGTTGTGGCCCCATCTGGAGCCGGGCGACCTGATCATAGACGGCGGCAACTCGCACTTCCCCGACACCATCCGGCGGACGAAGTATCTGGAGAGCAAGGGGTTGCTGTACATCGGCACGGGCGTCAGCGGCGGCGAGGAGGGCGCGCGATTTGGTCCGTCGCTCATGCCCGGAGGGAGCCCTAAGGCGTGGCCGCTGGTGAAGGAGATCTTTCAGGCCATTTGCGCCAAGACGCCGGCCGGGGAAGCGTGCTGCGACTGGATCGGCGAGGGCGGCGCCGGCCACTTCGTGAAGATGGTGCACAACGGCATCGAATACGGCGACATGCAGTTGATTTGCGAGGCCTACCAGTTGATGAAGGAAGGCCTGGGGTTGAGCAACCAGGAGATGCACGACACCTTTGCCGAGTGGAACAAGGGTGAACTCGACAGCTACCTGATCGAGATCACCCGGGACATCCTGGGCTACAAGGACGAGAACGGCGAATACGTGGTGGACAAGATCCTGGACACGGCGGGCCAGAAGGGCACCGGCAAGTGGACGGTGGTGGCCTCGCTCGACAGCGGCATGCCGGTGACGCTGATCGCCGAGGCCGTGCATGCGCGCGCCTTGAGTGCGCTGAAGGAGGCGCGGGTGGCCGCTTCCAAAGTGCTCCGGGGCCCCCAGGGCAGATTCAGCGGCGACCGGCAGGCGTTCGTCGAGGACATTCGCAGGGCCTTGCTGGCCTCCAAGATCGTCAGCTACGCGCAGGGCTTCATGATGATGCGGGAGGCTTCCAAGGAGTACCGGTGGAATCTGAATTACGGCGGCGTGGCGCTGGTGTGGCGCGGAGGGTGCATCATCCGCTCGGCGTTCCTGGGCAAGATCAAGGAGGCCTACGACAAGAATCCGAACCTGGAAAACCTGCTGCTGGACGATTACTTCCGCGGTGTGATCGAGAACTGCCAGGAAGCCTGGCGGCGCGTGGTGATCAACGCCGTGGAACTGGGCGTTCCGTCTCCGGCGCTCACCACGGCGCTGGCGTTCTACGACGGCTACCGCAGCCAGCGCCTGCCGGCGAACTTGCTGCAGGCGCAGCGCGACTATTTCGGCGCGCACACCTATGAGCGGATCGACCGCCCGCGCGGCCAGTTCTTCCACACCAACTGGACGGGCCGCGGTGGCGACGTGGCCTCCAGCACGTACACGGTTTAGGCGCTACTGGGCGCCTGCGGCGTAGTGCCGGCGCGTCCCAAGAGGACGAAACGTTCTAACGGAAGCTATTGGAGAGTTCAATGCCCTACGGTCTCAATATCCGCCCGGAAGGCGCGCTGGACTTCGTGTCCGTCGGCGCGCTGGTGCACCGCCTGGACCCGGGAATCATCCCCTTTCGCAAGGCGAACGAGTGCCGGATTCATGTCAGCGGCGGCGAGTTCAACGTCGCCGCCAATTTGGCGGACTGCTTCCGCCTGCGGACCGGCGTCGCAACCGCCATGGTCGACTACCCCATCGGCGATCTGATCGCGGAGCGGGTCAGGGCCATGGGCGTCAAGCCTTTCTATAAGCGGTTCAAGCATAACGGCGTCAACGGGCCGAACATGGCCACGGTGTACAGCGACCGCGGCTGGGGTGCGCGCGCGCCGGTGGTGTTCTATAACCGCTCGAACGAGGCGGCCGCGCAACTCAAGGCGGGCGACTTCGACTGGGGCGCGATTTTCGCCGGCGGCGTGCGCTGGTTCCACAGCGGCGGGATCTTCGCGGCGCTCTCGGAGACGACGGGCGATGTGATCATAGAGGCCATGAAGGCGGCCAAGGCCGCCGGCGCGGTGGTCTCCTTTGACCTGAACTACCGCGCCAAGCTCTGGGACGTCTGGGGTGGCCACGGACGCGCGCTCGAGGTAATCGGGCGCATCGCCGAGAACGTGGACGTGCTGGTCGGCAACGAAGAGGACTTGCAGATGGGCCTCGGCATTACCGGCCCGGACGTCGCCAAGAAGTCCAAGCTCGACCCCAGCGTCTTCTTTGGGATGATCGATCACGTGGTGAAGAAGTATCCCAAGGTCAAGGTGGTGGCGACGACTCTTCGCGAGGTGCACTCGACCAACCACCATAGCTGGAGCGCGGTAGCCTGGATCGATGGAGCGACGTACACCGCTCCCACCGCCGAGCTCGACGTCTACGATCGCGTCGGCGGTGGAGACGGGTTCGCATCCGGGTTCTTCTACGGCCTGCTCGCCGGCGAGGAGCCGGAGGAGGCTGTGAAGCTGGGCTGGGCGCACGGCGCGCTGTTGACCACCTTCCCGGGCGACACCACCATGGCGACCGTCGAGCAGGTGCGGGCTTTCGCACGGGGCGGCTCGGCCCGCATCCAGCGGTAAGGAAGGCTGGGAGGAGAATGAGCTTGGAAATTCAGCAACAAGCCGCTCGCGTGCGCCTCCTCCTCATGGACGTGGACGGCGTAATGACCGACGGCAAGCTCTACAACGTCCCCGGGCCCGACGGCCGGATGTGCGAGACCAAGGCCTTTACCAGCCAGGACGGCATCGCTCTCCAGTGGCTGAGCTGGAAGGGCATTCAGACCGGCGTCATCAGCGGCCGCGTCTCGCCGGCCACCGAGGAGCGCTGCCGCCAGTGCCACGTGGCCTACGTCTACCAGGGGCACATCGAGAAGATCCCCATCTTCGAGGAGATCTTGGCCCGCTCGGGCTTCGCGCCCGAACAGGTGGCCTTCATGGGCGACGATCTCACCGACGTCGTGATCATGCGGCGCGTCGGCTTGGCCATCGCCACGGCAAATGCGCGGCCCGAGGTGAAACGCTGCGCGCACCTGGTCACCGGGGCCGAGGGGGGGCAAGGGGCGGTGCGCGAAGTGTGCGAGCTTCTCCTGAAAGCGCAGGGACACTGGGAGGACCTGCTGCGGAAATACGAAGCCTATGACTGAGAACGTTGCCAGCGGCCGCATCGGCGTGCTCGTCCACGCCGAGCCGGGCCCGGGAGTCCTGCACCTGCTCACCGGTGTCATCGCCGCGCACGGCGGCGACATCAGCCTGGTGGAGATCATCGAGAACCGCCCGCCCGAAGCCCGGATCTACTTCGAGATCGACCTGCCCGGCGCCGCCGCGGACCTCACCGCGGACCTCGAGAAGCTGGCCGTAGTTCGCCAGCTCCTCCTCGTGAACACCTTCCAGAAGATTTACGGCAAGCGGATCATCATCATGGGCGGCGGCGCCCAGGTGGGCCAGGTGGCCATCGGGGCGATCTCCGAGGCCGACCGTCACAACATCCGCGGCGAGCACATCTCCGTGGACACGATTCCGCTGGTGGGCGAGCAGCCGCTAGCCGACGCCGTCCGCGCCGTGGCTCGCCTGCCGCGCGCCAAGGCGCTGGTGCTGGCCGGCTCGCTGATGGGAGGCGAGATCGAGCGGGCGGTCCGCGAGGTCCGCGCCCAGGGCCTGCTGGTGATCAGCCTCAATATGGCGGGAAGCGTTCCGGATGCCGCCGACTTCGTGGTGACCGACCCGGTCCAGGCCGGCGTCATGGCCGTCATGGCGGTGGCCGACACCGCCAAGTTCAACCCCGCCCGCCTGACGCGAAGGGTGTTCTGACCGCCGCTAGTGCGCCTTGCCGAGCCACCAGGCCAGGAGCGCCGCGGCCGCGCCGCAGGCCAGCGCCACCAGCCCGATTCGCACCCACCACCGCCGCACCCAGCGCGACCGGCTCACATCCTCGCCCGCAACCAGCGCCGCGGCCGCCCGCATCGCGCGGACGTACGCCTCGGTTTCACGCAGCGAGTCCTGGCACTGCGGGCACACCAGGAGGTGGGCCTCGAATTCCTCGACCTCCTCGGCCGGCATTCGGCCCAGGCAATACTCTTCCAGCTTGTCCTCGGGCGCGTGGGGGTCGAGCGTCATGACCGTCCGGCCGGCCTGCTGTAATTCTAGTTGGCTGACCGGCAGGCCAGTCTCAATAATATCCGAGGAACGGCCCGCATGCGTAGCTTTCGGCGGCCCAGTGCGCCGAAGCGGGTCTTGGCACGGGACTTCAACAGGCGGAACTGCGTTTGCGTCAGTTGCATCTCGCCGCAGATCTGTTCCTGGGTCTGCCCGAGCAGGTAGAAGCGCGTCAGGATCTCCCGGTCCCGCGACGAGACGCTCCGCAGCACCCAGGTCATGATCTCCACCTCCTGCTGCGCGATGGCGTCCCGCTCGGGATCGCCCCGCTCGTCGCACACGCCGAAACCATACTCCAAATCCGTTTGTTCGCGGCGCGTCTGCACGGCTCTGTCGATGTAGGCAGCCACCTGGCGGCGAACCACCGTCCGGACAAATCCCATCAGCCGCTCAGGGTCTCTCAGCTCGCCCCTCTGGATCGCCTGCACCACGATCACGAACGTGTCGTGGGCCTTGTCTTCGAGCTCCTGCGCGCCAAGCTGCCGGCAGAGGTAGAAACGCACCCCGCGCGAGAACAGGGCATAGAGGTCTTCCATCCCGGAGGCATCGCCCCGGCGAATCCTCGCGACCAGATCGTTCCAATCCGGCGCCACGCTGCGCGCCGGACTGCAGCTCCGGCCCTGTGGAAACTGCCCGTTGGGGCCGTCCATCCTGATCTCCGCCTTTGCTAGCACCTCGCCCAGAACTGGCCGCGAGGTACTCTCTAGCGCCTCCATCTCGGACCGACGGCACTATCGGTACTATGCCGAACCCACATTACGCATTGCCACCGATCCCGAGATCTAATCGCACCCACGGCGAGGTGGTTGATGTCACGCCAAACGTCCGTCGAGCGTCCGCTCGGGGCGTCACTCACGAAATATAACAGACTTAAGGGTCCATAATGAAACAATTGTTGTACATTGTGTTTGCGTTTCGTAGTAGTACTGCTAGGACTAACCCGCATTGTCAACAATCTTAAGCCCGTTGTCCTTCGGTCCCCGGGCGCAATTCGAGCGACGCGAGGCGCACTGACGGCTTTTAATCGGTGAAACGCAAGCGTTCAGAGCAATTCTTCCGCGCGTTTTCGTGACTTTGCGGGGACCAGAAGAAGCTTATAACCGAATCCGCCGCGCGTCGCAGATTCACGTAGCGACGGCGTTCGGCGTGCTCCCTGGCAGCGAGCACGATCTCGTTGACGCGGAAGACATCCGGCGGTGGCGGCGCCGGCTGCTTGTCAAAGTGCAGCGTATCGAGGAAATCTACGAACAAAGACCGCCCAATTCCGGAAAGGCGATGCGCGATTGGAAGGAAACCGCCTTGCGCGCCGGCCTCAAGCTTTCGAGAGCACCGCGCTGCGCTCGGCCATCCGGTTGCCGAAGTGGAAAAGGATGCGCGTACGCTCCGCCAGCGAGCGGCGCGCCGGACCTCGAGCGAGACCCCGCACCAGCGTGAACCAGAGGTGCATCAGTTTGAAATCGAGCATGAGCATGCGCTCTTCCACGCTGTAGGACCCCGCAGGCACCGCCGAGCTGTAGCGGAGCAGGCAGGTGAGGACCGTGTAGTCCCGGAGCAGGGCCGCGTGGAACCGTCGCAGTTCCTCGGCCGGCACATCACCTTCCAGGCGCGCGGCGATCTCGGCGAAGCTGAGGTGGTTCGCCGCCGCCACCTGGCGCGCCCGGTCACGCGCGGCCGTAGCTCTAAGGATGACCAGGCACTTATACCGGAACCAGTACGCTGTCAGGATCAGGACCAGCAGAGCGATGAGCAGCTCGGGGACCATGAATTCGAACCCTTCGCGTCGCGGCTGACGCGCGAAACATGCGCCTGGGGGCGCCCGGGGCGCCCCGAATTCGAACTGAGCATAGCATCGGGTCAGCCGGGCCGCAACGGCGTGAAAAGCATGTCACGCCGGCCGGCGCGGGCTGCGGCCGAGTTCCGGTGCAGCTCGGCGTAGGTGGCCGTGATGTAATCCGCCTCGCTGAAGCCCAGACGGCGCGCGCTCGAGTCGATCCAACCCGGCGCCCCTTCCAGTTCCACAAACACGCCAACTGGCGTTTCATCGAGCATGGCGTGCCCTTGGCCGGCGCTCAAGCGGTATTCGGTGCGGTACTTCTCGTAGTGGAAAGCCGCCTGGAATCCCAGCCGCGCCAGAATGCGCTCAAAGGCCGCGGCATCGCTCAGCTCGAGCTCGATCTCCTGGCGCCTCTTGTGCCGGCCGGGTTCCGATGGTCCCTTGAAGGTCAGCACGCGGCGCGACCCGCATATCCGCAGCCGCAGCAGCAAACCTGCCGCGCACAGCTCCCCCGCGGGCGTGTCAAAGACCGTGTTGAGCTCGTGGAGGCGCCGCCGGGCCACCCGAAAGCCGGCCCGCCGCAGCCGCCGGCGGCCCTCGGCGGCTCCCGAAAGCCTCAGCTTGATCTCGATCTCCCGGCCCGCCTGCGTGCTCATTCTGGGTGATTGTCCATGGTAGCAGCGTGGCTGAGAGCCGCGCGGCTGTCTCTGGGAAGCGCAACGCGGGCCTGGAGGCCCGCTGGCTGCTCTGGAGAGCCGCCCTACCTGGCGGGGCGGACCTCCTGGTCCGCTAGCCGGCCTCCAGGCCGGCCCAAGCGGAGCCGGAGGGCGCCGGGTGTGTTACGCTATTCGCCGTGCGGCGTTCGCCGCAGCCACTTCGCGCGCCCGTAGCTCAGGTGGATAGAGCGGCTGGCTTCGAACCAGCAGGCCGGGGGTTCGAGTCCCTCCGGGCGCGCCAGAAACCGCGCCGCGAAAAGGCCGCCGGGGCCTGAGGGCGTGCCTCAGCCGCGGCTTACCGCCCGGCGGCGCGCGCGGCCCGCTTCTGGCGCCAGGCCTTGAGGAACTCCAGGAAGACCGGCAGCAGCGAGACGCAGATGATCAGGAAGATCACCTTCTCGAAATGCTGCCGCACCAGCGGCACGCGGCCCAGCCGGTGGCCCAGCGCGGTGATCGAGCAGACCCATAGTGTCACGCCCAGCGCGCTGAAACTCACGAAGCGCCGGTAGTTCATCCGGACCACCCCGGCCAGGAACGGCGCGAAAGTGCGGATGATCGGGATGAACTTGGCGTAGACAATCGTCTTCCCACCGTGCTTGTCGTAGAAGGCCTTCGAGCGGATGAGGTGCTCGCGCCGGAACAGGCGCGAGTTCGGCCGGCTGAAGATCCGCGGCCCGGTTCGCCGGCCGAGGAAATACCCCGTGCTGTCGCCCAGGATGGCCGCCGCCATGAGCAACGGTATGACCACCCGGATGTCCAGGCCGGCCGCCCCGGCCACCACGCCGACCGTGAACAGAAACGAATCGCCGGGCAGGAAGAAGCCGGTCAACAGGCCGGTTTCGGCGAACACCACGCCGAACAGCATGGCGTAGCCGAGCCAGCCCGTCAGCACCGTCGTCAGCAGGTGGATCAGCCGCTCGGGCGTAGTCAGGGTGCGCAGGAAGTCGACGACAGCTTGTATCATCGGCGGGCGTGCGCTAGCCCTGGTAACCGCGGATGACGCGGTTGAGTACGTCCTGGTGGATCTTGACCTTGCCCTCGCGGATCAGCGTCGTCCGCACCGAATCCATGAACAGCTCGATGCGCTGGCGGCCCCTCTGCTCCTGGAGCGCGGCCAGGATCTCGGCGCGCTGCTCGGCGAGCTTCGTCATGTCCGGAGGGGTCTGGCTTACGATCCGGCAAATGAAGCGCTGACCACCCACCCGGATGGGTTCGAAGATGCTCCCGACCGGCAGATCGAAGGCCTGGAGCATCATCCCTGCCGGGCCGATGCCGTCCGCCGCGCCGCTGCGCCCGAAATCCTGCGTGGTCTTGATCTCGAGGCCCAGCTCCCGGGCCACGGTCTTGAGGTTCCCGGCGGCAGTGGCTCTTTGGACCGCCTCGGTGATCCGCCGGCCGAGCAGCTCGGTCAGCTTCCGGTTGGCGACCTGCGCGCGGATCCGGCCTTCCACCTCGGCTAGCTCCGCCGGCCGCTCGGGAGAGACAGCCGTCACCACCGCAACCGCCAGCTTGTTCCCTGGCGCCTGCATGAGCTGCGTCACACTGCCCCTGCCCGTGCCCATGATCGTGTCGCCGAAGTCCGGGTTGACGCCGAACTCCGGAACCTGCATGCCGGGGGAGAACTTGTCCACGTGGATGTGGCGCAGGTTCAGCCGCGCGGCGATCTCTTGGGCCTGCTGCGGGGCCCTGAGCAACTCCTCCCGCGCGCGCTCGGCAAGCTGCTGCATGGCATCGAACACCCGCTGCCGCGTGTTCTCCTGCGCGATCTGGCTCCGGACCTCCTCGAACGGCCGCAGGCGCGCCTCCTGCTTCTCCAGCACCTGGACAATGTGAAACCCGTAATCGGTCTTGATCACGCCGCTGAGCTGGCCCGGCTGGAGCGAGAAAGCGGTGCTCTCGAACTGCGGCACGGTCTGGCCACGGCCGATCCAACCCAGCTCTCCGCCCTTGGCAGCCGAGCCGGGGTCTTCGGAGTTCTTCTTGGCCAGCGCGGCAAAATCGGCGCCTTTCTTGAGCTGGTTCAGCAGGTCCTCGGCGCGGGCCTGGATCTTGGGGATGTCCTCCCTGGGTTTGTCGGTAGTTTTCAGCAGGATATGGCGCGCACGGACGCGCTCCGGCAGCCGGTACTGGTCCCTGTTGGCTTGGTAGATACCGCGCAGCTCGGCCTCCGGGATCTCGATCCCCTGCGCGACCTGGGCCTCCTCCACCACCAGCATGTCGAAACTGCGCTTCTCCGGTATGCGGAACCCGGCGGCGTGGAGCTGGAACTCGGCCTGGATCTCAGACGGCGAGACAGTGACCTCGTTACTAAACTTGTCCGGGCTCACCGCAATGTACTCCACACGGACCTTCTCGTTCCGGCGTTGGAACTCCCGGGTCACCTCCTCCGGCGTCACCACCACGCTCTCGCCCACCAGGCTCGTGAGCCGGGTGATCACGATCTCCTGCCGCAGCTCCGTTTCGAATTCGGGAATCGTCATGTTCTGCTGGCGCTCGACCCAGGCCGCATAGGCCTCTTGGCCGACGAACTGGCCGTCCGGGAACAGCGCCGGGACGCCGCGGAGGACGCGGGCCAGCACGGCATCCGTCACCTCGAAACCCATCCGCCGCGCCTCGTAGAGCATCGCGCGCCGCGTGACCAGGCCGTCAACGAGCTGCTGCGCGTAAATGTCCGCGGTGCCCGACGTGTACTCCCTGTTCCGCATCGCCATCTGCATCCGCTGCTGGACCTGGCGCACCGTCAGGACTTCCTTGCCGATCTCGGCCACCACCTGGTCCTCGCCCGAGCTGACCGGGCCCCCGCCCGGGACCAGGTAGGTGAGCATCGAGAGAGCCACCAGCAGCAGAAAACCGCCCATGACGATGCGCACAAGCTTGGCGCGGCTGCGAAACAGATCAAACATACGGAGAACTCCTCAGGGGAAAAGTCCGAAGTCTCAGTATAGCGGACCGGTACCCGGTTCGCCGCCGATGCGCGCGTGCGCTACCGCCGGGCGCCGGCCCTAGCCCGCCTGGGGCTTCGACCGGCGGGCGTGCTCGCCCATGTGCGACTCGGCGTGGACCGCGCGCATTGCTCGCGTGAGATCGCCGTGAAGATGCGGCCCGCCAGTCCGGGCGTGCCGCGCATGCCCTCGCCCACCACGGCCAGCAGGCCGACGTTCTCATCCACCTCCAGCGGCCCCACGTAGCCGTGCTCCAGCTCGAGCGCCAGGCCGGACTTCAGCGTCTCCAGCGCCGCCGCCAGCTCCTGGCTCCGAACCAGGATGCAGAAGCTCTGCCGGTAGGACGAGCTGGAGAGCATCAACACCTCGATGTTGGCGCGGCCGAGGGCGTCCAGCGCGCGGCTCATTACCTGTGCACCGTTCAGTATGGCCGAGGCGGGCTCGATCGAGATCAACGCCACGTTCGCCATCGAGGTCACCGCCCGCGCGCCGCTGGAGACCTCGATCCTCTCCACGATCCGCGTTCCCGGTTTCTGGGGCGCGAAGCTGTTCTTGCTCCAGACCGGAATCCGCCGGTCCACCAGCGGCGCCAGCGTCCGCGGGTGAAGCACCTTGGCGCCGTTGTAGGCCAGCTCGGCCGCTTCCCGGTAGGTGACCTCCTCGAGCACGGCGCAGTCCGGCACGATGCGCGGGTCGGCGGTCATGATGCCGTCCACGTCGGTCCAGATCCAGAGCTCGGAGGCGTCGAGCGCCGCCGCCAGGATGGAGGCCGAGAAATCGGAGCCTCCGCGGCCGAGCGTGGTGGGCCGGCCGTCGGCCGTGGCTCCATTGAAGCCCG
>JBEKLJ010000122.1:0-10355 GCA_050010255.1 Bryobacteraceae bacterium
GCTGGCCGGCCAACTGGGCGTCCGCTAGCCTTCTCACCACGACCGGCTCACGAAGAGAAAGGGAGAGCGCGGCCGGCTTCCTAGCACTCCCGTTAAGGAGCTGCCATCGCCGTGGCCCGCGCAGGCTTGGGTGCTCGGCCCAGTACGCCGAGGCCGGGGGTTCCAGTACTCATCGGCACCTCGCCTCGGTCCGTCGCCACGGTCTGGTATAGTTGAGGGTCCAACCTATGCCGCCCGAGGAACCCGCTGAAATCGTATGCGCCCATAGCCCGGATTCCGACGACGCATACATGTTTTACGGGATCGCGACCAAGAAGATCCGCTCGCGGCTGGTCGGCTTCCGGCACGTCCTGGAGGAGATCGAGTCGCTGAACCAGAAGGCGCTGAAAGGCCGCTACGAGCTGACCGCGATCTCTTACCACGTCTATCCGTATGTGGCGGACAAGTACGTGTTGATGGCCAGCGGCTCGAGTGTGGGCGACGGGTACGGGCCGGTGCTGGTGTCCTCGTGGCCGCTGGCGCAGAGTGAGGTGCGCGGCAAGAGAATCGCCGTGCCGGGGCTGACAACGACGGCCTACCTGGCGCTGAAGATCTTCGAGGCCGACATCGAACCGGTGGCCATGCCCTTCGACAAGGTCTTGGAAGCCGTGGCCGAGCATACGGTCGATCTGGGGCTGGTCATCCACGAAGGGCAGTTGACCTACGCGCGCGGCGGCCTGCACAAGGTCCTGGACCTGGGCGCGTGGTGGAAGGCGACCTTCGGCCTCCCGCTGCCGCTCGGGGCCAACGCGCTGCTGCGCTCGCTGGGACCCGAGGTCCGCAGCGAGTGCTGCCGGATGGTGCGCGAAAGCGTCCACTACGCCCTGGAGAACCACGAAGAGGCGCTGAACTACGCCATGAACTACGCCCGCGACACGGAGCCGCGCCTGGCGGAGAAGTTCATCGGCATGTACGTGAACCAGTACACCGTGGATGGGGGCGAGGTGGTGGCGCGCGCCGCCCAGAAGCTCTTCGACGTGGGCTACGAACGCGGCCTGCTGCCCTGCCGCGCCGAAGCCGAGTTCACGCGCTAGTTCCCGGTTCCGGCCGTGCTTCCGGCCGTTCGTCTCCCCCTGCCATAATTGGGGTATGCTGCTCTCCCGACCGCTCATCGCCTGTCTGCTGGCATGCGCCTGCTCCCTGACGGCGGAGCCGCCGGCCACCGCGCAGCGTGTCCGCACGGCCCGCGAACTGGCCAGGCAGGGTTCCGACGCCATCCCCAAGCTCGAGCTGATGCTGAGGGACTCGGTCACCGAAGTCCGGGTCGAGGCAGTGAAGTCGATCGTCGCGATCGACACCGCGGCCAGCCTCGCCCCACTGATCCAGGCCACCCGCGACAATGACGCCGAGGTCCAGATCCGCGCCACCGACGGCCTGGTGAACTTTTACCTGCCGGGGTACGTCGGGCGCGGGCTGAGCTCGTCGCTGCGGCGAGTCGGCAACGCCCTGAAGGCGCACTTCACCGACACTAACGAGCAGACGATCGGCGGTTACGTCCAGGTGCGGCCGGAGGTGATTGAGGCGCTCGGCAAGCTGGCGCGCGGCGGCGTCTCCCTGGAGGTTCGCGCCAACGCGGCCCGGGCGGCCGGCATCCTGCGCGGCCAGACGGCCATCCCGGACCTGATCGAGGCGCTGCATTCGAAGGACGACCAGTTGATCTACGAGAGTCTGATCGCGCTCCAGAAGATCAACGACCCGAGCGCGGCCCCGCGAATCGAGTTCCTACTGCGTGACCTGGACGAGAAGGTGCAACTCGCCGCGATCGAGACCACGGGCCTGCTGAGGAACCGCGAGGCGCTGCCCCAGTTGCGCTCCGCGCTCGCGGATGCGCAGAGTGCGAAGGTTCGCCGGGCGGCACTGACGGCCATGGCGATGATGCCGGACCCGGCCAGCCGGCCCATCTACGAGCGGTACCTGACGGACCGGGACGAGGGTCTGCGCGCCGCCGCCCTCGAGGGGTTGGCGCGGCTGAAGGACCCCGCCGACCTGCCGGCCCTCGAGAAGATCTACGCGGAGGAGGCGAAAAGGCCCGCCCAACTGGCCGCCGCGTTCGGCCTGGTGATGCTCGGCCGGAGCCAGATCGCCGAGTTCAGCCCGCTTCAGTTCCTCATCAACACGCTGAACTCCGTGGCCTGGCGCGGCGTGGCGCGGGCATACCTGATCGAGCTGGCGCGCGATCCGGCCATCCGCCGCCCCCTCCAGGAGCAGGTTCAAGGGGGCACTAAGGACGAGAAGATCGAGCTGGCGCGCATCCTGGGCGTGAGCGGCGACCGGGACGCGGTCCCGTGCCTGGAGGCGCTGTCGCATGACGCGGACGCCGAAGTCGGCGGGGCCGCCCTGGAGGCCCTGCGGACGCTGAAGGCGCGGCTGCCATGAGCCGGGTGCGCGACATCAATGTGGAGCCACACGTCGGCTGTCCGTCTGCGGATGCCAAACGACGGCAAAGCCGACGCTGCAAGCTGTCCGATTGCGGATGCCAAACAACGGCAAAGCCCACGCCACAAAGTGGGAGCCGCCCTGCTTTCACTCGTATGCTAGGATGAACAAAGTATGGCGATTCCTAACGTGACGCGGTTCCGGCCTTTCTGCCCGGTCTGCAACGAGACTTTCACCCTGATGGCCGTCATTCCGAAAGGCACGGATGTCCCGGCCTATTTGGCCGATGTGGTGGCCCGCCACGATCACAAGGCCTACCAGGAATCCAAGCAGCAGCACTTCAAGGTGCGCGTCGGCCAGCAGAAGCAGAGAAGGGCGAAGTAGCGGGACCAGCCGGGGCCATCAGCTTCCAGCTTTCAGCTTCCAGCTTTCAGCCAACAGCGGACAGCAGGCACGCTTCCGGCGCGAGCCGGCACGGGTGGGGCGGTCACAAAGACCGGGCTAGGCAAACCACTGCCGCAGCGTGATCCCCACCAGCGCCAGCGTCAGCCCGATCAGAATCACCACCGAGGCCCAGGCGATGGAATTGTAGATGCGCGAATTCGTCCACTTGCCCATCAGGTCCTGCTTGTTGATGAGCAGAATCATGAAGATCAGCACCACCGGCAGCAGCACGCCGTTCAAGACCTGCGAGAGCAGGATCATCTTCACCAGCGGGAAATCCGGCAGCAGCACCAGCCCGGCGCCGATGGCGATCAGGAGCGTGTACAGCCAGTAGAAAACCGGCGCCTCGCTGAAGCGCTTGTTGACGCCGGATTCGAACCCCAGCCCCTCGCAGACGGAATAGGCCGTGGAGAGCGGCAGGATAGAGGCGGCGAACAGCGAGGCGTTGAACAGCCCCGCGCTGAACAGCAGGTAGGCATAACTGCCGAACGGCTTGAGCGCCTGGGCCGCCACGGCGGCGTCGTTGATGTCCTGCGGCCTCCGGCTCCAGATCGCCGCCGCGCAGGCCACGATGATGAAGAACGCTATCACCGACGTGCCGATACAACCGACAATCACCTCGATGCGCGACTTGGAGTAGTCCTTCTCCGTTACGCCCTTCTCGACTATCGCCGCCTGAAGGTAAAACTGCATCCAGGGCGCGATCGAAGTGCCCACCATGCCGACCAGCATCACGATGTAATCGGCGTCGAGCATCAACACCGGTTTCACGCTGTAGATCAGCGATTGCTTCCAGTCCGGGTGCAGCATAACGGCCGAAACGATGTAGGTCGCGTAGAGGCCGCTCGCCAACAGGAAGATCTTCTCCACGCTTCTGTAGTTCCCGCGGACCACCAGTAACCAGACGGCGGCGGCACAGATAGGGACGGAGATGTACCGCGAAATGGAAAACAGCTCGAGCGAGCTGGCGATGCCGGCAAATTCGGCCATCACGTTGGTGAGGTTCGTGGCCACTAGCAGCGCCATCATGACGAAGGTCGCCCGCAGCCCGAACTCCTCGCGGATCAGGTCCGACAGGCCCTTGCCCGTCACCGCGCCCATGCGCGAGTTCATCTCCTGAGTGACAATCAGCAGAATGGTAATTGGCAGCAGGGTCCAGAGCGGAAGATAGCCGTACTTAGCGCCGGCGGCCGAATAGGTAAGGATCCCGCCGGAGTCGTTGTCCACCATCGCGGTGATGACCCCCGGCCCCATCACAGCGAAGAACACCGCGATGTGGTACCGAAAACGCTTCAGCATCACCCTCACCGCTCATTGGTTCCTCAATACGGAAATGACGTCATCGGCCGTGATCACTCCGGCTAGTTTGCCGTCCTCCTCCACGACCGGCAGCGTCAGAATGTTGTACTTGTCGAACAGCTCGGTGACGCGGTTCTGTTTTTCATCCACGGATACCTTGATGAGGGTGCCCGTCACGAGTTTCCTCAGAGGCGTGCCCGGCTCGGCGAGGAACAGTCTGCCGAGGGGGACGGCGCCGGTGAGCCGGCCCTGGTCGTCGATCAGGAAGAGCGTGTTCAGAGTCTCGAGCAGGTCCTCACTGGCGCGCGCGGCCGCGGTCCCTTCCTCGACGGTGGCCTTCTCCCCGAGCGCGACATACTCGGTGTTCATCATGCCGCCGGCGGTGTCCTCCTTGTACTCCAGAAGCTCGCGGACCTCGGTCTTCGGTTCGGCTTCCATCTCCTCGAGAATCTCCTCCGAGGTCTCCTCCCCCATCTCGGCCAGTGCGTCGGCGGCCTCGTCGGGCGCCATCTCCTCGACGATATCGGCGGCCTTCTCGGCGTTGAGGGACTCCAGGATGCTGACCTGCATCTTCGGATCGACCTCGGAGAGGGTGTCCGCGGCCACCTCGCTGTCCAAGGTTTCGATAACCGAGCTGCGTTCTTCGGGGCTCAAGTCCTCGACGATGTCGGCCAGATCGGCCGGGTGCATGTGCTCAAGCCTCTGGTAGTCGATGTTCAGGCGCAGGCGGCGCTGGGGATCGGGTTCGACGATGTTGCAGACCTCCCAGCGGATGGAGTTCGGCGGAATGGCCACCTGCAGCCAGCGGATCCAGCGGCGCGGCAGCCACCCCTGCAGGACGCGGCGGAAGATGCTGCGCACGCCGATGTCCACCTCCAGCACCCGCAAAACGTCCTGGCCGTCCGCCTTCACCACCTCGAAGGTCACGTCGGTGACCCGGACGACTTTCCGCCCGGTGACATCGATGATCTGCTGATCGAGCAGGTCGCGGGCGATGCGCAGCATGTACTCGTCTTCCTGGTAGGGGGTGAGGAAGACTTCGCGCAGCCGGACCCCATCGAGCGAGATGGACTGAATCTGGTCGTGCCGGACCGAGAGCCACGCCCAGCCGCCGCCGACCAGGTAGCGGTCCACCCGGAACGGGTCGTTCAGTGGAACCAGGGCGGCGTCCTGGATGCGGCCGATGCGGCGGCCCTTGGTGTCGTAGACCTTGAGGCCGAGGATCTCGGTAAAATAGAGCAGTTCCGCCATCGGAAAACGTCCTGGCCCACGGGCCAAATCGAGCGCGCCACGGGCGTTGTTCCTCCGGCTGCGGCCACTGCGGTGCGCTCTACATTGCCTTTCAGATTCACTAATCACTATGCCGCAAGGGACGCGCCAGCCGCAACACAAAAAAAGCGGCAGGACGCAGTTTGACAGTGCGGCTCGGCGTTCGCTAAGCTGGAGTTTTCGCGGCCGAAGGAGCGGACTCGTCTGTCCATGAACACCCAGTTTCCGTCCCCGCAGGAGATCGTGCGCGTCTGGCACGTGGTGGATGCCACGGACAAGCCCTTGGGGCGCGTGGCGACGCGCGTCGCGATGCTCTTGATGGGAAAGCACAAACCCACGTTCACGCCCTTTCTAGACACCGGCGATCACGTGATCGTTCTGAACGCCGCCAAGGTGCGGCTGACCGGCAGGAAGGAAGACCAGAAGATCTATCGGCGGCACAGCGGCTACCCGGGCGGGCTCAAGGAAGTGACGGCGCGGAAGCTGCGCGCGGCGCGACCGACTGCCCTTTTCAACGAGGCGGTCGCTGGCATGCTCCCGAAAACCAAGCTGGGCAAGCGTATGCTGCGTAAGCTGCGCGTGTACCCGGGCGACAAGCATCCGCACCAGGGGCAGAACCCGGTGGCTTGCATCATATCCTGACGAGAGGGTTTCATTAGTGGCAGCACAAGTTCAGTACCTAGGCACGGGTCGCCGGAAGTCCGCGGTGGCACGCGTGTTTCTGCGGCCGGGCAAAGGACAGATCACCGTCAATAGCCGGACCTTTGAGGAGTATTTCGCCACCGAGGCCTGCCGGACAGTGGTGAGGCAGCCGCTGCTGGCGACCGAGATGGCGGACCGGTTCGACGTGTTGATTCTGACCGATGGCGGCGGAATCGACGGCCAGGCCGGCGCGGCCAAGCTGGGCATCGCCCGGGCGCTGGTGGTGTTTAACGTCGAGCTGCGTCCGCGTCTAAAGGAGCTCGGCTTATTAACGCGCGATCCGCGCAAGCACGAGCGGAAGAAGTACGGGCAGAAGGGCGCGCGCAAGCGCTTCCAGTTCTCCAAGCGCTAGCGCCGTTTCCGGGCGCTAGCCGTCCCACCGGGCGCCGTGGTGCGCCGCGGGCGCTGGCCGCGCGGCGGGGCGCGGTGGGCGCAGCAGGGGGACGGGTTTTCCGGGGTGGACACTCCGGTGGCAGCAGGGTTTCGTTTATGCGGCGGGCGCGTTGCGCGCCGCAGGCTCTTTCCCAAGCGGACCCCGCGGTGGCAAATCTCGCTTTGGGCCGCCGCCGCGGAGGTAACTTAGCTCAGGAGGTAGTTTGCCGTCAATCTCGATGAAAGAATTGCTCGAAGCCGGCGTTCATTTCGGGCACCAGACCAAGCGCTGGAATCCGAAGATGAAAGAGTACATCTTCGGGGAACGCAACGGGATTTACATCATTGACCTTCAGAAGACGCTGAAGCTCTTCAAGGAGGCCATGCGCTTCGTTGGCGAGATGGCTTCCCAGGGCAAGGTCGTGCTCTTCGTCGGCACCAAGCGGCAGGCCCAGGAGGCCGTCGCCGAGGAGGCGGCGCGGTGCGGCATGTATTTCGTCAACCAGCGCTGGCTCGGCGGTCTGCTCACCAACCACATCACCATCCAGCGGTCGATCAAGCGGCTGAAGGAGCTGGACCTGATGGCCACCGACGGCGGCTACCAGGGCCGGTCTAAGAAGGAGATCACCCGGCTGGAGCGCGAGCGCAAGCACTTGCAGCAGAATCTGGCGGGCATCAAGGAGATGCCCGGCTTGCCGGACTTTCTGTTCGTGATCGACTCCAACAAGGAGGAGATCGCGGTGCGCGAGGCGCGCAAGCTGGGCATCCCGGTGGTGGCGGTGGTGGACACCAACTGCGATCCGGACATGGTGGACCTGCCCATCCCCGGCAACGACGACGCGCTGCGCGCCATCCGGCTGTTCTCCAGCAAGATCTGCGACGCGGTCAACGAGGGCAAGGCGCTGGTGACGGCGCAAGAATTCCCGGCCGAGCAGTTGGTGACGGCCGAAGAGACGCCGCTCGAGGAGATCCCCGAATACACGCAGTACGTCGATCCGCGTTACGCCGAGCAGTTGATGTCGGAAACGATCCCGGACGAGGAGCTGCCGTCGGTGTCGCTGCCGCGGAAGGGGCCGGCCACCGAGGGCACCGAGGAAGCGGCGCGGACGGCCGAGCCGGCGCGGGAAGAGCGGTCCTAGGCCGGATTTTTCACCGCAGAGACGCGGAGACGCAGAGAAGCATTTCAAAGAGTTCTCTCTGCGCCTCTCGGTCTCCGCGGTGAATCAGAGTTTTCTCATAGGAATAGGGTAGACAAGACATGGCGGAAATCACCGCGCAACTGGTAAAGGAACTCCGCGAGCGCACCGGCGCCGGCATGATGGAGTGCAAGAGCGCGCTTCAGGAAGCCAAGGGCGATCTGGCGGAGGCCGAGGTCGTGCTGCGCAAGCGCGGCATCGCCTCGGCGGCGAAGAAGGCCGCGCGCGCAACCCGGCAGGGATTGATCGGCAGTTACATCCACCCCGGCGCGCAGCTTGGGGTGCTGGTCGAGGTCAACTGCGAGTCGGACTTCGTCGCGCGCACGGGCGAGTTCAGGCAGCTCGTGCACGACCTCGCGATGCAGGTCGCGGCGGCGGATCCACAGTTCATCCGCAAGGAAGACGTCACACCGTCCGTGCTCGACCAGGAGCGGCAGATCCAGCGCGAGCGGGCGCTGGCCGAAGGCAAGCCGGAGAAGGTCGCGGATAAGATCGTCGAGGGCCGGATGGGCAAGTTCTACGAGGAAGTGTGCCTCTACGAGCAGCCGTTCATCAAGGACAACACGATGACGGTGGGCCAGCTCATCGCCACCAAGATCGCCAAGACCGGCGAGAACATCACGGTCTCGCGGTTCGTCCGCTTCAAGCTGGGCGAGGCGCAGGCGCACGCTTCCGCGCAGGGTTGAGGCCCCGCGCCGCTTGTGAGCTGTGGCCGGTGGAGCCCGGCGGGGGCCAACCGCCAGCCAGGGGCCGCATACCACGGGCCAGTGGGAGGAAACGCCGTGGCCAAGTACGAACGGATCTTACTGAAGCTGAGCGGCCAGGCGCTGGCCGGCCAGGCCGGCCTGGGGATCGATCGCGAGAGGGTCGCCGCGCTGGCCGGCGAGATCGCCGAGGTGGCCCGCGCCGGCGTCCAGATGGGCATCGTGATAGGCGGCGGCAACTTCTTCCGGGGGGTTGCCGGCGCGGCCAGGAACATGGACCGGGTGGCGGCTGACCACATGGGGATGCTGGCGACGGTCATCAATGCGCTGGCCTTCCAGGACGCACTCGAACGGCAGGGCGCAGCCACCCGGGTCATGACCGCCATCGAGATGCGCCAGGTGGCCGAGCCCTACATCCGGCGGCGGGCCGTCCGCCACCTGGAGAAGGGGCGGATAGTCCTGTTCGCGGCCGGCACCTCCAATCCCTACTTCTCCACCGACACAGCCGCCACGCTGCGGGCGCTCGAGACCAAGGCGCAGATCATCGCCAAGGGCACGCGCGTGGACGGCGTCTACGACCAGGACCCGCTCCAGAACGCCGAGGCCGTGCTCTACCGCCAGATCTCCTACGGCGAGGTGCTCACCAAGGCGCTGGGCGTGCTGGACGCGACGGCGGTGGCGATGTGCCGCGAGAACGGCCTGCCCATGGTCGTTTTCAACATGAATGTCCCCGGAAATATAATGCGGATATCGATGGGCGAGCCGGTAGGCACTCTCATCCACTAGGAGCGATCATGAAGACCGAGAATCCCGCAAGCGCGCGTACATTCCAGACCGTCAAGGAAGTCGAGGCGGGCAACAGGCAGCGCATGGACAAGATCGTGGCCGACCTCCAGCACGCACTGGCGCACATCCGCACCGGCCGGGCCTCGATCACCCTCCTGGACGACATCCGAGTGGATTACTACGGCACTCCGGCGCCGCTGAACCAGGTGGCGACGCTGCACGTGCCCGAGCCGTCCCTCATCACCCTGCAACCCTGGGACGTGTCGCAGATCGGGGCGATCGAGAAGGCCATCCGCGCCTCCCCTCTGGGGCTGAATCCCGCTAACGATGGCAAGATCATCCGGGTGCCCATCCCGCCGCTGACCGAGGAGCGCCGCAAGGAGCTGGTCAAGCACCTGCACAATGTCGCCGAGGAGCACCGGGTGGGCCTCCGCAACATCCGGCGCGACGCCAACGAGTCCCTGAAGAAACTGCTCAAGGACAAGCTGATCAGCGAAGACGACGAGCGGCGGGCGCTGGACGAGGTGCAGAAGCTCACCGACAGCTACATGCAGAAGATCGAGCAAGCCGCCAAGGCGAAAGAAAAGGAAGTGCTGGAGTTGAAGTAGGCGCCGCCGGCTGCCGCGCGGCGGCGGTTCAGGAAGGTAAAGAATACCGGCGCTCGCTGGCACACCGACGCCATTCTACAGGGGCTGATCTGTGGCACAAAGCTACGGTGCGCGGGTCAGAAGGCCGCGCCGGGGGCTAGTTGTCGGTCTTCGGCGGCGCCGAAAGCATTGACAGGAAAAGGCTAAATACCACCAGGCTGGCGAGAATGCCGGCTACGAACATTGACGACCTCCCATTGCCTTCCTTTAACGTTTGATGCACTCGGAGTGCCAAACGTCACTTTTTTCTTCACGAATTCGCCAAAAGACCTCATCGGCCAGAAGGGCTCGGATAATCAGGCCGGCCGCAGGGTCAGCCCGCATTTCTCACCAACAACCTGCTGCGGCGCGCGCGACGGCAGCCCGTGGCAGGGGTGCGCGGTCAGGAAGAGGCGCCAAGCGTCGGCACTAGCCCGGATGTTTCACGCGGAAAGCGGTTTGGCGCGCCGGACGCGGCAAAACGGGGTGGCGGTGCCGCGCTGAGCGAGAGCACTGCTGGCCGTAGCGGGTAGGACCTGGAT
>JBEKLJ010000123.1:0-17927 GCA_050010255.1 Bryobacteraceae bacterium
GAAAGCGGGCTTGAAGTAGAGGTCGAGGTTGAGCGTGAGGTCGGGTCCGGAGGCGGTCCGCGAGGAGGTGCCGACGTTCAGGCGGCACTGGCTGTTCTCCAGCGTGGTGCTGGTCCCGAGTGTCACCGCGCTGGACCAGGAACTTTGGCCAGCGTCGGAGGCCATCGCGATGGAGTTGCCGGCGGCATCGTACTTGAAGTAGCATCCGCGTTCGCCGACCAGGGCGGAATTGAACAGGACGAGCATCGCATTCAGGTCCAAGTATCCCGGCGGGTTGTTGACCCGGAACGCGAACGCCTGGCTGGACCCGCTGCCCGCGGAGGGCGTCACGGAAACCACGGTGGGCGGCTGCGGCGGGCCTTGGATGCGGGTCACAAAGGCGTTGTAGCCGGCGGGTCCGGGTGATTGCAATACGCCGGCGGTTGTGGGGAAATCGGCCGAGGAGGTGAATCCGGTCAGAAGCACGCCGCCGCTGGGATCGAGAGCGATGGCTGAGATCCGGTCGTCCACGGCCCCGCCGAGGTAGGTCGAGAACGCAAGAGAGCCGCCGTCGGCACTCACGGCCGCGACGAAGCCGTCAAAGACGCCGCGGTTCGAGCTTTGCAGGGGATTGACGAGCGGGAAGTCGTTGGACGCGGTGAATCCGCAGACCCACGCCTCGCCATCGGCTCGAACGGCAATGGCCGCGGGTACATCCGGTCCGCTTCCGCCGAGCACGCTGGAATAGAGCATGGCGCCGGAGCCGCTGATCTTCGAGACATAGACGTCGTAGTCCCCGCGCGGCCCGCCGTGATAGGCGCCGGTGGTCGCCGGGAAATCCGCGGAGTAGGTGGAACCGGTCACGTAGACGGCGCCGGCCGCGTCGACCGCGACTCCGGTCGCCTGGTCGAAACCGGAGCCGCCCAGATAGGTGACGAAGTTCCAGGATGTGCCGGAGGCGTTCAGAGAGGCCGCCATCGCGTCGCCGCCTCCGCCGTAACGGCTTTGCAGAGCGTTTTGCAGGGGCAGGTTCGGAGAATCCGAGAAACCAGCGATCACCGCATTGCCCTCGGTATCGACCGCGACCGCCGCGCCGAAATCGTTGCCGGAGCCGCCCAGCAGGGTCGAATAGACCAGCGCGTCGCCGCCGGGGCTCAACTTCAGCAGGAACGCGTCCCGAAACCCTCCGCCGAAACTGCGCTGCGGGGCTCCCGCGGTGGTGGGGAAAGCCACTGACTCGGTGTACCCGGTCGCATAGACGCTGCCCGCGCCGTCCACGGCAATCCCGAAGGCGGCATCGGCGGCGCTTCCCCCGATGTAGGTGCAGTAGACCAACCGGCCCGCTTCGTCGAGCTTCGCCACAAAGGCGTCCGCGACGCCGCCGAAGGTTCGCTGGAAGGCGCCCGTAGTCACTGGGAATCCGGCGGCTCCGGCCATGCCGGCCACGTACGCATTGCCCGCGGCATCGACGGCAATTGAGCGTCCAATGTCGTTGCCGGCGCTGGAGAGAATCGTCGTGTAAAGAATCGTGCTGCCGCCGCGGATCTTGGTCACGAACACGTCGCGGTCTCCGGCGCCCGCGGACGCCCTGCCGGGAAAGTTCGCCGAGGCCGTATCACCGGTGACATAAGCGTCCCCGGCCGAATCCGAGGCGATGCCGTACCCCCCATCCCACTGGACTCCGCCCAACTGGGTGGAATAGCTCACTACGGGATCGATGATGAGGGGCAAGTGGGTGTCGTAGCGCCCTAGCCGGAAGCCAACCAGCGAGCCGCTGACCCGGAATGCGGCCGGGACCTGGCTGCGACGGCCCGCGACGATCTGGTAGGCGACCGGGCGGCGGTGGCGCAGCGCGCCCGCCTCCGTCTTCACAACCAGACCGCCGGAGGCGTCGAGCGACGGCGCGGCATCGAATCGGAGCAGGATCTGTCCAGGAGCCTCTCCGGGCGCGATCTGGAATTCGTACTCGAGCTCACCTCCCTGGCCGTGATAGAGGAGGTCAACGCCGGGATAGACGCCTGAATACCGCGCTCCCGCGTAATTGGGGATGTTGGTCCGCCAGGCCGCCGGATTGCTCCCCGCATAGTAATGGGTCTGGGAGGGGAGTCTTTCCAGGCCGGCGGCCGCCGGCCGGAGATTAGCTCCGGCCAGCTCGAGGCGGACGCGCCCGCGCGCGGCGCCGGCCGGGAGGTCGTAACTGACGCCGCCGTCTTCGTCGAGCAGTGCGACGTAGCGCGCGGCGCGCGCGACGAATCGAACGCCTGGCGCGGCTTGTCCCTGGTTGGGTTCGAACATCAGCGGCCGGGCAGGGGCGCGCGATGCCGCTGCGGGGGCGCCCCAGCATACGAGGTTGAGGGGGCCTCCGAGGATCAGCAGCAGACCGGCGAGCCGGCGCGTGCAGCCGGCCGGTACGGGCGACACAGAGGCGAGCATGATCGTCTATCGGCGGTTGGCGGCCGCTTGTTCAGGCGGGGCCGCAGCCTAGGGCGCGCAGCGCCCATGCGCCTGCACCGCTCGTCGGGAGCCCGTCGGCGCTCTCTTACGCCTCCAGCTTCTGGGCCCTGCGGTAGTGGCACATCAGGTAGCCCCGCGGCGCCAGCCCTTAAGAAGTCCCAGCGCGCGGTTGGGTGTCGCCGGCGCTCCGGCTCAGCCTTTCACGACGATGTTGACGAGCTTGTCGGGCACCACGATGATCCTGACGATCTGTTTGCCTTCCAGGTACCCCCGGATCTTCTCGTCCGCCGCGGCCCGGCGCTCCAACTCCTCCCGCGGCGCGCCGAAGGGCGCGTGGATGCGGCCGCGGAGCTTCCCGTTGACCTGCACCGGGATCTCGGCCTCTTCCTCGCGCGCCAGCTCGGGATCGTAGCTCGGCCAGGCTTCCAGAAACGCCGGCGTGGCGTGCCCCAGCTCTTCCCACATCTCCTGCGCCACGTAAGGCACGAACGGCGCCAGGAGCAAAACCATCTTCTCGAGGGCTTCCCTCAGCGCGGCGCCCGAGAGCTGCGCTTCCAGCGCCGTAAGCTCGTTGAGCAGCTCCATCGCGGCGGCGATCGAGGTGTTGAAGTGCCAGCGCGTCTCGAAATCCTCCGTCACCTTCTTGACGGTCTGGTGCAGCTTGCGAAGCGCCTTGGCGTCGGCCTCGCCCGCCGGCCCGCCGGACGGCGCTTCGCACCCGGCGTTGCGCGTCACGAACCGGTACACCCGGCCCAGGAAGCGGTACATGCCCTCGACGCCCGCGTCCTGCCACTCCAGGTCCTTCTCCGGCGGCGCGGCGAACAGCACGAACAACCGCCCGGTGTCGGCGCCGTAAGCGTCGGCCATGTACTCCGCGCCTACCACGTTGCCCTTGTTCTTGGACATCTTCGCGCCGTCTTTGACCACCATGCCCTGTGTGAACAGATTGACCACCGGCTCGCGGTTGCGGATCAGCCCCAGGTCGCGCATCACCTTGGTGAAGAACCGCGAGTAGATCAAATGCAGGATGGCGTGCTCGACCCCGCCGATGTACTGGTCGATCGGGAACCAGTAGGCGATCTTGTCCGAATCGAACGGCGCCTGGGAGTTGTGGGCGTCCGCGTAGCGGTAGAAGTACCAGCAGGAGTCGACGAACGTGTCCATGGTGTCGCTCTCGCGCCGCGCCTCCCCCCTGCACTTCGGGCACTTCACGTGCATGAACTCCGGCACGGCTTCCAGCGGCGAGCGCCCCGCGCCCGTGATCTTCACGTCCAGCGGCAGCAGCACCGGCAGCTCGCGCTCGGGCACGGGCACGATGCCGCAACCCGGGCAGTGGACCACCGGAATCGGCGTGCCCCAGTAGCGCTGGCGGGAGATCCCCCAGTCGCGGAGGCGGTAGGTGGTGACGGCCTGGCCGAAGCCGCGCTGGGCGGCGTACTCGGCCATGCGCCGGCGCGCCGCCTCGCTCGCGAGCCCGCTCCACCGGCCCGAGTTCTCCACAACGCCGTAGTCCTCGAACGCCGCCTCCAGCGTGGCTTCTTCGGCCAGCGGGCCGTCGGCGGGGCGAATCACCGGGCGCACCGGGATGCCGTACCTGCGGCAGAACTCGAAGTCCCGCTGGTCGTGCGCCGGCACGGCCATGATCGCGCCCGTCCCGTACTCCATCAGCACGAAGTTGCCGACCCAGATCGGGATGCGCTCCCCGCTGTACGGGTTCACCGCGCAGCGGCCCGTGAACAGGCCTTCCTTCTCCACACCGGCGGCGTCCTTGCGCTGCTGCGCTTCGATCATTCCCCGAACCTGGTTCTGCCCGGTCTCCCCCACCAGGTCCTTCACCAGCGGGTGCCCGGGCGCCAGGATCACGCAGGTGGCGCCGAAGATCGTATCCACGCGGGTGGTGAAGACGCGGATGGGCGTATCCGGGTCTTCCAGCCGGAAGTCGATCTCGGCGCCCTCGGACCGCCCGATCCAGTTCCGCTGCATTGTGAGCACGCGCTCCGGCCAGCGGCCCTCGAGCTCCGCCACGTCGTCCAGCAACTCATCCGCGTAGGCGGTGATCCTGAAGAACCACTGCTCCAGATCCCGCTGCTCCACCGGCGTGGCTTCGTGCCGCCAGCAGCAGCCGTCCACCACCTGCTCGTTGGCCAGCACCGTGGCGCACTCGGGGCACCAGTTCACCTTCGACTGCTTGCGATAGGCCAGCCCGCGCTCGAGCATCTTGAGGAAGAACCACTGGTTCCAGTGGTAGTACTCCGGCTCGCAGGTCGAGATCTCGCGCTCCCAGTCGTAACTGAACGCGTAGCGCCAGTGCGTCTTCTTCATCTCGGCGATGTTGGCCCGTGTCCACTCCCGCGGATGCAGGCCGCGCTTGATCGCGGCGTTCTCCGCCGGAAGGCCGAAGGCGTCCCAGCCCATCGGGTGCAGCACGTTGAACCCGCGCATCCACTTGTAGCGCGCCAGTGCGTCGCCGATGGTGTAGTTGCGCAGATGTCCCATGTGCAGCGTCCCGCTGGGGTAGGGCAGCATCTCCAGCACGTAATACTTGGGCTTGCGGGAATCCTCCTCGGCCCGGTAGAGGCCCGGAGCGTTCTCCCACCGCTTCAGCCACTTCAGCTCGATGCTCTTGTGGTCGTAGGTCTTTTCCGGCATGGTCTCTTCAGAATCTCCAGGTCGCGCTGCGCCTCCGCCTCACTCCACCGCGGGCCGCAGTAGATTGCTGGTGAAACATCCGGGCTAGTAGGGGCTCCTCAACCAGGCATGCCGGCGCAGCAGTGCCAGGGTGTTTGCGTCCAGCGGCCCCCGGTCCGACACGCCGCAGTTGGACAAGGCGTGCCTGACCCGGCGCATGCCCGGGATCACGGTAGAAACCGCGGGGTGCGAGATCGAGAACCGCAGCGCGACCTCGGGCAGCGGTTCGCTGACGCCCGCGGCCTCCAGGTCGCGCTTGAGCGCGGCCACGCGCTCGATCATCTGCTTCTTGCGCTCGCCGCTAAAGTACTCGGCGCGGAAGTCCTGCGGGTCGAACCGCGTGTTCTCGTCGATCGTACCCGTCAGCGCGCCCTCCTCCAGCGGGACCCGGGCGATCACCCCGATGTTGCGCTGGATCGCCAGCGGGAATAGGTTCTGCTCCGGCGCCTGCTCGAAAATGTTGTAGACCACCTGCACGCAGTCGATGAGGCCGGTCTCGATTACCTCCAGCGCCGTATCCGGGGCGTGCGAGTTGAGGGAAATGCCGAAAGCACGGATCTTGCCCGAGCGCTTCAGGTCCTCGGCGGCGCGCCGCCACTCCTCGCAGCCGATCCACTCCGGCGTCCAGACGTGCAGTTGCTGGAGGTCGATCGTTCCCACCCCAAGGTTCTGCAAGCTCTGCTCGGTCGATTGAACAATATGCCCGTACGGGAAGACCTCGTCGATGGGCGTGCCCGGCCGTGCCGGCCAGGTGTGGTTTTTGGGGGGCACCTTGGTGGCCACGTAGATGCGCTGGCCGGCATGGCGTACGGCTGGGCCGGCGAGTTGCTCGCTGTGTCCCTCGCCGTAGGCGAGCGCCGTGTCGATGAAGTTCAGGCCGCGGTCGATAGCGGCGTTGAGCGCGGCCCGGGCCTCCTCGTCAGTGCCCCCGAGCCATTGGATGCCGCCTATACCCCAGGCGCCGTAACCGATTTCGCTGACCTCGAAACGGGTCCCGCCGAGCTTGCGATAGCGCATCCGATCACTATACCAACCGTCAGCCCCTCGCTCACGGGTTACTGGGCGCAGGTGGCGGCCCGGTCATGGTGCCCGGGTTCTGCGGCGGCAGCGGCGCCGGCGCCGGCACCAACTGGAGCATCACCGGCGCTTGGGTCGCCTGCTGCCCCGACTGCCCCGTCTGCCCTGCCGACTGCTGCTCCTTCTCCAGATCCTCCACCAACACGCTCTGCCGGCCCCCCGGCACGGTCGCCGGCCCGGTCACGCTCACCGGCGGCGTCTGCGGCGCCTGCCCCGCGGTCCCCTCCAGGAACGGCTCCGGCATATGCACATCCGGCACCGCCTGCCCCGCCGGAATCGGCCGCACCAGCTCCGGCGTCACCACCACCAGCAACTCCGTGTTGCTCTTGGTCCGCGCCCGCGACTGGAACAGCCTCCCGATCAGCGGAATGTCCCCCAACCCCGGCACCTTGTTCCAGCTCTCGATCACCTGGTTGTTCAGCAAACCCGCGATCACAAAGCTCTGCCCATCCTGTAACTCGATCTCCGTCTGCACCCGCCGCGTCGCAATCGCCGGAATCTTGAAACCCGAAAGTATGATCCCGTTGGCCGTGTCCAGCGAACTCACCTCCGGCGCCACCCGCAGCCGGATCGTCCCCCGCGCCGTCACCACCGGCAGAAAGTTGATCCGCACCCCAAACTCCCGCCACTGGATCGTCACCGTCCCCGCACCCCCCACCCCGGATTGCACCACCGGAACCGGAAACTCCCCCCCCGCCAGAAAACTCGCCGGCCGCCCGTTGATCGCCAGCAGGTTCGGTTCGGCCAGAATCTCCAGCAGCGAGCGTGACTGCAGCGCCCGAATCGTCGCCCCCAGGTTCAGATCCGGCCGGAACAGGAACACGTTCAGCGCGTCGGACAAGGTCACCTGCGTAGTGGCCGCCTGGCCCCCCTGCCCCGCCTGCAGTCCCATCGTCGGCGCCGAGAACTGCTGCGTGGTCAGCGACCCCGACGTGTTGCCCGCCCCCGTCGAGAACAAATTCACGCCCAGCTCGTGGATCGCCGATCGCTCCACGTTGGCAAAGCGCACCTTCAACAGGATCTGGTCCTCGCTCGCCGGCACCCTCACCCGCAGCAGGTTCACGGGCTTGCCCAGCGTCGAGGCAATCGCCACCGCCCGCTCGGCCGCCCGCAGACTCTCCACCGTCCCCCGCACAAACACCGAGGCCCCTTCCACCGTGATACTGACCTCCTGCCCCGGCAGCTCCTTGGCCAGCTCCGCCCGCACCGCCTCCGCCGGCGCCCCGCTCGGCCGCACCCGCAGGTCGAACAACAGCCGGTTGCCACCCACCTGCCACAGAATCAGGCTGGTCTCCCCGATCTCCTTCCCGTTCACCAGGACCTCGCGCGGCGTCACCGCCAGCGCCTCGGCCACCTTCGCGTCCCCCACCGCCACCCGCTGGATGTTGACCGGACTCTCCACCACCAGCGACTTGCCCACCGCCACCCACAACTCCCGCGCCGAGGATCCCGACGGCGGGGAGCTCTGGGCGCAGCGACTTGCCCACCGCCACCCACAACTCCCGCGCCGAGGATCCCGACGGCGGGGAGCTCTGGGCGTGCATACCGCCTCCGAGCAGGAGAAGGGCGAACGCGACTGCCAACACCGCGTACCACCGTCCGGCCCGGCTCACTGCTCTGCCTCCTTAAACCGCGCCGTGTCGCGCTTGCCACCCTGGATGACCTCCACGACGACCTCGGGCCGTTCTTTCACCGCCTCGACGACCACGGGCTTGCGCCGTCCGGCCGGCCTCCGTTCCTCGCCCAGACCCGCCAGTCTTTGGCCGCTAAAGAGGTTCCCCACCGCCGTCCCGGGCGTTTTAACGGTCTCGGTGTCGAGCGGATTTCGCAGCACGAGCTGGATCTTCATTTCCGAGCTGGCTAGGCTGAGGGTCTCAGCTTGTTCGGGGGTCACCAGGAGGTTGACCACCGGCACCGAGATCGGCTTGCCTTCGGCGTCCCTCTGGATATTGTGCCCGGCCGAGAGCACCTCGATACTCTGCAAAAGCGTCCTGGTAACCATGCCCAGGGACTGCGAGGCCCCGGGCGCCATCCCGGAGATCAGCACATCCACGCGCTGCCCAGGGAGGACGAAGCCGGCCACACCGATGATTTCGTTCACGCGGACGGCCACGGCCCGCATGCCCGGAGGAATCGTCGCCGCCATTCCTGCTCCCGCGCCCCTGGCTGCCAGGCGGGGCTCCAGAATCGGCTCGTCCTGATAGATGGTCGCTATCACTCCCCGGCCGATCAGGTCCTCCTTCTTGAGGATGGAATCGGGCGGGATCGGCCCTGCCCACGGCGTCATCTTCACATCCACGTCGCGGATCAGCGTCCCCACAGGCAGCGTGCGCGCGGCGGCGAACACTTGTGCGGTGACCGGCGCGGGTTCCGAGCTCAACCGGCCGGCGACAAGCCTGTAGAACAACAGGGTCGCCAGCGCGGCGACAATCAGTGCGAACACCAGAACGTACGCGAAGCGCTTATTCATTGTTGCTCCTACCCCTCCGGCGCGCGCCGGATGCTGCTCCGTTCACATCAACAGAACAATGACGGTATAAAACGCGGGGCATGCCGCGGCATGCCCGGCATGCCCCGCTCCGTGGTTTCTACTTGGTACCATTGTCCAGCGCCGTGCTGGCATGTCCCCAAATCGTGCTGATGCTCGTGCCAGCGCCGATGAACAACGCCGCCGATGCCAGCGCGACAAAAGCGAGAAGCAGGGTGTACTCGACCAAGTCTTGGCCCTGTTCGTCCCGCAGGAAGTTCTTCACCATATCATTATCTCCTCGCGTAGGATTGTGATCCGCGGATCACGTGGGTTGATGTGGGCGGTCTAGCGACCGCCACTGAGCCGCCGTCGGAGACGGCGGAAGCTTGTACGCCCTCTGCACCCGCGCCCTCGCGCCGCGGGCTGACCGCGCGCCGGAAGACGAGCGCGACGCGGTCATCGTAAACCGTGCGCCAGCGGGAGCATTCTTTCAGCGTCGGGGCCAGGGGCGAATCTACCGGCAGAAGGACCGTTTGAACGCCATGCGCATTCAGCGGCTTTTCCCAGTTCCAGCGGGCCCGCAGTACCTCCACGGAGGCGCGCTCGAACTCCGCGCCGTAGAAATCACTTCTGCCATCGACAAAAACCTTGACATGAGGGTAAAGGCGAAAGATCAGGTAGTCGCCCCACTGGTCATGGGCGTAAACGCGCTCCAGGAGCCCCTGCTGGCGCAGGAACTCCACCGCCCGCGCCGGGTAGCGTTGCGGGTCGAACCGCGCCTGGAATTCGACCGAGGCCTCCGCCCGGAACAGCAACGCCAGCACGAGCACCGCCGCCACAGAGACGGCCGGGATGCGCGTGAGCCGCTCCACCACGCCGATGTCTCTGCCGAAGCGGTTGAACCCGGCCACGCCGCGCCGCAACCACCCGGCGACGTCGGCGCGCTCCAGGCGCGCGAGCAGGTCCGCGGCGCAGGCCGCCACGCGCGGCGCCGCCAGGATCGCGAAGATCGGTATATTGCGGGCCGACAACAGCGCCGCGTAGGCCCACGCCACCAGCAGCAGCGGGTAAACGAAGCGGCGGCGCCACAGGTCCCAGGCCGCTGCCACGGCGCCCAGCAGGATCATGAGCGTGAGGAACTTCCCCATCGGGTGCCGGAAGTTCAGCGATACGTACTCGCTGATGTTCTCGAAGTGGAACGGTTCGCTCAGGTACCCGAAGATGTGCACGTGCAGCTTGTAGCCGTATGGATTCAGCAGCGTCGCCGCCGCACACGCCGCCAGCACGACCAGGTACCGCCGCGCCTGGCCCAGCGCCGCCCGGCGCGGCCCGCCCTCCGGCTCCACCGCAAACCGGATCAGCTCGCCGGCGGCGTACGCCCCGACGACGATGAGCCCGATGATGAATCCGCCGTGCAGATTCGTCCACAGCACGGTCAACAGGGGCAGCCAGAGCAACCCGCGTGGCCTGCCCGCCCGGGCACGCTCCAGCAGCGAGTAAAAGGCCAGCAAGAGGACCCAACTCATCAAGTGCGGCCGCGCCAGCCAGTGCATCGACGTGCAGACGACCGCGATGACGGTGAACACGATCGCCAGCAGCGGACTGTCCGCGCTCCGGCGCGCCAGCCGGAACAGCCAGGCGGATACCGTTCCCAGCACCACGATGTTCACCAGCACCACCGCCGCCAGGCCCCAGTGCAGGTAGAGCCACCCAAAAGCGACGTCCCAGAGCCATTCCCAAGCGATCCAGGGCTGGCCGGCCTTGGTGAAAGAGAACAGGTCCTGGTCCGGCACGCGCCCGTTGGCGAGGATCCACTTGCCCGTAACGAGGTGCCAGCCAGTGTCGCCGTCGCCCAGCAAAAACTGTGCGCCGGACAACGCGAGGAACAGGGCCAGAATGGGCACGATGAATGCGACATCCGTCAGCGAGGGAAGGAACGCCATGGCACGGGCGGCTCGCGCGGAAGGGACCCGGGGCGTCCCAGCCTCCGGGACCCGCGCCGCCGGCTCGAGTACGCCGACGCCGCTTACCGTCCCCGAAGCTTGATCGCTGTGCGCTCGAAGTTCCACGTTCACTTCACACCCGCATCGGCAGGCGGTCTAGGGCGTACCGACAGGACAAACTCTCCAGTACCGCGAGCATTCCGTCCTGGCATCGCTTCACTGCGCATCCGAAGCTCCTACGCCGCCACCTGTCCTCACATCACCGAGGACCGGACTTCCTCCCGGCCCGCTCTTGATCCAACCCGACCGTTGGAATAGCTGCGAAACTGCATCTGGTTGACCTGCAGCGCGACCAGCGGGTCGCCGCTCTCGCCGGCCGAGACCCGCGCCACCACTGCCTGGCAGTGCATGCAGCGCCTGCCAAACGAGTGGTTGGCCGGCAGCTCAATATCCACGCTCAGCACGTCGCCGGGCTTGGGCAAGTACGTCACGAGCCCATCCGCGTTCCAGGTCACCAAAATCCCGCTCCGGCTCATGTTCTCAGTTAGCCCCACGAGAAGGCGAGACTTACTCTTTGGGAACTCCACGTGGCAGGGGAGTCGCACGTCCACACGCGGGTCGGCACGCCGGTCCATGAGCCTAGTAGCTACCGATACACCCGATGCCTCAGGCAATCAAGACCGAAAATAGATGGTATATTTATGTTGACTGAGGTTAACCGACAGTTTAAGATCGGAAATGCCCTTAGACTGAACGCTTAGGGGCGGAAGCGTGGCGGCAGACAACCGCCAGCACGGAGGCGGGTGGGTTAACCAAAGTCAACACCCGGCATAGGTGCCCGGATGGGACTGCGGCGCGAATGGGGGGTAATGTTACCCTCAGATGCGAAAGGGACGTTGCTGACATTGTAAGTCAGGCGTGACTGACGCTGTCAGGGAATGGATCGCAGAGTATGGCTGGTGTACTTTTGTTCACTGACGAGCCCGTGCTCGCCAAGGGTTTTGTATCGGTTGTGTCGTCCGTGCCCGGATTCGACGAAGTGTCCGTGTGCCACACGACGGCGGCGCTGGCCGAGGTTGTTCCGAAGCTCAGGCCCGACATCCTGCTGATTGACCTAACGCCCGACGTTACGTTCGGCATCCTGACCCAACTCCAGCGCGACTTACCGAACTGCCGGATCGTGCTCTGGGTCCGGACGATCTCCACCGAGCTCGCCTACCAGGCCATGGAGCTGGGCGTGCGGGGCGTGTTGCGCAAGACGCTTGGGCCCGAGCTGCTGATCAAGTGCCTGACCAAGGTTTGCGAGGGCGAGCTGTGGTTTGACAAGAGCCTCACGGCGAGTTTCCTCTCGGCCAAGATGGTCGCGCTCACCAAGCGGGAGAGCCAGTTGGTCGCGCTGCTCTCTCAGGGGCTGAAGAACAAGGAGATCGCCAGCACGCTGGAGATTTCCGAGGGCACGGTCAAGGTTTACCTATCACGGCTGTTCCAGAAGGTCGGGGTGAAGGACCGCTTTGAGCTGGCGCTCTACGGCCTGCGAAACCTCCAGAACATGACTGGCGGGTCGACCGGCGAGTCCCAGCCGCAACTGCGGATGATCGGCCGCCCCAGGAGCCCGGGCCACACGCAGTGGTTGCGTTCGCTCGTCATGGACAAGCCCGCCGAGCGCACCAGCGGCGACCAGCTCTCCTTCTGGGTGCCGCGGTCATAGCCGCGTTTCCAGTGCCCGAGGTCTCCAGGCGCGCCGGCGCTCCCTGGTCTGTCGGCTTTCCGCTACAATTCGTTGTGCGGACGAGTTCGGGGCCATGCAATCTCTCTTCCTGCTGTCGCTGATCAGCTCGGCCCTGCCGGCGGCGAAGGACCGTAATGGACAGCTCTTCACCTCGGTTGGGCCTGCGACACCGAGCCGCTGGCCCAGCTTCGTCGTCTCCTGCGTCGTCCACGCGCTGGCATTACTACTGGTACCAACGGTTGCTCATCACTTCACATACGAGGGTAACCGCGAGTCGTTGATTCGGCAGCATAGGCTGGTCAGGACCCTGCACATTCGCGTGCCCGAGCGGTTGTATCTGGCCTCATCCGGATCAGCCCCTCCCACGCCAGCGGCGCCCCACAGGGAGGTGGTTTACAGACGTCCAACCGGGCGGGCTGCAGATTTGGCCGCGGGCCGCGCGACTGAAGGCGCCGCGCAGCCCGCGCGTGGGGCGGCCGGGGCGACGCGCCGCCGGACAGCGCGCCGGCGGTTTCAGTTACCGCCGCTGCCGCGCCGGGCGGAGGTGGCGCAGACGGTGCTCCAGCCGCAGTACGCCCCGGACCTGGCGCCACCGCAGCTGACGGACCTCCCGGAGGTGTTCTTCTGGGCGCCGCAGCCGGAGCCGCCGAAGGTCGTCAAGCCCTTCGTCCTGCCGGGATACGCCAGCCAGCCCACTCAGCCGCGAACGCTGGATGCCGAACCGAGGCTCGAGCTCCCCACGGCGGAGCGGGCGGTGCTCAATATCCCGCCCCTGCCGGAGTCGCTTAATGCCTCGCGGTTGCTGGCGCCGCCGCCGGCGCTGCCCATCCGCACCACCGACGCCGAGACCGATGTGCCGCAGACCGGGATCTCGGCCGATCCGACGCGCGGCGACCCGACGACCGTGCTTTCCTTGTCGGCGAGCGCGCCGCCGCTGCCCGAGTTCCTGGCGGTACCTCCGGGGAATATTGCTGGCCGGCTACCGGAGGAGGCTTCTGGTGAGGCTTCTGGGCAGGAGCTCACCGGCCGCCGCTCCAACCTCAGCGAAGGTTCTGGCCGGGGGCAGCCGGGGCAGGCCGGAGCCGGTCAGGGCGACCCGGCACGGCAAACCGTCGCGAATCCGCTGCCCGAGTCCCAGCGGCGCACGGCGCGAGCCGAGCCGGCCAGAGATGTTCCGGCCTCCGCCTCCGCCCAGGCCGAGAGCCAGGCGGAACCGCGAGCGCAGGCGGCCACCGCGACGGCCACCGAAGCTGCACCCCCCGAGAGCGCTCAGGCTGAGCCGCCCCATCTGGCGGGCGCGCTGGCCATGGCCGCGGCGACGCGCATTGCACACCCGGCCGGGGGGGTCTTCGATGTCGTCGTGCAGTCGTCGGGAATAGACGGCTCCCCCGAGAGCGCCGGGGTGCTTTCCGGCAGGCCGGTTTACTCGGTCTACGTCCACGCCGGCGCACCCCAAGACTGGACCCTGCAATACTGCATCCCGGCCGGCGAGGACCAGAGCGCGGAAGTGAGCGGGCCGATCGTCCGGCTGGGGAACCCGGCGCCATTGAAGGCGCCGTATCCGACCGTGACGCTGCGGCCGCCGGTCCGCCGGCCCCCCGGGAGCTACGTCATGGTCCACGGGTTCGTCTCGCCGGCCGGACGCTTTCAAAACCTGCGGGTGCTGGGGGCGGTCCCGGCACGCGACGCCGAACTGGTCCTGGCGGTGCTCGAGCAGTGGGAGTTCCGCCCGGCGGCGCGGCAGGGACAGCCGGTCCGCGTCGAGATCCTCCTGGCGATTCCCGCCGAGTGAGCCGCTCCCAAGCACTGCTGAGCACGTAGAATAGGGATCAGAGGGGTACATCGTGAGCTTGCGGCCGACAATTGCGATTCTTGCCGTGTCGATCCCGCTGGTGCTGGCATCCGGCGACTTTTGGCGCGAGAAGGCGCCCTCGCAGTGGACCCCGTCCGAGTGCCAACGCCTGCTGGCGAAGTCGCCCTGGGCCCACGAGGTCAGCGCCGAATTCGACAGGCTGCAAGCGAACACCATACCCCCGGGACCCGGTGGCGGGCGGCGGGGTGGCGAAGGTGGAGGAGGCGGCTATGGCGGCGGGATGGGTGGCGGCGGGGAACGCGGCGGAGGCGGTGGGATGGGTGGCGGCGGGGAACGCAGCGGAGGCGGTGGTTGGGGCGGCGGAGGTGCTGGCCGGGGCAGTGGCGATGCGGGAACGATGGGCCCCGGCGGCATGCGGACGCCCCGATACACTGTTCGCTGGGAGAGCGCGGCGCCCGTTCGGGAAGCCGAGGCGCGAGCCGAAGCGCCGGATGCGGCCAAGCTCGCCGAGTGGGCCGGGGAGTTTTACGTGGTCACGGTCACTGGCTCCTCGCCGCAGCGTTCCGGCCACGGTGGAGAAGGCTGGACGCCGGATACCGCGCGCCAGCAGCAATGGCAGGAGCGCCTCCACGAGCTCACGGCGCTGAAGCGCAAGGGCAAAGACCCGCTGGCGCCGGAGCGCATAGAGACGATCGAGCGGGCGCAAAGCCGCACCCTGGTTTTCCTGTTCCCCCGCAGCGCTGGCATCGGCCCCGGGGACGGGGAAGTCACCTTCGAGACCGCCCTGGGCCCGTTCCAGATCCGCGCGAAGTTCGCGCTGAGGGAGATGGTCTTCCTCGGCAAGCTGGAGCTGTAGGCCAGAGCAGTCCCGTGGTTTCGGGGAGAGGCTCGAAATCCCCAGACTGCGGGGAAGTTTCCTAGTCTCTCTTGAAAATGGCCTCGCGTGCATTCTTGCGGGCGGGAGCCCCCAAGGGAGGCCCGTGCTCGCCGTAGCGCGGGCAATCTTGCCTGCTGCGTCGCCAGACTACAATCGGACGAGAACCATGACCAGGACATACGCTAGCCTCACCGTCACTTTGGGCGCTTTGGCGGTATTGGCCGCCGCTCAGGCGGCCGAATTCCGGGCCGGCGACTACGGAGCTAAGGGAGATGGACGGACCCTCGATACAACGGCCATCCAGAGCGCGATCGACGCGGCCGCGGCGGCGGGCGGCGGCACGATTGCCTTCCAGCCCGGCGTGTATCTGAGCGGCTCGCTGTTCCTGAAGAAGGGTACGCACCTGCGCGTGGACCAGGGCGTTGAGATCCGGGGCGCGCAGGACCTTTCGGCCTACCCGCGCATGCGGACGCGCATTGCCGGCATCGAGATGACGTGGCCGGCGGCGCTGATCAACGTCTACGAGCAATCCAATGTGCGGATCTCCGGCCCGGGCACGATCGATGGCGACGGGAGAGTCTGGTGGGACAGCTACTGGCGGCTGCGCAAGGAGTATGAGCCGCGAGGGTTGCGCTGGGCGGCGGACTACGACTGCCAGCGCCCGCGGCTCATCCAGATCTACAAGTCCTCGAAGGTGGACTTGCGCGGCCTGACACTGAAGCGGTCCGGCTTCTGGACCGTGCACATCTGCTTCTCCCGGAAGGTGACCGTGGATGGGATCACCATCCGCAACAACGTTGGCGGCCGCGGCCCCAGCACGGACGGAATCGACGTGGACTCTTCCTCCGATGTGCTGGTCGAGCGTTGCGACATCGAGTGCAACGATGACGCGCTGTGCCTCAAAGCCGGCCGGGACGCTGACGGGCTGCGGGTGAACCGCCCGACCGAGAGGGTCGTTATCCGGGACTGCACCGTCCGAGCAGGCGCCGGCGGATTCACCATTGGGAGCGAGACCTCCGGGGGAATCCGCAACGTGCGAGTGGAGCGGATCCACGCTCTGCGGCCGGTGCCGAGAGGGATCGTCTTCAAATCGGCCAAGACGCGCGGAGGCACGGTCGAGAACATCGTGATCCGCGGCATGGATTTCGAGGGCGTGCCGACGCCGGTCAGCATCAACCTGAACTGGAACCCGAGCTACAGCTACGGCCGTTTGCCGGAGGGGGCGACAGACGTGCCCGACTACTGGAGGGTATTGACCGAGCCGGTTCCTCCGGAGAGGGGACTGCCGCATTTCCGGAAGGTCCGGATTTCCGGTGTCCGGGCCACTGGCGCCGAGCAGGCCTTCGCGGTGAGCGCTTACGAGGACGCGCCCCTGGAGGATTTCAGGTTCGAGAACGTGGAGATCGAAGCGAAGACCGCCGGCCGCATCGAGAATGCCCGGAACTGGCGTTTTCTCAACACGCGCATCCGGACCGCCGACGGCAGCCGCGTCACCTTGAAGGACTGCCGGGGCGTCCGGGGGCTGGCGCAGGAATAGCGCCGGGCGCCGCAGCTCCCGCCGCCTGCTGTCGGCTGTTCACTGCCGGCTGTTCCCTGTCGGCCAGCGCGCCAAGCGATCGCCCGGCTGCGCTGGACAGTGTTATCTGCTGTGCCGCCTAGGGCTTCGGTCCGTGGTTTCTTCAGGTTCCCGTCCCAGTTTCGCTTGGGTTTCCCCTACACAACTGACGGCCGCCAGCCGATGTTGTGCGGCGAGGGGCGACGACCGATCGTCTTTCGCCGCCGCCCGCCGGACTGGGCGGCCCGGCCATCCGGGAAAGGCGTTCGCCTCCCCTCTGCGACGCGGTGTCGCACTACCGCATCTGAGAAGGAGGGATGAAACGATGACGTGCCTGTTTGACCACAACTGGGGCTGGCCTCGCAAGAGAGGGGCGAAGGACATCCAGGTTTGCCTGAACTGCGGCCACGAACGGGAGTCCAAGGTCCGTTTCGACGGCCCGCACTACCGCCGAACCCAGGGGCCCATTCCGGATTTCACTCCGGCCGCGCTCCACATCCAACCGGATGACCGCAGCGTGGAGTTCCCCGGCCTTCTCGCCGCAGCCTGACGGCTGGACAGGGCCGAGGCCGGTCTGGAGACCGGCTGGACGACTTCGCCTGCGCTGCCGCCGAGTGACTCTGCCGGGGCGCCGCTACAACAACCGGAGGATCTCTTCGCGCCGAACTCGTTGGTGCGTCGCCACAGCGCGGAGTATCGCGTTCAGCGTGCCGATCCGAAGAGGCCGGTGCATCGGGATGGCGATGCGCTGATGGGACGGTGTCTCTGTCTCGAGAATGGCGTGGCTGCCGACCTGATGGACCTGGGTGTAGCCCCAGTTTCGGCAGAGCGCAGCGGCGAGTTCGTCCCCAGCCAGGTCCCCGCGGGAGCTTCATGAGGCGGCCAGCATCTCATCGCGGACGAAATGCAGGCGGATGCAGTCCGGGCGCTGGCGGTCGAAGAAATAGGCCGCAACCGCTTCTCTGACGTTCTCCCGAAGCTCGTCCCAGGTATCGCCCTGGGTGAAGATGCCCTCGGTCAGGCACTCCGCGCAGCAGCCGCCGTCGGCTTCCTGGGTCACTTCGAAAAGCAGTTCGCTCACACGCATATCTAAGCACGGATGCGCGGCAGTACGTAGAATGCTCTTGGCGCGGGAAGCGCCGGCCGAGGCGCCGGCGCGCGGACTCGAGGGTCTATCGGCAGTACGGGCGGTAGGGCCGGCCGCCATGCGTCGGCACGAGTGCCGACGCGGCACGCTGAGAGCGCGCGCTACGAATGCGTCTCGCGTCGCTCGGAGTGCGTGGAGCGGCCTTTCCAGGTGGCCACGCTGGCTTTCTAGCCGGCGTCAGCATCGCGGAGGCAG
>JBEKLJ010000124.1:0-10255 GCA_050010255.1 Bryobacteraceae bacterium
GTTCGGCACCGGGCAGTTGCCGAAGTTCGCCGAGGACCAGTTCAAGCTGGAGAACAGCGACCTGTGGCTGATCCCCACCGCCGAGGTGCCGGTGACGAACCTCTACCGCGGCGAGACGCTGGAGGCCGAGCGGCTGCCGGTGAAGCTGTGCGCCTTTACGCCGTGCTTCCGCAGCGAGGCGGGTTCCTACGGGCGCGACGTGCGCGGCATCATCCGGCAGCACCAGTTCCAGAAGGTGGAGCTGGTGAAGTTCACTCGGCCGGAGGAGAGCTACCAGGAACTGGAGTCGCTCACCGCCGACGCCGAGGACATCCTGCGGCGGCTGGGGCTGCCCTACCGCACGGTGACGCTCTCGACGGGCGATTTGGGCTTCGCTTCGGCCAAGACCTACGACATCGAGGTGTGGCTGCCGGGGCTGGGCGAGTACAAGGAGATCTCCTCCTGCTCGAACTACGAGGGCTTTCAGGCGCGGCGGGCTTCGATTCGCGCCCGGAGCGCGAAGGGCAAGCCGGAGTTCGTGCACACGCTCAACGGCAGCGGCCTGGCCATCGGCCGCACCTGGGTGGCGATCGTCGAGAACTGCCAGGAGCGCGACGGCAGCGTCGTTATCCCCGAGGCCCTGCGGCCATACATGAACGCCGAGCGGATCACCAAGAGCGGCGGGCTGGGCTGAGCCCGGAGTTCCGCCGCATTCGCCGCCAGTTTCGGCCAGGCTGCACGGTTGCGCCCTTGTGGCATCCTGGTCAAGCGGGACAACCCATTCACATAGAGACCGAACCATGAGACGAACACGGAACTCGATGGCGCTGGCGGTGGGCGCTGGCACGCTGCTGCTCGGTTGCCAGGCGCTGGCCGGGGCGCAAGGCGCGGGAGCGGGGGATCGGCCCGCCGAAGCCGCGCCGGTGAATCCCAAGGCCTCGCCGGAAGCGCGGGCTCTGCTGCACTATCTCTACTCCATCTCCGGCCGGTTCACGCTTACGGGCCAGCACAACTATCCAAACACCATCGCTCACTGGACGGACCGGGTCTACGACCTTACCGGAAGGTATCCGGCCGTGTTCGGCCAGGATTTCGGATTCTCCGCCGAAGGCGACAAGGACTCGTTCTACGCCCGCCCGGCGCTGATTCGCGAGATCAAGCGGCAGTACGCCAACGGCTCGATCATCACGCTGACGTGGCATGCGGTCCGCCCGACCGACGAAGAGCCGGTGGTCCTCCGGGAGAGCGTGCAAGGCCGGCTCTCCGATTTCGAGTGGAGCGAGCTGCTGACGCCCGGCTCGAACCTCCACAGCCGCTGGTGTGCGCAGGTGGATAGGGTCGCCGCATTCCTGAAGCAGTTGCGGGACGCTCGCATTCCCGTGCTGTGGCGCCCCTACCATGAAGTGAACGGGAGTTGGTTCTGGTGGGGCGGCCGGAAGGGCGAGCGGGGCTCCGCCGCGCTCTACCGGCAGTTGTTCGACCGGCTGGTGAATTACCACGGCCTGAACAATCTGATCTGGGTTTGGAACGCGGGGGCCCCAGCGCCGGCGAATTTCGGCCCGGCGCCTCATGCCGACTTCTTTCCCGGACTCCAGTACGCCGATGTGCTTTCGGCGGACATATATGGCGAATTCCTACAGAGCTATCATGACGACCTCGTGGCCTTGGCGCAGGGCAAGCCCATCGCGCTGGGCGAGGTGGGCGCTGTCCCGACCGCGGCCGTGCTGAAGGCCCAGCCCAAGTGGACCTGGTTCATGACCTGGAGCGAGCTGGCGGAGGAGGTCAACCGGCTGGACCGGTTGCGGGAGACTTTCGATGCCCCGGGTGTACTCAGCCGGGATGATCCCCGGGTCTCCGAGCCCATGGCAGCCATCCGCAGGGCCACGGGCTTGGGGCCACCGGAGCCAATCACGCCCCAGGCGATCCCCGAGGCCAAGGCGTTGCTGGCGCAACTGTATAGCACTTCCGAGCGCACTGTGCTGAGCGGGCAGGAGGACCTGGCAGGGGCGCCCGTGCGCGCCAGCGAACGCGTCGCCGAGATCACCAACCGCCGTCCGGCCATCCTTGGCCAGGACTTGGGCGTGCCGGGGATTGCCGCGCCTCTCCCGGAACCGCAGGCGCCCGGGCGCGCGGTTAGCGCCGGATTCGAGGATGCCAGAAAGGCGCTAGTGGAGGAGGCCAAGCGGCAGCACGCGAGCGGCGCCATCGTGACGCTGACCTGGTCGGCCACGCGGCCCACGGACGACGAGTCCGTGAATGCCGGTGCGAGCGTTCGCGGCAAACTGACGGATTTCGAGTGGAGCGAGCTGCTGACGCCCGGCTCAAACCTCCACCAGCGATGGTGCGCGCAGGTGGACGCCGTAGCGGCGCACTTGAAACGCCTGCAGGAAGCGGGCGTGGCGGTGTTGTGGAGGCCCTACCCCGCGGCGAATGGAACCGATTTCTGGTGGGCCGGGCGCAAGGGCGAACGCGGATCCGCGGCGCTCTATCGCCAACTCTATGACAGGTTGGTCGAGCACGACGGATTGCGCAACCTGATTTGGGTGTGGAACGCGGCTGCGCCGGCGCCCTTCGGCGGCCAACCGGGCAGGTACGTGGATTACTTCCCGGGACTTGCGTATGTGGACGTCCTGGCCACGGATTTCACCGGCGGCAGGTACGACCGCTCCTACGCCGAGCTGGATGTGCTGGGGACAGGCAAGGTGCTGGGGCTGCGCGCTTCGAGAGTGCTGCCGACACCAGAGGCGCTGAGTGACCAGCCAAGGTGGGCGTGGGTGCTGGTTTCGAGCGCCGTTGTCGAGGACTCGAGACAGGCGGAAGCATTGCGCGCGCTCTATGCCGATTCCCGCGTGGTTTCCCGCGACTCCGCCAGCCCGGCGAAGCCGCAATAGCCGGCCTCTGGCCGCGGTGTGAATCACGTCCAGCGGCTTCGGTTGAGGCGGAGCAGCAGGTCACACCCGCGATGGCGCGTGTGTCTCTGCGGCCCGAAGCGACTCCAGCAAGGCGTACAGCTCCTGGGCATGGATCGGCTTGGAAATATACGCGTCCATCCCCATCTCCAGGCACCGCTCCCGGTCGCCTTTCATAGCGTGTGCTGTCATGGCCGCAATCGGAAGGCGGCCGCCCCCGGCCCGCTTCTCCTTCTCACGAATGAACGCTGTCGCCTGAAGCCCGTCCATTTCGGGCATCTCAACGTCCATGAGGACCAGATCGTACTGCTGACGGTCCAGTGCAGTCAGCGCCAGGCGCCCATTGCCGGCAATGTCTACCGTGTGGCCGCGAAGCTCCAGCAACCGGGTCACCAGCCGCTGATTCACCAGGTTGTCTTCCGCCAGCAACACCCGCAGAGGCGGTCCGGGCGCCGTGGGGACGTCGGCGGGAGCGTGCGGCGTCGCAGCCGTTGCTCCCTTGCTCAACACACGCCCGATGGTTCCGAGCAGATCGGACTGCTTGACCGGTTTGGTGAGGCACGCCGCGATGCCCAGTTCTCGTCGCCGTGTGGCGCTGAGTTGGTCGCCGGCCGAGGACAGCAGGATGACCGGCGCATGCCCCAGTTCCGGGATTGCGCCCAAGCGTACGGCCAGCTCGTAGCCGCTCATCTCTGGCATCTGGACATCCAGCAGCACCAGGGCGATGCGCTCGCCCCGTGCGATGGCGCGCTCCGCCAGCAGCAGGGCCTCGGTTCCGCCGCGGGCCAGCAGAACCTCCATGCCCTCCTGTTTGAGCACTTCCTCGAAAATGTGCCGGTTGGTCGCGTTATCGTCCACCACCAGCACGCGCAGCCCGTGAAGGTCCACGCCCCGGGCGTTGCCTTCTTGAGGCGTCCAGCGTCCCAGGCGCGCGGTGAAGTGGAACGTGCTGCCCTTGCCCGGCTCGCTCTCCAACCAGATCTGGCCGCCCATCAATCGAACCAGTTTCGAGGAGATGGCCAATCCGAGGCCCGTGCCGCCGAAGCGGCGAGTAATGGAGCCATCGGCCTGCGTAAACGCCCTGAAGACCCAGGCCTGCTTCTCGCGCGCGATCCCGATCCCTGTATCGCGAACGGAGCATCGCAGCACCACGCTGTCCGCCCGCACTTCGTCGACGCAGGCCTCTAGCACGACCTCCCCTTGTTCGGTGAACTTGAGGGCGTTGCCCACCAGATTCACAATGACCTGCCGGAGCCGGACGGGGTCGCCGATGAGCGCGTCAGGCACGTCGGGGGGGACCTGGCAGGCGAGCTCGACGCCCTTCTGGTGGGCCCGCAGGGCAAGGAGCTTCATGGCCTCGTCGAAACAGTCCCGGAGGTGGAACTCAACCGGCTCGAGCGTCAGCTTGCCGGCCTCGATCTTTGAGAAATCCAGAATGTCGTTGATGATCGCCAGCAGCGACTCGGCCGAGCTCCTTACCATGTCCAGGTATTCGCGCTGCTCGGGCGGGCAATCGACGCCCAGCGCCAATTCCGTCATCCCGAGGATTCCGTTCATGGGCGTCCGAATCTCATGGCTCATGTTCGCCAGGAATTGCGATTTCGCCCTGGTGGCCTGTTCGGCGGCCCGCCGGGCCCTGCGCAGCCACACAGCCATCCAGAGAAGGAGCATGACCGCGCCGGCAAGGATCGCAAGCCACACGCTGCGCAAGCGCGTCTGATGCTGTGCGTCTGTGATCGTCTCCACCATGAGGGCTTCGTTGGTCGGGTAGCCGTACCACTTCAGCGAAATCGTCGAGAACGTCCCATCGCGCACCATGGCGCCGATTTCACTGCGGAGCAAGTCGGCCACGCGGGCCGCTCCGGGGCGCTTCGGTGATGCGCCTACGCTGGTCCACAATCGCGCATCCGAAATCGGCGAAAGTCGCAGGTTGCACCCGGCGGGCTTGTGAAACAACGATGCGTGGATGATGCTCTCGGCAATGAGGCCGGCGAACACCGTCCCGTTGCAGACCGCCTCGGTCACGGCGCGATCGCTCTCGAACGCGGCCACGCGCGCCTGGGGGAGGTGCCTGCGGGCGATGGAACTCGCGAGTCCCGGCGTGAGGCCAACCGTGCGGCCGGCAACCTCGTCTGTTTTCAGCACCCGATCGTGCGTGGACAACAGCCAGAAGTTTAGTTGGGCTAACGGCTGCGAGAAGTAGATATGCTCGCGTTCGGGTGTTCGGTTCACGGCGGGCCAGAGATCCGTGATCCCGTCGCCGAGCGCGTGGTCCGGACCAGCAGGCACATGCACCCAAGCGAGGCGGATACCAGCTCGCCGGGCCGCCTCATTCAGCAGGTCGATAGCCGAGCCATATGGCCGTCCCTGCGCATCCACCATCTGCCTGGGCGGGGCTTGCTGATAGCCGATCCGGTACGTTCGCCCTCGGTCCACGGCGGATGACCTGGACCAGTAGGCAATCCCGAGGACGAGGATGACCGCGGACGCGGCTACAGCCGTCCACCTTCGCCAATGCTTCACGTCTCTCTTATCGGCCCCGCCGGGCGGATCAGGAGTGCCGGCCCGGCGGGTTGGGGCGCCGCGGGGGGCTTCTTAGTCACAGAGTCCACCGAAGAATAACTCCTTTGGTTACTAGCGGCTGACCTGTCAGCGGGCTCCTCTGTGCGCCGGCATCTCTGCTAACACTGAAGCCGGTAGTGTGCTCCTTGCGTAGGGGCCTGGGTTTCCTGGTGTGCCCGGGCCCCTTTTAACGGAGGCCGACATGTTCGCCAGTAAGCTTCGCCTGGCGGCGGTGATGCTGTGCGCGCTCGCGCTCGGGTGGGGCGCCCCGCCGCTCTCGACGATCCAGGACACGCTGTACAAAGCCGATGGCACGCCCTTCAGCGGCTTCGTGTTGGTGGAGTGGACGAGCTTCGAGGCGGTCGACACGTCCAACATCGCCACGCACAACCTGACGGCGCCGATCTTGAACGGCGTGCTGCGCGTGCGGCTGACGCCGAACGCGGCTGGTTCGAGCTACAGCGTGCGGTACACGAGCGACGGGAAAATCCAGTTTCAGGAGACCTGGGTGGTGCCCGTCAGCACGGTGGTGCTGGGGCTCAAGGACGTGCGGGTGGCGACGGTGCCGGGCTCCGGGGGGATTACGCCGCCGCCGGAGCAGCTCGAGGTTCAGGAATCCGACGTGGTGGGGCTGCTGGCGGACCTGGCGGCGCGGCCGGTCAAGGGCGGCGGGTACATCCAGTCGCGCGCGGTGTACATCGACCCCAGCGGCGCGCTGGACGCCGTCGTGGGCAACCTGACCGACTGCGTGCGGGTGGACGGCACGGCCGGGCCGTGCGGCACAGGCGGGTCCGGCAGCGGGCCGGGCTTCGTGGACGGCGAGACGCCGGCGGGGCTGATCAACGGCTCGAACGCCGTATTCACGCTGGCGAACCCGCCAGAGCCGGCGGCCAGCCTGGCGCTGTACCGCAACGGCTTGCTCCAAAAGCAGAGCGTCGACTACACGGTCGCGGACAACGTGATCACCTTCGCGGCCGGGTCGATTCCCCAGGCAGGGGACTATCTGGCGGCGAGCTACCGGCTGGCGGATGCGGGCAACCCGGCTGGCCAGGCGGGCGGTGCGCTCACGGGCACGTACCCGAACCCGGACCTGGCCTTGGGCGTGGTCTCGGACGCCAACGTCTCGGACGTGGCGGGGATCCACGAGTCCAAGCTGGCGCTGAACTACCCCACGCACTCGAACGCGAACGACCCGGCGGCGCCGGAGAAAGCGGCGCTCGGGGGGACCTCGGGGAGCCCCTCCGGATCGAACCGGTACGTGACGGACCAGGATCCGCGGCTCTCGGACAGTAGGCCGGCGGTTACGCACAGCCTGCTCGGCGCCGCGCATGGCGACACGACGGCGGCGGCGCCGGCGCGGGGGGACCTGATCGTTGGGCAGGGCAGCCCCGCGGCGTGGGTGCGGCTGGCGCTCGGGCCGGCCAACCGCTGCCTCATCTCGAACGGGTCCGACGCGGTCTGGAACGCCTGCCTGTATACGGGGTTCACGGCGGGTTCGGTGCCGTTCATCGACGCCAGCGGCAACATGGCGCAGAATGCGCTGCGGCTGGTGTGGGACAACTCGAACCGCAAGCTGTCGGTCGGCAACAGCGTGGGAGGCTCGACGCTGTACGTCTATGACGCGCAGGCCACCACCGGCTTGACCGAGCTGACGGTGCGCGCGGGCCAGGGACAGGGAAGCGGACCGCTCCAGCGCTGGCTGGACGCTTCGGGCGGGGAGTTGGCGCGGGTTGACTCGGACGGGGCCGTGGCCGGCGCGGCGTTCCGGTCCGCGACCTCGGCCGCGCGGGCGGCCTGGCGCGATTCCGGCAGCGCCACCGACCCGACCAGCCGCACGGATGGGGACGCCTGGTTCAACACCAGCGCGCTGGCGCACAAGACAGCCGATGGCGGGCAGGTGCACACGGCGGCCCAGGTGCTCTGCAGCAGCGTCGGGGCGAGCACCAGCTCCTCGGGGCTGGTGCAGCTCGGCAGTTGCACGGTTCCGGCGGGCCTGCTCAAGGCGGGCGACCGGGTGGACATCCGGTTCGATTACTCGCACGAGGGGACGGGGACGGGGTTCACTTTCGAGGTCCGCTGGGGCGGGACGCTGCTGCTGTCGCGGAGCGCGGCGGCCGGCGAGGCCCAGATCACCGGCCGAACCGACGCGGGCATCCACGCCGCCGGGGCGCAGTGGAGCGTCCAAAGCTGGGGCGCGGGACTGGCGTTTGCCGCCGCGACGGGCTCGGCCGTGGACTCGCTTTCGGCGCCGCTGGCCATCGGCTTCCAGGGGCGGATGGCGGGGGCGACGTCCGAGACGCTGACGCTCCGGAACTTCACCGTGCTGCGGTACCCGGCGCAGGCGAATCCGTAACCCCAATTTCCCACCAGCGGCCGGCTGCGGCGCACTCTCGCCCGGACTTCTCACCAACAACCTGCTGAGGCCCTCTCAGCGCGCCTCGTCACGGCGGTGGCGAGACCGTAATCCGTCCGTAAGAGCGCGTAGCGGGCACGAACTCAGACGACGGGGGCGGTGCGCTGGGATGCGGCATCCACCCGGCGGGTGCAGCCGGCGCTCGCCGTAGCGCGGGCACTCCTGCCTGCCGCGTCGCCACTCCTGGCGACGCAAGGCGAGTGCGGGGACAGGCCCGGGAATGGTTCCGCCAAGCGTCGGCACTAGTGCCGGCGCGGCACGCTGAGAGCGCGCGCTACAACAACCGCCGCGTCGGCTTACGGACGGATTACGGGCGAGAAATGCGGGCTGAGACTATTGACCTGGGGCGCGCGAGACCGTAGGATGATGGACACACGCATCTGAATCCGTTCTGGCTCGACAGACAACGCAAGGAGATACGCATGGCCGAAGAGATCAAGCAGGTCAGTTATTACATGAGCGCCGTCCCAAACAAGGTAGGGGAAGGCGCCAAGGTTCTCCACGCTCTCAAGGACGCCGGAGTCAACCTGGTGGCGGCCTTGGGCTACCGGAAGAGCGCCCGGAACGCCGAGGTGATCCTGGTGGTGGACGCGGCGGCGCCGAACCTGGCGCCGATCGCCAAGAAAGTCGGGGTGGTGCTGGGCAAGAAGCAGAAGGCGTTCCTGGTGAGCGGCGAGGACCGGCCGGGGGCGGCGGCGGAGCTGCTCGGAAAGCTGGCCGGTGCGGGGATCAACGTGATTTCATTCCACGGGATCGCCTCCGGACTGGGCCGTTACGGAGCGCTCGTGGCCGTGGAAGCGGCGGACTCGAGGAAGGCGGCCAAAGCCCTGGGTATCTGAGCGGCTACTGCCGCTGCTCCGGCGTGCTGAACTGTACGCCCGCTGGCGGGCGCTGCGGCGGGCGGATGAGCGCGGCCGCCTGCTTGGCGAAGTAGGTGATCACTACATCCGCGCCGGCGCGGCGAATGGCAGTGAGCGATTCGAGCATGGCGCGCTGGCCGTCGATCCAGCCGGCGCGCGCCGCCGCCATAATCATGCTGAATTCGCCGGAGACCTGGTAGGCGGCCAGGGGCACGTCCCAGCGGTCGCGGGCCTGGCGGATGATGTCCAGGTAGGGCATGGCCGGCTTGATCATGACCATGTCGGCGCCCTCCTCAAGGTCAAGCTCGATCTCGCGCAGCGCCTCGCGCGCGTTGGCCGGGTCCATCTGGTAGCTGCGGCGGTCGCCGAACTGGGGCGCCGACTCGGCGGCCTCGCGGAAGGGCCCGTAGAAAACTGAGGCGAACTTGGCGGCGTAGGAGAGGATCGGCGTGTTGGTGAAGCCGGCCTCGTCGAGCGCCTTGCGGATGGCCGCGACGCGGCCGTCCATCATGTCCGAGGGGGCGACGATGTCGGCGCCGGCGCGCGCGTGCGACACGGCGCCCCGGGCGAGCCACTCCAGCGTCGCGTCGTTATCCACATCCCCATCGACGACCTTCCCGCAGTGCCCGTGGCTGGTGTACTCGCAGTTGCAGACGTCGGTGATCACCACCAGGCCCGGCACGCCGAGCTTGATGGCGCGCACGGCGCGCTGAACGATGCCGTCGTCGGCGTAGGCTTCCGAGGCGTTCTCGTCCTTGCGCTCCGGAAGGCCGAACAAAAGCACGCCGCCGAGGCCCAGGTACTGGGCTTCCATGGCCTCGCGCACCGCTTCCTCCACGGACAACTGGCAGTGGCCCGGCATGGAAGAAATGGCCCGCCGCACGCCCTCTCCCGGACAGACGAACAGCGGAAGGATGAACTGCGAAGGCTCGAGGTGAGTCTCGCGGACCAAGCTGCGGAGCGCCTCGCTGGAGCGCAGCCGGCGCATGCGGGTTTCCGGAAAGGCCATGAACTCAATTCTACCGCCGGGATGCGCTGGAAAACGGGTACAGGCAGCTCTGTCCACTCGTTGCGCTCGGGACAGAGTAGCCTGGCCCCGTTTTCCGGATAGGATGGTTGTCTATGGCGCGGGCGAGGCGGCCGGAAGGGGTGGCGGCGCGGCGGTACTACGTCCAGGGGCGGGTGCAGGGCGTCGGATTCCGGTACTTCGTCGAGCGCGTGGCGGGCCAACTGGGCATCGCGGGCTACACCAGGAACATGGAGGACGGGCGGGTGGAGGTGTACGCGATCGGCACGCCGGAGGAACTGTCCGAACTGGCGGGGCATCTCTGGAAAGGACCGCGGATGTCGGATGTGCGCGGCGTCGAGGAGATGGAGGCGTCCCTCGAGGGCTTCACGACCTTCCATGTCGAGTATTTCTAGCCCGGATGTTTCACCACGATCGTAGCGAGGCGCGATGAGAGGGCCGCAGATACAAGGCGCGCGACGGCCGGCGCCCGGAGGTCCGTAACGGATCGAGGACGCCGGCCGAG